>JBAXYB010000066.1:0-15594 GCA_037127585.1 Verrucomicrobiota bacterium
TAATCACGTGATTAACCAATCACTTCGATTGTGAACAGCGCGGGCTGCCCCCACCGGGGCGGCCCGCGACTTCACCATCGAGACAACTAAAGGAGAAACCATATGAGAACGAAAACTCGGACACGGCGCAATGTAGCGCTGTTTGCGGCCTTGACGTTGGCCTCGTTAGTTACCGCCGGCAATTCCCGCGCGGCGGACGCGAAGAAACCCAATATCCTCATCCTCTGGGGTGATGACATCGGTTACTGGAACGTCAGTGCCTACAACCAAGGCATGATGGGCTACAAGACACCGAACATTGATCGCATCGCTAAGGAAGGCGCGCTGTTCACCGACTGGTACGGCCAGCAGAGCTGCACCGCCGGCCGCTCATGCTTCATCACCGGTCAGTCCGGTTTCCGCACCGGCCTGCTCAAAGTCGGCTTACCGGGCGCGAAGGAAGGGTTGCAGGCGCGCGACGTGACCATTGCGGAGTTGCTCAAGGCCCAGGGGTACCTGACGGCGCAGTTCGGCAAGAACCATCTCGGCGACCGCGACGAACACTTGCCCACCGCGCACGGCTTCGGCGAGTTCTACGGTTCGCTGTACCACCTAAATGCCGAGGAAGAGTTCGAAAACCCCGACTATTTCAAAGATCCCGCGATGATCAAGAGATACGCCACTCGCGGCTTGCTGCACACGTGGGCGAATCCGGACGGCACGCAGCGGATCGAAAGCCTCGGCCCACTCGGCAAGAAGCGCATGGAAACGTGCGATGAGGAATTCACCAAGGAAACGCTGCGGTTTATGGCGGACGCGAAGAAGGCCGACAAGCCTTTCTTCATTTGGTGGAACGCCACCCGGATGCACATCTGGACGCATCTCAAACCGGCAAGCCAAGGCGTGACCGGCCTCGGCATTTATCCCGACGGCATGGTCGAGCACGACGCGATGGTCGGTGAAATCCTCGCCAAGCTCAAGGAACTTGGCCTCGATGACAACACCATCGTCATGTATTCCACCGACAATGGCGCCGAGAAGTTCTCCTGGCCGGATGGGGGCGCGTCGCCCTTCCGCAACGAAAAAGCCAGCAACTGGGAAGGCGCCTACCGCGTGCCTTGCGCGATCAAGTGGCCCGGCGTCATCAAGCCCGGCACCGTCATCAACGACATCGCTTCCCATGAAGACATGCTGCCCACGCTCCTCGCGGCGGCCGGTGTGCCCGACGTGAAAGAGCAATTGCTCAAAGGCATGAAAGTCGGCGACAAGACCTTCAAGGTGCATCTCGACGGCTACAACTTGACCGACGCGCTCGCCGGCAAAGCGCCCAGCCCGCGCAAAGAGTTCTTCTACTTCAACGACGACGGCTCGCTCGTCGGGTTGCGCTACCAGCAATACAAGATCGTTTTCGCCGAGCAGCGGGCGACCGGTCTGGATGTCTGGCAGGACCCGTTCGTGCCGCTGCGCTTCCCGAAGCTCTTCAACCTGCGCTCCGATCCGTTCGAGACGGCTGACCACGAGAGTATTGATTACGGGCGGTGGCGGGTCGATCACGCCTTCGTCTTGGTGCCGGCACAGCAATATGTCGGGCAATTCCTCGGCTCGTTCCGCGAGTTCCCGCCGAGCCAGAAAGCCGGCAGCTTCTCGCTCGACAGCGTGCTGGAAACTCTCAGCCAAGGCGCGAACAAGGATTAGCCCGCGATTTCATCTTCGCGACAACCAATCGACACAAAGGAGAGGCGGTCATGAAAGCAGCCAGACGCATCGCATTCGTGTCGCTGGCGGTTCTCGCGCTGAGCGCGCAGGCACAAGACCCCTTGCCGTCGTGGAATGACGGCAAGGTGACGAAAGAAGGTTCACCGGATTTCGTCCCGGTTGCCGAGCGTATCGCGACGTTCGACAACGACGGCACCCTCTGGGCTGAGCAGCCGATGTATTTCCAACTGCTCTTCGCTATGCACCGGGTCGGTGTCCTCGCGCCGCAGCATCCGGAGTGGAAGGAGAAGGAACCGTTTGCCTCACTGCTCAAGGGCGACGTGAAGAAGGCCTTGTCCGGCGGCGAACGCGCTATTGGCGAGATCGTCATGGTCACCCACGCCGGGATGACCACAGAGGAGTTTGAAACCATCGTGAAGGAGTGGATCGCCACCGCGAAGCATCCGACTCTGAAGCGCCCCTACACGGAATGTGTTTACCAGCCGATGCTCGAACTGCTCGCGTACCTACGCGCGAACGGGTTCAAAACGTTCATCGTGTCCGGCGGCGGCATCGAGTTCATGCGTCCGTGGACGGCAGCGGTCTATGGCATCCCGCCGGAACAGGTCGTCGGCAGTAGCATCAAGACGAAGTATGAAATGCACGACGGCAAGCCGGTCCTCATGCGATTGCCGGCAATCGACTTCATCGACGACAAAGACGGCAAGCCGGTCGGGATCAATTCGCACATCGGTCACCGGCCCGTCATGGCGTTCGGCAATTCGACCGGCGACCAGCAGATGTTGGAATACACCGCCGCCGGCAGTGGCGCGCGGTTCTGCCTGCTCGTTCATCATACCGATGCCGAACGCGAGTGGGCGTATGGACCGAAGTCGCCCATCGGCACTTTCACCGATGCTTTACTGGCGGAAGCGCAGAAAGCGAATTGGACGGTCGTGGACATGAAGACCGATTGGAAGACCATCTTCCCGATGGAGAAGAAATAGGCCGTGAAATGAATTGTGAGAAAATACGCCATTAAGTTTCTTTGCCTGGTGCTGCTTGGACTCGCGTACCTGGCGCCGGCGAATGCGGCGACCATCATGGTGGATACCAATGGGCAATTCACGCCGACAAGCTTCCTGTTGCCGTACGCGTTTTACAACGAACACTTCGGCTTTGCCGCCGGTGCGGCGTATGGCGCGAGTGGGTGGCTGCAGCCGCAGATGTCGTACGTCGTCTCGGCCATGGCGGGCACGTCCGGCTCAGGGGCCGCGTACTTTCTCGGCAAAGATATTCAAATGCCATTCTGCGACCGGCTCTTCCTCGATCCGTGGCTCTCGGCCGGCTACTTCCAGGAGCAAAATGTTTTCATCGATGGTAATCCCAAGTTTCCCAACCAACAGGCCGGCAGCAACGGCTCCAGCGACAACAATTACGTGTCGGGCAGCGGCAGCGATTTCTATGGTTATCTGACGTTCAAGTACCTGTTGCCGCTCGGCGCCGATGCCGAAGAGCCGATTACCAAGCAAGTCGTTGATCGCGGGATGCTGGTGTCCGGCGCGACCGGCGGCAGCACATGGAACCCGTTGAAGTCCGGTCTCACCGAGATCCAACTCCAGCCGTTCTCCCGGCAGCAAACCGTCGACAGCAAAGACGTCACGACCGACAACATCCGGACCACTGGATTGACCACCGCCCTCGCGTATGACAACCGGGATTTTGCCCCGAACCCGTCCATCGGCAGCTACCAACGGGTCGGGTTCTCTCGCGACTTCGGCTGGCCGGACAGCACGGCCTCGTGGTCGGTGATCGACGCGACGTTCAATAAGTTCTTCTCGCTCGGCGCCACCGAACACCTCCGGCAACAAGTGCTCGCGCTCTCCTTCTGGACCGCCGACTCCCTGACGTGGGACGAGCACAACACGCCGACTGGCACGGTCATCAATCATCGCGCCCCCAACTTCGCTGGCGCCACCCTCGGCGGGTTATATCGCATGCGCGGGTACCCCTCCGGCCGCTTCAGCGACAAAGCCGCCATCTACTACTGCGCCGAATACCGGGTCATCCCAGATTGGAATCCGCTCAACAGTATTCCCTACGTCAAGAAACTGAACTCCGACTGGATTCAAGCGGTGGCGTTCGTTGAGACTGGGCGGGTCGCGCCCGAATGGAACATCGACACCCTGCATTCCAGTATGAAATGGGATGCCGGCCTCGGCCTGCGGGTGATGGTCAAACGCCTCATTGGCCGCATCGACATGGCCTATTCGCCTGAAGGGGCGAACGTCCAAATGATGGTCGGACAGCCCTTTTAGGCAAGACCCCCAAAGGAAAACATGAAACAACAACCGGAGTCCTAAACAATGGAATCTCTCCTCGGCTTCAGACTGGACTTTTGGGACTACGTAACGTTCGCCGTGCTCTTTCTGATGGTGATGTCCGTCTTGGGTTTCTTGGTGTGGCTCGCAGGTCTGCCGGGGCGCATCGCCATTGCCCGCAACCATCCCGACGCCGAAGCGGTAAAACTCATGGGCTATGCCGGCTTCCTCACGGTTGTCGCGTGGCTGAAGGCGTTCCTCTGGGCCTTCAAACCGACCGACATCGTCGATATCCGCCGCTTCCCGAAAGAAGAAGCGCAAGCTGTCGCCGAAGACATCGCCCGACTCAGCAGCCAGAGCCGGCAAACTACACCCGAGCCGAAGAAAGAAAGCTGAAGCACGCTCATGATACTCGCGCTCGGAATGTTATTTGGTTTCCTGGTCTTGGGCTGGTTGGTCTTTTTCAAATTCAAATGGCTCAGGCTCAATGCCGCGTGGGCCATTGTCAGCGCGTTCGTCGTCGTTCACGTGCTCCTGATTTTCGTGATCGGGTTGCGCTTCATGACGCCGGCCTCGAACAACGCCAAGATCGTCCAACACACCATCCAACTCGTCCCGCGTCTGTCCGAACCGACGCTTGTGACGGCGGTCCTGGTCGAGCCCAATCAGCCCGTCAAGAAAGGCCAGCCGCTGTTCCAGTTTGATCGCCGGCCCTACGAGTACCGAGTCAAACAACTCGAAGCGCAATTCGCACAGGCCAAACAAAACGTCGGCGTCCTCAAAGCCGAAGCCACCGCCGCCGCTGCCAAAGTCGTCAAGATCCAGAGCGACCTCGCCTACGCCAAAGAACAGAATCAGCGTTTCCAAGGTCTCGCCGCGAACAATGCCGGCTCGCGCCAGGAATCCCAGAAATGGGCCGCCCAAGTTCTGACCGAAGAAGCCGCTGTCAAAGAAGCCGCCGCCGAAGCCGAACGCGCCACGCTCCGGGCCGACTCCGAAATCGACGGCGTCAACACCACCGTCGCCGCCGTCCAAGCCGAACTCGACCAAGCCCGGTACTACCTCGACAACACCACGCTCCTCGCGCCCGAGGACGGCCACATCATCAATCTCCAAGTCCGCCCCGGCATGGTGGCTGGCGACTATCGCGTCGGCGCGATCGCCTCGTTCATCTGCGACGCCGACCGCTATCTGCTCGCCGCGTACTTTCAGGAAACACTCAAATACATGACCAACAATCAGCCGGTCGAAGTCGCGCTCGATCTCTACCCCGGCCAAATCTTCCGCGGCAAAGTCGCCAGCATCTGGAAAGCGAGTGGCGAAGGCCAATACCTCCCGAGCGGCAACCTCCCGGTCTTCCACCCCGAGCCGCCCAAACTCCCGCAAGGCTGTTTCGCCGTCGCCATCACGATGGATGACGTGGACCAATCCAAATTCCCGATCGGTGCCCAAGGCGTCGCGGCCGTCTACACCCACGGCATGCACGGTCCGTGGGCCGCGCTGCGCCGGATCACGATCCGCATCACCACGTGGATGAATTTCCTCTATCCCATGCCGTTCTGATGAACCGCCTCGCTCTCTTGCCGGTCGCGCTCCTCGCCGGCTGCATGCTCGCCAAACCGCCGGCGCACGACACAATCGTGCACGATGCCTTACCGGCGACGACGAAAATCCCGACCACGTGGACTTCCGCCGCAACCACCAACGCCGTCGCCGGTGATTGGCTGAAAACATTTCACGACCCGGCCTTGGACGCCATCGTCGCCGAAGCGATCACCAACAACCTCGACCTCCGGCAAGCCGCCGCCAAAGTCGAAATCGCCCGGCAAGACATCGCCCTCGCCACCGCGCAGCTCTTACCGCACCTCAACGGTCAGGTGGACTTCAGCCGCACCCGCGATTCCGGCGTCTCCAAGAACTATGACGCCAACACCGAGTACGGCATCCTCTCGTGGGAGTTGGACGTCTGGGGCAAATTGCGCTCCCAACGCGCCGCGGCCAAAGCCGGTTACCAAGCCGCCGCGCTCGACTACGCGTGGGCCCGGCAATCGCTCGCCGCGACGACGGCTAAGAGTTGGTTCTTGGCAAGCGAAACGCGCCAGCTCGTCGCATTGGCCGGTCAAGCCGTGACCGTTTACTCCAACGCACTCGCCCTGACGAAACTGAAGAGCAGCGCCGGCCAAGTCGCCGAGCTCGACGTCGCCGAGGCCAGCGCGAAACTCAACGAAGCCCAGAGCGAATTGCGCCAGACCCAAATCCTCGACGCCATGGTGCGTCGCGCCCTCGAAGTGATCCTCGGCCGGTATCCCGCGGCGGAGTTGGCGGCAAACGCCGCCTTCGTGCCAGTCCCCCCGCCGGTAACAGCCGGCGTCCCGACTGCATTGCTTCGCGAACGCCCGGACATTCTCGCCGCCGAGCAATCCGTTCTCGAAACGTTCCGGCTCCGCGAGACTGCGAAACTCTCGTTGTTGCCGACGATCGCGCTTTCGTTTGAAGGCGGTCACTTCAGCGACAACGCGCTGACGTTGCTCGGGTTGAATCCGTATATTCTGCGCGGCATGGCCGGGGCGGCGATTCCGGTCTATGACGGCGGCGCGCTGGTCGCGCGGATCCGGATTGCCGGCGCGCAACAACAGCAAGCCGTCGCCCGGTACGGCAGCGTCGTGCTCAACGCATTCCGCGAAGTGGAGACCGCGTTGACGGATGAAGGACTCCTAGCGCAACGCATCGACTACAGCTCCGCCGCGTTGCAGGATCGCACCGAGTCAGTGCGGATCATCACCGAGCAATATCAGGCCGGCGCGTGCGACATGCTCCCAGTCCTCCAATTGCAGGCCGCCCAACTCGCCAGCGCCGCGGAGTTGATCAAGCTCCATCGCGCGCAACTGACCAACCGGATTCAACTGCATCTGGCGCTCGGAGGTAGCTTCGACGCCATTGTTCCAAAGTCTAATGGACAGTACGCAGAACACTGATTATTCTCAGCCCCGTGCATAACCAGCCCATCGCTGACGCCACGTTGGTGGCTTGTCAGCACTGCGATCTCGTGCAGCGCATACCGGAAGCTCCGCCCGGCGCGTCGGTGCGTTGTCCGCGCTGTGACAGGGAACTCTGGCGGCACCGGGAAGATTCACTGAACCGGACGCTCGCACTGACAGTCGCAGCGGCGGTGCTTTACGTGGTAGCGAACACGGTGCCCATGCTCGGCCTCACGGCGGTGGGGCGGCAGGCGTTCACGACGGTGTTCGGCGGTGCCGTTCAACTCTGGCACGACGATCAGGAGATTGTGGCCGTGCTGGTGCTCTTTGCGGCGGTGGTCGCACCGGCGCTTCAGATTGCCTATCAGCTATTGATTTTGCTCGGCGTGCGCCGCCGGCATCCACCGGCGTGGGTGGGGGTGTTGTTGCGCGAGATTCCGTTCACGCGCACGTGGTGCATGATCGAGGTCATGTTGCTCGGGGTGCTGGTGGCCACTACCAAAATTGCGGAGTATGCGACAGTGATCCCCGGGGTGGCGATTTTTGCGTTGGGGGGCTTGGTCGTTTTACTCGCCGCGATTCAATCGGTTTTTGATCCGCGCGAAGTTTGGAATAAGGTGACTTGGGCGGAGGCACCATGAACGCGATGGAGCAGGGCTTGCAGAGCTGCGAAGGCTGCGGCCTGCTCTCACGCCCACCGGCCGGCGCGCACGAAGGGGTTTGTCCGCGGTGCGACGAGAAGATTCATTATCGAAAACCGAAGAGCCTCGAAAAGACGCTGGCCTATGTGATTGCTGCGGCGGTCTGCTACATCCCGGCCAACCTGCTGCCGGTGATGACGACCATCACCAGCGGCGACCGTGAATCCGATACCATCATGCAAGGCGTCGTGCTGCTCTGGTCGCCGCACGGGTGGCCGCTTTCGTTGATCGTTCTTTTTGCCAGTATCATGATTCCGAGTGCGAAAATTGTGGCGCTCGGGTATTTGCTCTTCACCGTGCGGCGAGGCTCGCTGGAGAATAACGCGCAGCGCACCCGGCTGTACCGGATCGTCGAAATCGTCGGGCGCTGGTCGATGGTGGATGTGTTCGTGGATACGTTTACCGTGGCGCTCATCCAGTTGCAGCCGCTCATGTCGGTGGAGCCGGCGATTGGTTTGTTCTTTTTTGCGGCGGTCGTCGTGCTAACAATGCTCGCGGTCGAGTCGTTCGATCCGCGGCTCATCTGGGATGGAAAAGTTCAACATGCCTGACAATTTTACTTCAGTTCCCGAATCCAAAATCGTCCCGAAGAAACGCGGGCGCATCTCCTTCGTCTGGGTCATCCCGATCGTGGCGGCCATTGCCGGGGGCTGGATTGCCGTGGACAAGATCATGAGTGAGGGGCCGAAGATCACCATCACGTTTCAGTCCGGCGACGGCCTCGACGCCGGCAAGACGAAGATTATGTACGACGGTCTGCCAGTCGGCAAACTCACCGCGGTCAAAATGGCGGACGATCACAAGCACGTCATCGCCACCGCCGAAATGGACCCGAAGGCGAAGGACTTTCTCGTTAAAGACACGAAGTTCTGGGTGGTGAAACCGCGGATGACCGGCCTCAGCTTTAGCGGATTAGGCACAATCCTCTCCGGAAACTATATCGGCGTGGAAATGGGTCAGTCGCAGGAGAGCGAACGCAGCTATATAGCGCTCGATGCCCCGCCGATAGTCGCACACGATACGCCCGGGCGGTTCTTCATGCTGAAGACAGCCGAGTTGGGTTCGCTCAATCAAGGCACGCCGATCTATTACCGGCAATTGCAGGCCGGTGAAGTGGTGTCCTGGGAACTCGACCCGACCGGCCACTTCCTGAATGTGAAGGTCTTCATCCAATCGCCCTACGATAAGTTCGTCACCCCGGACACACGGTTCTGGCAGGCGAGTGGAATCGATATGACGCTCTCCGCGAACGGTCTGCACGTGGAGACCCAATCGATCATGTCCATTCTAGCCGGCGGCATTGCTTTCGAAACACCGACGACCGATTCACCGCAGCCACCGGCCGGCGCCAACGCCGCGTTCACGCTCTACAATGATCGTTCAACCGCCTTCCGACCGCCCCCGCGTGATCCGCAGTCGTATTTGCTCGTCTTCAACCAGTCGGTTCGTGGGCTGACGGTTGGCGCGCCGGTGACGATGAATGGCGTCACCGTCGGCGAGGTCACGGCGATTACCGCCGAGTTCGATGCGAAGACGGCTACGTTTACTGTGCCCGTCACGGTCTCGCTGGATCCGGCCCGTTACGGCGTCAAATTCCTCGAGGTGCCGGCGGGTGAGGATTCGCGGGCGATTCACCGCAAGATGATGGACACTGTGGTTGCGAAGGGGCTCCGGGCGCAGCTAAAGACCGGCAGCCTGATCAGCGGCGCGCTCTACGTATCGGTGGATTTCTATCCCGACGCACCGCCGGCGACAATGGACTGGGCACAGAATCCCCCCCGAGTGCCGACTATGCCGGGCTCGATTGAAGGAATCGAATCGAGTTTGGCCGGCATCATGAAGAAAATTGACCAGATGCAATTTAAAGAAATCAGCGACGACTTGCGGAAGACATTCGGTGAGTTGGATAAGACCCTCGTGGGCGTGCGCGGCACCCTCACCAATGCGGACTTGTTGCTCAACAATGCCGGTCAGCTCGTGAATCCGAACTCCGTGTTGATGCAGGGATTGGACGGCACGGTGCAAGAGATGGGCGAAGCGGCCAAGGCGTTGCGGGTGTTGATGGATTATCTGGAACGGCATCCCGAAGCACTCATTCGCGGTAAAACTGGAGATTCAAAATAATGACAAAACAATTAGCTTGGCTCATTGCAGTGGTGTCTGTCACCGGCTGCGCGTCGTCGTCGTCACGATTCTACACTCTTAGCTCAACCGCAAAACCCACCGGCGCCACTGCCAGTTATGCCGTCCTAGTCGGCCCGGTAACTGTCCCGGCCTTGGTGGACCGGCCGCAGTTCACTGTCCAAGTGGCAACGAACCGCGTCGCACTGGATGAATTCAACCGGTGGGCCGCACCGTTGAGCGAAAGCATCGCCCGCGTCATCACCGCCGACCTCAGTGTACTACTCGGAACGTCGCACGTGGCGACGGCGCCGCTAGCGAACTTCGAATCGACCTATCGGGTGACGGTTGATATTCAACGGTTCGAATCGAAACCGAACGAGGCAGCCGTGATCGAAGCGATGTGGGTCGTCCGCCGGTCGGCGGGCGGGACTGCGCGGTCCGGTCACACAGTTGCGCGTGAAGCAACCCAAGGTGCCGACAGTGATGCACTCGCCGCCGCTCATAGCCGGGCGTTGGCGAAAGTTAGCGCGGACATCGCCGCTGGGATTCGCGCCGAAGCTGAGGTGAAGCCATGATGAAAAAAGTTTTTGTTTTAAGTCTTGTGGTTGTCCTGTCAAGAGTCCGGGCGGAAACGACCAATGCGCCGACGCCGGCGCAGTACGCGCTCGCGTTGTTGAAACCGGTGGCCGACCGCTTGTCGACGGCGCAGACGTTTCGGTTCATGACCCACAGCATGGTCGAGGTGCCGTCGCCGACGGGGCAGTTGCTCAACTACTTCAACACCGCCGACGTAACCGTCGGGCGGCCAAACAAACTCGCGGCGAAACGGACCGGCGATGGTCGGGCTTTCGATTTGTACTGCGATGGCAAGACGTTCACCGGCGTGGATGAACAGGCCGGTTTCTATGCGCAGATGAACGCGGCGGGGACATTCGATGAGATGATTCCGCAGGTGATGGAAAAGGCTGGCATCGTGTTTCCGTATGCCGATTTGCTTTACAGCAATGTTTATGGTGCCGTGACCAAGGATCTGACGCACGCCTATTGGGTGGGCAAGTCCGACGTCGACGGGATCGTTTGCGATCATCTGGCATTCGCCGGGCCGGGCGTCGAATGGCAGATTTGGATCGGACCCGAGAAGAACCCGTTGCCGCGCCGGTTGGCTGTCACATTTCTGAAGATGGAACGCCAACCGCGGTTTCTGGTAAACTTCACCGATTGGGATTTAGCGCCGAGCGCGTCCCCAAAAGTATTTGAACCGAAGTTGCCGGCCGGCGCGAAGAAAATCGCGTTTAAGCCAATCAAAGGAGACAAGTGATGAACTATCCAACTAAAGTTTTGCTGGCGGCGTCATTGATCGTCAGTTTGATCTTCGTCCCGGTCTCTTCGCAAGCGTGGGTGGCTTGCGCGCGCGGCGGCTACGGCGGCTATACACATGCGGCCTACGGTGGCGCGTGTTGGCATGCCGGCTACTCGTGCGGCGGAGTGAGCACGGGCGCGGCCATCGCGGCGGGGGCCGTTGGGTTCGCGGCCGGCGCAACGGTCGTCGCCAACAGCCATCCCGTCTACGTGCAGCCAGTGTACACGCAGCCGACTTACTACGTTGCGCCACCTCCCATCTACGTCGCACCGCCAGTGGTGGTGACGCCGTACGGAACGACGGGCACGATTTACAATAATTTGCCGGCCGGCGCGCAGACGGTCTTCGTCAACGGGACACAGTACTTCGTCCTCAACGGCACCTACTTCCAACCGCAATTTGGCAATGGTCTTTACTATGAAGTGGTACCGAATCCTAATTCCTAGGCTGCTGTTCTTTTATTTGGCGGTGAGCATTTGTTCCGCCGCGCCGCCGACAGTTTTATACACCGACAGCTTGGGTCGGATCGTTCAGGTACCGACGAACGATGTTCCACCGGAGTTGTTGCCGGCAGCCGGGACGCGCCAGATTCCCGAATCAACTCGCGGCGTCAAATTGCGGACCGACCGGGAAACAAACGCTCCGTGTCAGTGGTTTCCCGCCCGGCAACCGCGCCTGATGTCCTACCTCGCCAGCAACGACGAGTTCGGCAACACCGCCATCCGTCCCGACCCACTGATTCGTTCGACTCCGTTGGATGCCGTGGTGCAGGGGGGCAAGTATTGGCTCTCTGACTACGGCTTCCGGTACAAACTCGATCACACCGCGACGTACGTCAGCCTGACCGACGTGACGAAAGGCGACAGCACGCTGGCGTATTACACTTTCGACTTCAAAAGCAAATGGGCGATCTTCAATACCGGCTGGATCACGTCGCAAGTCGAATACAAGACCGGCCTCGGCCCGATCGGTGACACGCAAGACGCCAAATCCAATCTCGGCACCACCACCAATCCCACCGGCATCTGGTCGAGCCACAACGGCTGGCGCGTCCCCGAACTCGCCTGGCAGCAAGCCTTGCTCGACGGCCAAATCGTCATCGTCGCCGGCATGGTGAGTCAGGGAAATTACTTCGACTCCAATGCCTACGCCGGCAGCGGGCGCGGGCAATTCATCAACTCCGGCCTGATTGATTCCATGGTCGTCCCCTTGCCGAGCTACAATGCGGGATTCAACGTGCAGTGGCAGCCGCTCGAAGATTGGTACGGCATGATCGGCTACACCGCCGGCGGCGCGACTGCGGGCACGGCGGCATGGAACGAATTCAGCAGCGACCCGTGGACGGTGCTCGGCGAATTCGGTTATGCGCCGGACAATTTTCTCGGCATCGGCCCCGGCGTCTATCGCGTCCAACCCTTCATCGCGGAAGCCGATGGCTGGACACAAGGCGGTCTCGGCTTCAACCTCCAGCAACAACTCGGCAAAGATTCCCCATTCGGCTGGTACGGCCGGTATGGCTACGGCGGCTCGCACGTGGTCAACGGCGCGCAGCAGCAACTCGGGACCGGCTTTGTCGTCCAAGCCCCGTTCAAGCATTTGCTCATGCAACGGACGAGCAACGATTTCCTCGGCGTCGGTTTCGTTTGGAGCCAGCCGATGGCCACGACGAAACCGATCATCCACGAGAACGAGTACGTGTTCGAGATCACCTATGCACTGCAACTCACCCCGACGGCGAAGTTACAGCCCGACGTGCAATACATCCTTGACCCGACGCACAACGCCAGTCCCAACGCCGCGGTGGTGCAGCTTCAGCTCGATCTCAAATGGTGAACATGCCCCCCGAGCCACTCTACGTCACATCGCTGGAAGAAATTTTCTGGGCCGGCATCTTGGTGGCGATCACGATGGCCATGCATGGAGTGGGCATGCTGCTGATTCTGCGTGTGAACGCCGTGTTGAAGCAACGGCTAGAACGAGCTTCCTCCTTCGTCGCCGGCATGTGTACGCTGGTCGTGACGAGTTGGCTGATCCTTCTTGTCCATCTGCTCGAAGTGTTCTCGTGGGCGAGCTTCTTCTATTGGAAGAACGCGGTGGCGGTACCGCAACTCAACTTCAGCACCAGCTACTATTTCGCGTTGATGGATTACACCACGTTGGGCAGCAACTACAGTCTCGTGGTGAACTGGCGTCTTCTCTCCGGCATGATCGCGATGGCAGGACTGCTGACATTTGCCTGGTCAACCGGTGTGCTGCTGACGCTCGCGCAGGATTTTCAAGATCAGCAACTCCAGCTCCTCAAACTCCGCCGAGACAAACGGTCCGCGCCCAAGTTGTAGCCACGGCACTCTGTCGCCGTGGTGGCCGCGCTACTTCGGTGGAAATTGAGCGAGGATAAGATGAACCGCATTCTTCAGCCGCTCTTGGCGGGTGGCGATGGCCACGTTTTCCATTATCCGCGTCTGCGCGGTGCCGTGCCATAGAATTTTCCGTGGCTGCGGCGTACCGAGACGGATGGAGAGTGTTCCCACTTGATATACAGCCTGGTAACTGATCGCCATCGGATTCCGGTATGCGGCGGCAGTCTCGTTGCCGTCCTGGATCGTCACGGCAAAGGCACTGTATTCGGGGCCATCCGTGACCTGATTTTTGCCGGTTTCGTCATCCAGCGTCACGTGATAGCTCACCAGAAAATCCGCTGTGGCCGGGGTGCCGAGGACGTACCCCTTCCCCGTCAACTCGCGATTCACGTCGGCGCGGACTTGCGGGTCGATGAACGCCGCGTTCAAGCGCGGGTCGTCCAAGCCGGTATGTGTGCCGGGCGCCCACGCGAAAGTTTTCCAGCCGGTAAACTTGGCCGTCTTATCGTAATCGGATTTGATGGTGATCTGGTTCGCGCAGCCGGTCAGCAGCGCGAGCAACAAGCCGGTATGGAGTCGTTGAAGTGAGAGCATGCCCGTTTCTAGCAGCCGGCGAGACGGCGGGCGAGTGAAAAATCCACCCGACGATGGTAGGCAGCGCCCCTCCCTTGGGATTAACTTCATTCGGAGGGCCACGCTTCTGCGTGGTCGCAGTGTTCCGATCCGCCCGATTCCCTGTTTGCAACAGGAATATGGTTGCTTAGTTTTACCGGCGCGCTAAACTTTGCGAGTTACAGGATGGCGAGTTGAACCGGTCCGGCAGCATAACGCTGCGGCGCTGTCCAATACTTGGAGAAGCGGTATTATGAAAACCACCCGTCGTAATCAGCGCATCGCCTCGCTCACGGCTGTACTCATTTACGCCACGCTGCACAACGCGCGCGCTCAACAAGTCACCGGTGAACTGGGTTCGCCCAGCGCCACCACCACCATTTCCGGTAAACAATTGCCGGCGCCCGACCCGAAATTTGGCGGCGTGATCAAGGAGTCAGTCGCAGACTCGAAACCTTGGTGGGAACCCACCATTGTCCCGCCGAAAGGCGCACCGAACATCCTGCTCATCATGACGGATGATCAAGGGTACGGCGTTTCCGGCACCTTCGGCGGTGTCATTCCGACGCCGGCCATGGACCGCGTCGCCCGGGCTGGATTGCGCTACACGCAATTTCATTCGACGGCGCTTTGTTCGCCGACGCGGGCAGCGTTGATTACCGGTCGCAATCACCATTCGGCAGGCTTTGGCGTGGTTGGCGAATTGTCCACGGGCTACCCGGGCTATGACTCGGTCATTGCCAAGGACTGCGCGACCGTCGGCACCATTCTCCGGGACAATGGTTACGCCACATCGTGGTTTGGTAAGAATCACAACACGCCAACGTATCTGTACAGTTTGGCCGGGCCGTTCGACCAGTGGCCGAGCGGGATGGGCTTTGACTATTTCTATGGCTTCATGGGCGGCGAGACTGACCAGTGGACGCCGTATCTGTTCCAAGATCACACCCAAATCACGCCGTGGATTGGCCGGAAGGACTACAACCTCACCACCGACATGGCGGACGAGGCGGTCAAATACATGCACACGTTGAACGCGTGCGCTCCGAACAAGCCGTTCTTTCTTTACTACGTTCCCGGCGGCACGCACTCGCCACATCAGCCGACCAAAGAATGGATCGAGAAGATCCACGCGATGCATCTATTCGACGACGGCTGGGAAAAGTTGCGCGACAAAATCTTTGAAAACCAGAAACGCCTCGGCGTCATCCCGGCGGACACACAGCTCACCCCGTGGCCGGACGGACAAGCTGAATATGGCGGCGCCAAGTTGCCCCGGTGGGACTCGCTATCGGTGATCCAAAAGAAGCTCTACATCAAGCAAGCCGAAGTCTTCGCCGCGTTCGCCGCCTACACCGATCACGAGATTGGCCGGGTGATTCAGGAAGTGGAAGACCAAGGCAAACTCGACAACACCCTCATCATCTACATCAGCGGCGACAACGGCACCAGCCCCGAAGGCAC
>JBAXYB010000067.1:0-15179 GCA_037127585.1 Verrucomicrobiota bacterium
GTCCCATGCCCGGTAATGACGATCACTTCGATGGTCGGGCGGATTTCCTTCGCGCGTTTCAGCACGGCGATGCCGTCGCTGTCCGGCAGCATCAAGTCGGTGATCAGGAGATCCACGACTTCCGTGGAGAATTTGTTGAGGCCCTCCTGCGCCGTGTGGACGAACGAAACCCGGTAACCTTCCTTGGTAAGAATTTTCGCCGCGGCGTTGCAGAGCGCCTCTTCGTCGTCCACCAGTAAAATGTCAGCTCGTCTGGCCATGGCGTGTCGGTAATTCGATGACGAACGTTGTACCTTGTTCGGGCGCACTTTCACAACGGATTTGTCCGCAGTGCTCATTGATGATCTGTTGCGTCAACGGCAAGCCGAGGCCGGTGCCGCCGACTTTTGTGCTGAAAAACGGCGTGAACACCTGCGCGCATTCGGGCGGAGTCATGCCTTTGCCGGTATCGCGAATCGTCAAGACCACGCGGTCGTCCCGTCTTTCCGTGCGTACCGCCAGCGTGCCGCCGCGCGGCATGGCTTCGATGGCGTTGCGGACGAGATTGAGAATCGCTTGCCACAATTGTCCTTCATCCGCATGCAACACCGGCAAGTCGGGATCGAGTTCCTTGGTGACCGTGACATTCGTGGCCGTAAAGAGCGAATCGAGAAACGCCAAACCTTGATCGAGAATCTCGTTGAGCTGGACGCGGTCCGGCATCGGTTTCGGCAGGCGGGCGAATTTCAGGTAATCCTCCGTGACGCGCTGGATGCGGAGGACTTCGACGGCGAGCGATTGCAGCAACGCCCGCGATTCCGTCCCGGCCGCGGGATTGTCTTTTGTCAGCGTCTCTACTTCGTCGCGGACGAGATCGATGTTCAGCGTGATGGAACTGAGCGGATTGCGAATCTCATGCGCGAGTTTCGCCGACATGGTGCCGATGACGGCGAGCCGTTCCGCGCGAAGTTTTTCTTCTTCGAGCCGGCGGCGTTCCGTGATGTCGCGCAAGATGGCGGACCGGCCGATGGGATTGCCTTGCGGATCGTGCAGCAACGAGACGCTCACTTCCACCGGGACGAGCCGCCCGTCTTTGGCGACCCGGACCGTTTCGAGATGCGAATGGCCGTCGCGATGAATTTCACTTTCGATCCGGGCCAACTCACCGGCTTCAAACTGGTCGGCCGGCACGAGGAGCTTGATCGGTTTGCCCAGGACTTCCTCGGCGCGCCAGCCAAACACGCTTTCCGCCGCGCGATTCCACGAGCGGAAGCGTCCGTCGTTATCGAGCGAGAAAATCACATCGGCCGAATCGTTGATGATGCTTTCAAGCTGCTGCAGATGCCGGTACCGGTCGCTCTCGATATACGCATCCATCGCCAGCGACGCGTCGAGCATGAACGCCTTCTCCAGCGCGACGATGGTTTCGTGGGCGTGGCCCGGTGTGGCGAGGCAGTGGTCGCGAATCAGCGGCGTGATGAGCTTGAAGTAGAGATTGAACGCCATCAAATACCAGCGCGGACTCAGCCCGACTCGTTCATGCGTCTTCCCGACGCGCAGCCGGTCATCGAAATACGCCTGGTCGAAATTTCCCTCGAACAACCGCATCAGATAATCGCGCTGGAGCTTCTTGAGGCGCGCGACCGTAGTGTGATCGTTCAACAATTGCGCCGTCTCCGGAAAGTTCAGTAAATGCGCGTAGAACGCATCCTCGACCGCCGCGACGTGCAGCTCCAGTACCGGCCGAAACTCGCGCAACAATTGTTCGTCGCGCTCGGTTAACCCGAGAAAGCGCAGCCGGTGTTCGCGTTCGGAGGAGGCCATGGCCGGGGAGACTACGAACGGCTCTCCGGCTTGTCAATCGTCGGCAAGGTTCGGGGGCCGAGTGGAAGTTTGGGAAGCCAGCACCCCTCACCTTAATCCTCTCCCCCCAAACGACGGGGGAGAGGAGACCGGATTCCCTCTCCCGTTTGACGGGAGAGGGTCAGGGTGAGGGTTCTGCCCACGGGTTGAACTGCACTTCCATATTCGTGGATCAGTTGGAAGTTTGGGCGGTCCCCTGTGGCCGAGGCGTGAGCCTCGGCCGAAACCGTTACCGCGCTAAATTATCTCCACCAGATCTGTCCTGCCTGTGCCGGTATGCTTACGGTCTGGCCGGGTTGTTTAGCCGCTTGATTTACCGAGAGAAAAGCAGAGTATTCCCACATATGAACCGTCTTACTACTCAGGCAATTGTCTATCGAAACATATTGGTCATCCTATTGGCAGCCACTGCGGGATTCGCGCAGAGCACGAACTACCCCAAGGCCAAAGTCAGCTTCGATGACTTCAAGGGGCTTGTTGCCGAGGTTGAGCCTCACCGCGCCAGCCGCTTGGTCGACCTCAACACCTTCCTGAAGATGAGCAAGGAGCCGGGCGTCATCATTCTTGATTCGCGCTCGACATTTCGTTTCGATCGAATTCACGTGAAAGGCGCAAGTCACTTGGCCTTTACCGACTTCACCCAGGACAATCTGCAGAAAGTCATTCCGTCCTTCGAGACCAAGATCCTGATCTACTGCAACAACAATTTCGACGGCAACCAGAAGGATTTTGCCTCGAAAGTTGCTTTGCCACTTGCAAAACCGGCCAACGCGGCGGCAACCCAATTCGCCGCCCAAGCTAAACCAATCATGATGGCGCTGAACATTCCTACCTACATCAATCTGTTTGGATACGGCTATCGCAACGTTTACGAGTTGAATGAACTGGTCGATGTAAACGATTCCAGAATCACGTTTGAAGGCTCGATTGTAGAGCAGAAACCAGTACCCGTCGCGCCCCCTCTTACGAAGTGACTAATCAACGATGTGGCGGCTGTTGTCACTGCCACCGGCCGGCGTCCCGTCGATCACTTGGTCTTCATCACGGCCAACTCCCCTTGCCGGGCATAATCAATCGCTTCACCTAAAATCCGGGCGGCTTCTTGCGGGGCGTGGAAGCCCATCGAGTTTTCGGCGTTGATGAAGTCGACGCGCCATTGGGCTTTGCGTTGGAGCGCACGGGCTGATTCAAGTTGGGCGTCGGTCAGACCGGATTTGGCGATCGCGTTGATGAGCGCGACAGTCGCGTCTTCGGCACGGAGGAGGAGATCGTGATTCCGGTCTTGGATGATTTTGACGCGGGCTTTGATCTCGTCTTCCGGGAAGTGATGGCAGACTTGGCAGGCGTTGGCGACGTTGAGCAGCGGACTGCGCACCCAGTGATCACTGATCTTGATCGCGCCTTCGCGTTTGTACGGCATGTGACAGTCCGCGCAGGCGACGCCGCTGCGGGCGTGCACGCCTTGACTCCAGAGTTCGAACTCGGGGTGCTGGGCTTTGAGAACTTCAGCGCCAGAGTCTTTGTGTTTGAAGTCGAAGAACCGGTGACCGTCGGCGAACTTGTAGTCATCATAGTATTTCTCGATCTGCTCGACCTTGAGGCCGTTGTTCCACGGGAAAAACAGATTCGTTTTCGGCCCGCAGTAGTATTCGACGTGGCACTGGCCGCAGACGAACGAACGCATCTCTTGCCGGGTGGCGAGGACGTTGGGATCGTAGGCTGTCTGCCGGTCGCTCTTACGCCATTTTTCCATGGTCGGCAAATGCGGGACCGGCTCGCTCGACTCAGCGAGGGCGCGGATGCCGTTCAGGAAACCGGGGCGGGTGACGCGGAGTTGCATCGAGTTCGGATCGTGGCAATCAATGCAGGCGACCGGGTGGTCGACGAGTTGCGTGGCATTGCTGTAGGCGAGTGTATTGACCTTCTCGAAGCCTTTTTGGAGTTGGGCGTAACCGGTGGCGCTGACGAGCGGGTCATCAATGGTGCCGGGCGCGCCGTTTTCCAATCCCGCTTTCCGGTAGGCGACAGTGTTGGCGGCGTGGCAATGCAGGCACGCGCCGGTCTGGGGACGTTCGGTGACGCGTTTGGTGGTGCGCTGGTCGTCAAGCATGTACGCGTGACCGCGCCGCTGCCGGTAATCAATGCTGAATGCGTAGCCGGCAAAGATGGTTTTCAGGCGCGGATCTTCTTCAAGTTTGCTGGGCGATAATGTCTCCGACCCGCCGCCGCCGTAGGTCGTACCGGTCTTTTCGGAGGTGCGCTGGTAGCCGTCGAATTGCCGGGGGAAGTTTTTTCCCCACTCAGCGGGATCGACGGTCTTCTCGTCGAGGTTGACGAGTTTGAAGACGACTTGTTTGGCTTCTTCCTTGCGGCGCGCGATGTTTTCGTACAGCAACATGACGCCGATGGTGGCGCCGGCAATGACGCAAATGACGAGCAGGTAATAGAGTTTTTTCATGATTATCTTCCCGGACCGTGGCCGACATTATCGTGGCAGCGGACGCAATACAGTTCTTCATCCTTGAGCACGCGGTGCGCGGTGATTTCGCGGACGTACTCGCCGTGGCAATACAAACAGTTCCGATTCAAGACCGCGGCGTTGCCGGGTTTGATGCGGATCGGTTCGTGAAAATCCTGCATGGTGAATCCCTTGGAGTGATGGTAGCCGTTCTCGGCCTTCGTCAGATATTTACCAAGGAAGTCGTGCGGCACATGGCAATCATTGCAGGTGGCGTAGCCGTGGTGGCTGGATTTCTGCCACGAGTCATACTGTTCGCGCATGATGTGGCAGTTCACGCAGGCCTTGGGGTCGTTGGACAGATACGATGCGCCTTTGGCGTAATAAAACGTAAAGCCCCCCATGCCCGCCAACAGGCCAAGCAACACGCATAAAATGAGAGAGACGGTCTTCATCCGCGAAAGAAATTTAGAATAATCCCCGAAACTGTGTGTTGACCTGTATCAACTAGTTCAAATTCAGTCGAGCCCGGTCAATTGCACCTTGACCGTTGCCGCACCGAATGAGGACACTTGCCGGAATGAGATTTCTTTTTGTCAGCCTGGTTCTGGTTGCCGGGATCGTGGCGGCCCAACCGCCGGCCGATTACGTCGAGGGCGAAGTGATCGTCACGTACAAGGCGGCGCAAAACTTGGCCGCCCGGCAGCGGGTCGGGCAACGCACCCGGTTGATCCGCGCGCCGGGGCGGACGACGAAGGAGTTGATTGCGGAGTTGAAGCAAGACCCGACCGTCGAAACCGTCGAGCCAAACTATCTCCGGTGGTTCTCAGTGGCGGCCCCGACGAATGATCCGTCGTTCGCGCAACTCTGGGGCTTGCACAATACCGGCCAGACCGTCGCCGGCACGGCCGGCCAGGCGGGCGCGGACATCCGGTTTGTCGAGGCGTGGCGACTCGTCGCACCGGGCACTGGGCCGGTGGTGGTCGCGGTGATTGACAGCGGCATCGATTCCACGCACCCGGATTTGGTCAGCAATCTGTGGACGAATGCCGGGGAGATTCCTGGTAATTCCACCGATGACGACGGCAATGGTTACGTGGATGACTATATTGGCTACGACTTCGTCAATGGTTTGCCCAACCCAACCGACTCCGGTTTGCACGGCACCCACGTCAGCGGCACCCTCGCCGCCACCGGCAACAATCAGGTGGGCGTAATCGGCGTCAATTTCCAGGCGCGAATCATGGCGCTGAAAATTTCCCCCAACGGAATCAACGTCACCGCCGCCGCCGCGATTGAAGCGATTGAGTACGCGACCATGATGAAAGGGCGGGGCGTCAACATCGTCGCCATCAACGCCTCGTTTGGCGGCAGCAGTTTCAGCACGGCGGAACGCGCCGCAATTCAAGCGGCGGGCGAAGCCGGGATTATCTTCTGCGCCGCGGCCGGTAACGAGAGTCGGAACAACGACGTCACACCGGAGTACCCCGCCAGTTACCGGCTGCCGAACATGATTGTGGTGGCGGCGAGCGATCAAAACGATGTCTTGGCCGACTTCTCCAATTTCGGAGCGACCACGGTCGATCTGGCGGCCCCGGGCGTGAACATCCTCTCCACCGTCCCGGTCGCGCTGGCGGGCACGACGGCGACCGTGGTGCAAGCGTCCGTCACCCTGGCCGGCAACGGACTGACCTACGCCGGGACGACCACCGGCATCACGGCGGCGGTGGTCGATTGCGGGCTGGGTTATCCGACCAACTTTCCCCCGACCGTCGCCGGCAACATCGCGTTGATCCAGCGCGGCACGCTGTTCTTCACCGAAAAAGTCGGTAACGCCATGGCGGCAGGCGCGACGGCCGCCATCATTTACAACAACACCAATGGCAACTTTCTCGGCAGTCTTCAGTCGCCCAGCAATTGGATTCCCGCTGTGGCGCTGTCGCAAGCCGATGGCCAGACTTTGCTGGGCTTGTTGCCCACGCCGGTAACGGTCATCAACGTGACCGACCCGACGCAGATTTATCAGTACTTGGACGGCACCTCGATGGCGACGCCGCACGTGGCCGGCGCGGTGGCGTTCGCGGCGCAGAATTATCCCGGTGAAACCGTGGCCGTCCGCATCCAACGCATCTTAGCCGGCACCGCCGCAGTGACCGGGTTGCAGTCCAAAGTGGCGACCGGCGGCCGGCTCAATCTCCAGCACGTGTTCACCGGCACGCCCGCGCCGGTCTTGAGCAATGTCGTGGCCGAAATCGCCGGCATCACCGTGGTTTTGCCGAACCGGCCGACCGTGTTCACGAGTGCGATCACGAACTTCGTCGGCGCCTCGCCAAATTGTTTGTGGAACTTTGGCGATGGCGCGACGAGCAGCGACTGCGGCCCGACGCACGTCTATACCGCGTGCGGACCGCAGACGGTCACGTCGGTTGTGACCGATGGTGTCGTCCCGGTCAGCAACAGCTTCGCGGTGGCCGTGGCGTGCCCGCTGGATTCGGTGAGCGTGAGCCTGAAGGTTAACTTCCTCCCCGGCAAGCTCGACTCCACCAAGTTGAAAGCGATGATCGAACTCCCGGCCAACTTCAACGTGAACACTGCGCTCGTACAATTGGACATCGGCTCCGTCGCGGTCCCGTTCACCCTGGATGCGAAGGGGACCGGCGTGAACGGCGCCAGCAAGCTGAAGCTGAAGGCCAAAGGATCACAACTCTGGCAAGTGAGCGCGACGTTGAAAGGTGATTGGGGTGCGTCGTGGGTGGCCGATGGTTTGGTCAATGCCACGACGAATGCGCCGGTCGCTGTGCCGGTCTTGCTGTTCGTAAACGGTGCCACGCCGGCCGCGTTCTACACGGACAAGACGCTCCAATACAAAGCCACCGCCGGCAAGTCTGGCGCGGCGAAGTAACTTACCGACTGGGGCGATACCGGAGCAGGCGCAGGCCGTTCAAGATCACCAGCACCGTGCTGCCTTCGTGCCCTACGACAGCAATTGGCAGACGAATGTTGACGACGAATGTCGCCGCCACTAAGGCAATCATCATGACGAACGCGAATACCAGATTCTGCCGGATGACGCGTTTCGTTTGCCGCGCCAACGCGATGGCGAACGGAAGATTCTGCAGGTCGTCGGCCATCAAGACGACATCCGCGGTTTCCAGGGCCACGTCGGTGCCGGCGCCACCAAGCGAAATTCCGAGCGTGGCGGCGGCGAGTGCCGGTGCGTCGTTGATTCCGTCGCCGATCATCGCGACGGAGCCGTGCTGACCTTGGAGACTGCGAATCACGTTCAGCTTATCTTCCGGCAATAGTTCCGCTTCGGCTTCCATGCCGAGCCGGTTGGCAATGGCGCACGCGACGCGACGACTGTCGCCGGTTAGCATCACCAGCCGGCGAATGCCGAGTTTGCGCAACTGGGCGATGGCAGCTTCTGCACTCGGGCGAAGCGTGTCGGCAATCGCCAGGACTCCGAGCGCGGTGGTTTCATTGCCGACGAGCACGGTGGTCTTGCCGTCGGCAGCGAGGCGTTCGATGGCGAGTTCTAGTTCCGCAGGAATGGCGGCGCCGCGTTCCGTGAAGAGTTGCGGTTTCCCGACGAGGATCCACTTACCGGCGATTTCCGCCTGCACGCCGCGGCCGACGAGCGCTTCCATGTTCGAGGCCTCGCGCAACACCAGCCCGCGCGCTTTGGCTTCTTCGACGACGGCGAAGGCGAGGGGATGCTCGGATAAACTTTCCACCGAGGCCGCAAGTGTGAGGAGTTCGGCTTCGGAAATACCGGGTGCCGTTTGCACATCGGTCAGGCGGGGCCGGCCCATCGTGAGCGTGCCGGTCTTATCGAAGGCGATGGCTTGTAAATCGGCCGCGCGTTCCAAATGCACGCCGCCTTTGAAAAGTACGCCATTGCGCGCCGCGCCGGTAATCGCCGCCAGAATCGCGGCCGGGATGGAGATCACCACGGCGCACGGCGACGCGACTACGAGGATGGTCATCGCCCGGTAGAATGAGTGCGCGAACGGTTCGTGCAGGAAAAACACCGGCACAATGGCTGTCACCGCTGCCAGCCCCAGCACCGCCAACGTGTACCGCGCGCCAAACCAATCGGTGAACCGCTGGCTCTGGGCTTTCTCGCTTTGGGCGGATTCGACGAGTTCGACGATGCGCGAGAGCGTCGTCTCGCCGGCAACGCGCGTGACTTCAACTTCTATCGCGCCTTGTTGATTCAGTGTGGCGGCCAACACCATTTCGCCCACGGCGCGCTCGACCGGGACGGACTCACCGGTCATGACCGATTGGTCGATGCTGGTTTGGCCACGGACAATCTTGCCGTCGGCGGGAATGCGTTCCCCCGGTCGGACGATGATCACCTCGCCGAGGCGGAGTTCGGCGACAGGGACACGCAGCTCCGCGCCATCCCGGCGGACGACGGCTTCGTCGGGCGTGAGATCCATCAACGCCTCGATGGCGCGGCGGGTCCGGCCGAGGACGTACTGTTCGAGCGTGTTGCTGAGCGAGAACAGAAACAACAGCACCGCGCCCTCCGGCCATTCGTTCACGATTGCCGCCCCGACAGCCGCGGCGATCATCAAGAGGTCGACGTTGACCGAGCCGGTCAGCAATTCCCGAAACGCGCGGCGCGCCGCATAGAATCCGCCGGCAATGTACCCGATGCTGTACGGCACGATCGCTTGCGTGGCGGTCAACCACCCGAGTTTCTCGCCGCCCCAGCCCACCAACAGCCCGGTAATACAGATGGCCGTCAACATCGCCATGCGTCCGCGGGCGGCGGCTTCCTCGGCATGGGCGGTTCGGAGGTCGTCGCGTGTGCGCGGTTGCCGGCGCGTCTGATAACCCGCGCTGGCAAATTGTTCTTCGAATGTTTCCAGGTTGGTGGCCGCTGCGTCGTATTCCACGGCGATACTGCCGGCGGCGGGGTTGATCGCGACTCGAGTTGCCCCCGAGCCTTTCTTAAGTTTCTTCTCCATCCCCAGCGAACAATCCGTACACCGCACCCCGCGCAACCGCAATTCGCACCGCTCGAAACGGTGGCCGAACTCGACGCCCATTTGCTTGGCGATTTCTTGAACACGCACGAGCGAGATCAGCCGGGGATCGTACCGGAACTTCAGGCTCTGCCCGTGGGATTCGAAGACTAAACCGCGCACACCGGGCTCGGTGAGCAGTCGGGCTTGCAACAATTCGGTACACCGCCGCCCGTCATCACCAGCGGCGGGTCGCACAGTAATATCGACTTCGTGTTCGTGGGCCATGTGGTGATTTTCCCAAGCTGCAACGGGCGTGCCACACCCGCCGTAGCGCGGCCGGGTTGTTCTCCAGCTCTCGAAAAACCTGACAGACTGTCCTGTTTTTTTACGCCTGCTGACAGAATGTCCCCTCGCGCGTTGCGTGCTTTTGCGCAGTCAAAAAAACAGCCAATCAGATTTATTTGGCCGGCAGCGTGTTGCAAAATTGCGACTCCCCCGCCAGCCGGTTGGCAAGACCGCTGCTAAATAGAATGACAGCGATGAGCATCAGAATCATTACGCGGCAGAACGCAGCCAGCTTCGACTTCGCGGTCGGATTCTCACGCCAGCCGTTGCCCACAGGCAACCGCTTCGCCAGCCTCACCAACGCGAGTGGACCCGGCATCAGGGCCACCGATGCTACCGCTCGTCGTGGACTCGACCTCACCACACTGCGACCCGAGACCGTCGAGTCCGTTACGGCGAAGTGCTCACCGACCGCGAACGTCATTCTTCCCGGCCCGACTGCCGGGACACTTTCCACGTCCGAGCGAGCCCGTGTTGGGTTAGAAAATAAACTCACAAACGGGGTGAAACAAAAGCTGCCTGGCGCGGGGCTCCTCGGTGTGGAATCCTTTCCCTGAAACGACGATCATGCATCCCGCGGCCACCGTCAAACCCGAGACTCAAGCGGGTGACGCGCGGAAAGTTTCAGTCGCGCAGGTTCTCATTTACGAGTTGCGGGTCCGTGACGCCATGAGCAAGCCGCCCATTACCGCCAGCCCGAAGACCACGTTGCGCGCGATCCAACACCTGATGAAGGACCACCGCTTCTCCGGTGTTCCCATCACCGAGGCGAACGCGCTGCTCGGACTCATCACCATCGAAGACATCATCCGCGCCCTCGACAAAGGCCACATCAACGAGCCGGCCGACCGGCATATGACCCGCCAGCCGGTGACCCTCCGCGACCACTACTCGCTGATGCGCGCCGTTGCCGAGTTCGACCGGCGCGGGTTTGGCCGCTTCCCGGTGCTCGACACCAGCGAGCGTCTCGTCGGCATGATCACCCGCGGCGACATCACGTCCTGCTTGATGCATCACCTCGAAAAACGCGCCGAGGAAGCGCTCGCCAGCGAGGCTGTGCTCCGGGCCGCCCGCGCCACCGATGACGCGGACCAACGCATCGCCATCCGCTGCCCAGTGCGCACCGGCGACTACGATGGCGCCGGCAAGATCTCCCAACGGATGCGCACCGAGTTGCGCGACCGGGGGATTGACCCCGACATCCGCCGCCGCGCGGCGGTCGTCGCCTACGAAGCGGAGACCAACATCATCATCCATTCCCTCGGCGGCGAAATCGTCGTCACCATCGATCCCAACCAGGTCGTCATCGAAGCCAACGACGTTGGTCCCGGCATCGACAACATCGAGCAAGCCATGCAGGAAGGCTGGAGCACCGCGGGCCGGTTGCCACGCGAACTGGGCTTCGGCGCCGGCATGGGACTGCCGAACATGAAACGCTGCTCGGACAAGTTCGAGATCACTTCCAACAGCGACCAGGGCACGCGGGTACGGTCCGAAATCCACCTTCACAAAGCGGGAGCGACCGGCGCATGAGCACATCAACTCCAACCAAACTTTCGCCGCTATTGCCGGTGTTGCGGGCCGAAGCTCTTACCGACCACGTGCCAGCCGAGATTACCGGCGGGTACATCAGCGACCTGTTGAGCGACGTGCTCGCCCACGCTGAGCCGGGCGTGTTGTGGATGACCGTTCAGGTTCACCGCAATGTTGTTTCCGTCGCCTCGATGAAGGATGTGGCCGGCGTCCTCATCACCTGTGGTCGCAAACCCGATCCGGCCGTCCTCGCTGAGGCCGACGAGGCCGGGATCGCAATTCTCACCACGCCACTCTCCACCTACGAGGTGGCCGGTAAACTTTGGGAGGCAGGAATCCGATGACCAAACAGCAACCTTTGGCAGCCATGGCCACGTCGCACCCCAGTGGTGATCCGCGGTTCGCGTCGCTGGACGACACAATCCAGAGCTATCACGCCGATCCGACGGCGTTGATTCAAGTCCTGCATGCGGCGCAACAGTTGTTCGGGTATCTCGGTGCTGACGTGTTGAAATACGTCGCCAGCGCCTTGAAGCTGCCACTGGCGCAGATCTATGGCGTGGTGACGTTCTATCATTTCTTCACGCTCGTGCCGCGTGGCAAACACCAGATCATGGTTTGCACCGGCACGACCTGTCACGTCCGCGGCGCGAAACAACTCGTCGAACGCCTCGAACAACAACTCACCATCAAGGAAGGCGAAACCACCAAGGACGGCATGTTCACACTGTCCACCGCGCGGTGCATCGGCGCGTGTGCGCTCGCCCCGGCAGTTTCGATTGGGGACGACGTGTACGGCAAGCTCACGCCGGACAAAGTGCAGAAATTCTGCCAGAAGGATCTCAAGAAATATGCTTGAGGAGCTGTCATTGCACATCCTCGACATCGGCATGAACTCGCTTGCCGCTGGGGCGAAGAATCTTGAAGTCACGATCATCGAAAACACGAAGCGCGATTGGCTCATCATTCGCATTCGCGACGATGGTCACGGCATGGATGAGCAGACGTTGCAGGCGGTACTGGACCATCGCGTCAGCTCACGCAACAAGAAGATCGGATTGGGGCTCGCGTTTCTGCAGCAAACTTCGGAGATGTGCGGCGGGACGTTTCACGTCAACTCGCTGCCCGGCAAGGGCACGACCGTGACAGCTTCGATGCGGCTCGCGCACATTGACCGGCCGCCGCTCGGCGATTTGAACGGAACGATCTCCACGTTGTGCGCCAACCCAAAAGTCAACGTGCACCTCCATTACCGGGCCGACGACCAAACATTTCATTTCAGCTCACAAGAAGAAGGGAAACCCAATGAACCTCGAAGAACTCAAGAAACTCAAAGAAAAGACGCAGCGACAAGTCTCGTTGCGTGAAGGCGGCAAGAAGTACCGGGTCGTCGTCAGCATGGGCACGAGCGGCATCGCCGCCGGCGCCCGCGAAGTGATGACCACGATGCTCGATGAAATCGACAAGCGCGGCATTGACGACGTGGAAGTCGCCGTGACCGGCGAGATCGGATTGACCGACGCTGAGCCGGTGATCCGCATCGAGGAAACCAACGGCGAGCAAACCACCTACGCGAAGGTCAAACCCGAGGACGCCCGGCAAATCGTCGCCGAGCATCTGGAAAAAGGCCTCAAGGTCGAGAAGCTCGCCGTCGGCAAACCGAAGGATAAGGAGTAAACCGCGATGATTCGCGCCCACATTCTGGTGTGTACCGGCACCGGCTGCTCGAGCAGCGGCAGCATGCGGACGTGCGACGCGCTGCTCCGGGAATTCAAAAAGGCCGGCCTCGAAAAGGAAGTCGAAGTCATCCAGACCGGCTGCATGGGCCGGTGCGACCTCGGCCCGGTCGCGCTCGTGCATCCCGACGGCACGTTCTACCACAGTGTCACCGCCGACCACGCCGCCAAGATCGTCGAAGAACATTTCGTCAAGGGCCGCCGGTACGAGGCGTTGCTCCCGAAAGACCCGGTCACCGACAGCGTCATCAACACAATGGCCGATTTCACGTTTTACAACCGGCAACTCCGCATCGTGCGTGACAACTGCGGCGTGATTGACCCGGAGAAGATCGAGGAATACATCGCCCGCGACGGTTACCTCGCGTTCGGCAAGGTGCTCACCGAGATGACGCCAGAACAGGTCATCGAGGAAATCAAGACGAGCGGCCTGCGCGGCCGCGGCGGCGCCGGTTTCCCGACCGGCAAGAAGTGGGAGATCATGCGCGCCGCGCCGGAAACCCCGAAGTACGTCGTCTGCAATGCCGACGAAGGCGACCCGGGCGCGTTCATGAACCGGTCCGTGCTCGAAGGCGACCCGCACAGCGTCATTGAAGGCATGGCCATCGGCGGCTACGCGATGGGTGCGAGCCGGGGATTCATCTACATCCGCGCCGAGTACGGCCTCGCGGTAAAGCGGCTCTACATCGCCATCGAGCAAGCCTACAAGTACGGCGTTCTCGGCAAGAACCTGTTCGAGTCCGGCTTCGACTTTGATCTTGAACTCCGCATCGGCGCGGGCGCGTTTGTCTGCGGCGAAGAAACCGCGTTGATGCGTTCCGTCGAAGGCCGGCGCGGCCAGCCGCAACCGCGGCCACCGTTCCCGGCGCAACGCGGGTTGTGGGGCAAACCGACGAACATCAACAACGTCGAGACCTGGGCCACGATCCGCCCAATCATCCTCAAAGGCGCGAAGTGGTACTCCAGCATCGGCACGGAGAAGACGAAAGGCACGAAGGTCTTCTGTCTGGCCGGCAAGATCAACAATACCGGCGTGGCGGAGTTGCCGTTTGGCACGACGCTGCGCCAGATGATCTTCGACGTGGGCGGCGGGATTCCGAACGGCAAGAAGTTCAAAGCCGTCCAGACCGGCGGCCCGTCGGGTGGCGTGATTCCCGAACAACACCTCGACGCGACGCTCGAATACGAATCGCTCCAGAAGCTTGGCTCGATCATGGGCTCCGGCGGTCTCGTGGTGATGGATGAAGACAGTTGCATGGTGGACGTCGCGCGGTTCTTCCTCGAATTCTGCTGCGACGAAAGCTGCGGCAAATGTCCGCCTTGCCGGGTCGGCACGCGGCAGATGCTCGGCATCCTCGAAAAAATCAGCCACGGCGAAGCCGAATTGTCCGATCTCGACAAACTCGAATCGCTGGCCGTCACGATTCGCGACGCGAGCTTGTGCGGACTGGGCATGACCGCGCCGAACCCGTTGCTCACCACGCTCCGGTATTTCCGGGACGAATACGTCGAGCACATCGTCCACAAACGGTGCCGGGCGCGCGTCTGTCGTGACCTGATTGATTTCACGATCAAGCACGAGAACTGTACCGGCTGTTCGCTCTGCGCCCGCGCGTGCCCGGTCGGCACGATCTTCCGATTGTCCGGCCAGAAGAAATACTACATCGTCGAGGAGGACTGCATTCATTGCGGCGCGTGCATTGACGCCTGCCGGTTCGACTCGGTGCTGAAGACTTCCGACGGCAACGATCACGTCGCGCCGCCGCGCCCGCCCGCCCTCGAACTGGCCCCGGGCCTCAAACCCCGAACCTTGGTGACCACATGAAGAAACGGCAAACTTTTGTAGGGCGCGATGCCTGTCGTTTAGGTATCGCGCCGTTCGGGAGATCCACCACAGCGGCGCGATACCCCGAAACGACACGGGGCATCGCGCCCTACAATTACCGGAGCCTGCAATGACCGCCCCCAAGAAAATCACCGTCACGATCGATGGCAAAGTGTGCGAAGGCGCACCCGGCCAGACGATTGTACGCGTCGACACCCAAAAGAAATTCGAAACACACGAAGAGAAATACATTCACAGCGGCGCGTGCTTCGAGGTGTGCGGGTTCGACGCGGTGAAGAAGACCTCGCTCGGTCGCCAACGGGCTGAACTAGCTCTCGACGGAGGGACACACTGATGATTTACAGCTGGGGGACAAGCAGACTCGTTGCACGATTATCCAACGGTTGGGATGTGTGTCACACCGCTTTCAGAAGTGCCTCAATAGGTAATTGTTGAATGTT
>JBAXYB010000068.1:0-15156 GCA_037127585.1 Verrucomicrobiota bacterium
ACGCGCAAGCTGATTTGTGGCCAGTATGACACCCTATTATACGAGTATCAATAGATTCCTGCTTCAGCTTGTCGAGTTGTTCCGTCGCCTCGGCCAGCGTGTGTTTCCAATCGGCGCGGCCAATGTTGATCAGATTGATCGGCAACTTGACCATCTGCTCGCCTTTCAGCGCCATGCCGGTGACGTTCACCAGCACATTGCTGACAAGTTCCTTGGCATTCGGTGTCGCGGTCAATTCGAGGATGAAGCGCGGGTTGAATTCCGCCAGCGTCCGCAAGGCGGTATCCGAGTACGCCTTGTGCCCCTCGTCAATCACGATCACCGGTCGCACCAATCGCAACACGTTCCCAAGACTCTGCTTCACCGTCAGACCGGCGGCGCGGAATTCCGGGTCAGTCGTTTCGCATACATCGAGATTGCCGACCTGCCGGAGCAGTTCCTTGTTGGCCAGCAAATCATCCACGTCCGGGAAGAAACTGGTAAACCGTCCGCTGTCTTGAAACATCCGCCGCTTGTCTTTGGACTCCTTTTTGACCGCCCCGGCTTGGAGCATGATGAGCATGACGCACAGTTGATCCGCCACGTCAGTCCGCGTGAAAGTGTCCTCGCGCTCCAACAGCTTCACGCGCCCGCCCGAAGCGCGTTCCAACATCTGCCGGTACGGATGCTCGCGGTTGGCCAATGCCTTCCACGTTTGCCGGTAAATCGCATCGGATGGCACAACCCACAGCACGAACCCGGTCTGCTTCTTGAAATACTCGACGTTGAGCTTTTCCATCGCCGCCGCTGCCAGCAACGTCTTGCCGCCACCTGTCGGGACTTTCAGGCAGACGTTTGGGATGGGCCGGTCAAGGCCATCATTGCGCGCCACATAGGACGGCGTTACCGCATTGCCCTGCCGATCACGAAATGTCGGAATCCGATGCTCCGCCGTCAACGTCTCCCATGTCTTCCGGCAATAGTCCTCCAACTTTGCCTCGCGGCCTTTGCTTTTGAGAAACGTGACAACTTCTTCCGCCTCCAGTCGCTTCTCCGTCAGCGTCCGCAAGTACCGGCTCAGGTCTTCCAACACGCCATTCTGATAATCTTTGAGTTGCACGAGGGTTTTTTGCCGGGAGACTAGCGCGGCTTGCGTTGCCGTGGTGGTGTTTCCCGCACCAGCGCCGGCTTGGACATGGCTTGGGGATATTTGCCCGCGCGTAACTCCTGAAGGCTGACGGTCTTGCCTTGTCGCTTGCGCAAATCTTCAAAGATCGCGTGGATGTCGTAATGGAACTTCCGCGCCAATTGATCCCGCACGCGCCGGACCTCGGCCACAATCGGGTCTTCCCAACGTTCAGTCTTTTTCTTCATAGCTCAACAATTCCTCCGGGGTACAAATCTTTGGCATTTGCAGTCGGCGGGCGGCAACAATTTCCGCCGCTCGTCTGCGGACCTGCTCGTTTGCCAAATGCTTGCAATTCCATGTCAAAACGTAATCCACGCCAGCCGCGGCTGCAATCGCCACATGCGCCGCGTCGCGCACGGCCTTCGCCGGGAACACGCCACTTTCGACGAGCGCCATGGTCAAGCTCTCCGCCGCTGGCAGGGCCGGCAATTCCGCCAACTGCGCAATCGCATCCAGACGTCGGCGCACCTGTTCGGCGTCGCCGAGCGACGCTTCGTCTCGAACCACTTGCGATACGAAGCAAGTGAATTTGTGACGCTCAAACTGCCACCATTCCCGCGTGATCGCCTGATGCCCCGCCACAATCACATCCCGGCCCGGCTCGGACACCAGATAACTCACGAATGACGTTTCCAGATAAACGGTTTTCATCTCAATCCCCCATGATCCGGTGGATCGTGTACGGCAACTGGCAGAACTCCACGCCTTGCCGGGTCAGTTCCCGCTGGCCCATGAACTTCGCCGCCGCGAAAACCAGCACCAGCTTCTTGCCCTTGTTCCCCGCGACCATCCGCGCAACCAGTTTCTCCGTGAGCGACGCGTCGTTGCTGCGCAGCCAAGCCTTCTCGGGCCGGTACAGCAGGTGAACCCGGTAAAGATCGGTCTCGCCAATGTACCCATCGCTGTCGGCCTTCTGCTTCGGCACATCTTGAAGTGTCCGGCCTGTCGCGGTGTAAAAGACGTACTTCGCCAGCGCGTCGAGCGACGGGAGCTTGTCGCCAGCCAGCAACTTGTCCAAGCCCATTTCCTCGCCCAGCGTGCAAAACGTAAAACTGCCGCCCAGCCCCTCGACCTTCTCCGTCACCTTCTTCTCGCCCGTCACCACCAACGCCCCATCTTCAACCAATTTGCTGATGCGGTCGAACCGCTTGCCGTCCAGCAGATCAAAGCTGTCGGCCTTTTCCAACAACTCACCGGCATTCTTCAGTTTCGTCCACGTCAACGGCTCGCGCATCAATTCCTCGCGCTGCGTTCCCTCGAATTTATAGCCGCGAATGACGCGCCGCACCCGCTCCGCCGTCAACTTGTCCGCATAATCCTCGCATTCCACGAGGATGAACTTGCGATTGCCGTCGTCCTTCTTGTTTTGCGCCAACACGGCGTGCGCTGTCGTTCCGCTGCCGGCAAAGGAATCGAGGACGATGGAGTCTTTGTCTGTTGCCAACTCCAGAACACGAGATAACAGGGTTACCGGCTTGGGAGTCTGAAAAATGCCAACACCAAGTATCGCTTTCAAAGTCTCCGCAGCTTCGTGGTTATGGCCGGCGAATTCAGAATCCCACCATGTGCTTGGAGGTCTCGGTTTCGAGCTATCAACGACTTGCTTTATGTATGTATGCCACTGGTTATCTCGTTTCATCCACTCAACACTGCCTTCACTTTCCAGTTTTTTGAAATACTCCAAATTTCCACGCCACCTTCCCTCAGTGCCATCCGGTTTCACCGGCCACAGTTTGCTGCCGTCCGGAGCGGTCAGTGCATACCAAAGGTTCGGACGATCGGCGCGCAATGAACCGCTGCCTTCCTTCCGCCATGACCGGAGGCGGACTGTTTGCTCTGCACCCGTAGCCTGATTCACGATTGTTTTGGCAATGTAGGCGTCCGGTGATTTTCCATAGATGAGTATCGAGTCACAATCTTTCGAAAATCCCTGAGCGTCCATGCGAGGGCTATACGCCTTCTGCCATGCGACTGACGCAACAAATCTGTCCTCGCCAAAAACCTCATCAAGAATCATTCGCAGCCGGTGCTGCTCATTATCGTCAATGGTCGCGAAGATTGTCCCGTCTTCGGCGAGCAGTTCGTGGAGCAACTTCAGGCGCGGCCACATCATGGCGAGCCATTTGTCGTGGCGTTCGAGGTCTTCCTTGTCCACCGGGCTGGCCTTCTTGAGCCAGTCGCGCATGAGCGGACTGCGGACGTTGTCGTTGTAGCACCAGCCTTCGTTGCCGGTGTTGTACGGCGCGTCAATGAAGATGCAATCCACCTTGCCGGCGTAGATCGGCAGCAGCGCCTTCAACGCGTGCAGATTGTCGCCGTGAATGATCAGATTGTCCTCCAGCGACGGCTTCGCGCCGCTGGCCGGCAGCGACTTCTTCGGGTCAATCACCAACTCCCGAAACGGCACGGCCAGATGGTGCGTGTAAACAAACGACTTCCCCTTGAATTCAAGTGTCGGCATGTCGCGGATTCTAGCCAGCCAGCATCTCTTCGACAAGCCCACCGTGTGCACGACTGGGGGCGAACTCGGCTTGGCCATTTTCTCGGGATTGTTGACCTACATCAATACGGCGCAGTGCGTTGTCTGGTTGAATATGCTTCCAATTATGAGCAAGGAATTGATCGCCGACTGGCGTCCCGAGGACGCGACGTTTTGGGAACAGACCGGTAAGCGTATCGCGTGGCGAACGCTGACCATCACGACCATCTCACTGGTGTTGTCATTTGCGACGTGGTTTGTCATGAGCGCGATCGTCGTGCGACTGCCCGGCATTGGATTCAAATTTAACGAGATGCAATTGTTCTGGCTGGCGGCCATGCCGGGATTGGCGGGCGGGACGCTGCGGTTGATGCACATGTTTCTGATCCCAATCTTCGGCACACGCAAAGTCATCACCCTCGCCACATTTGCGAAACTACTCCCGTGTCTCGGCCTCGGCTTTGCGATTCTGAATCCCAACACACCGTTCTGGATGTTTATCCTGCTGGCGTTGTGCGCGGGATTTGGCGGCGGCGATTTCTCTTCGTTCATGCCGAGCACGAGTGTCTACTTTCCGAAACGATTGCTGGGCACGGCGCTCGGCATCCAAGCCGGCATCGGCAACTTCGGTGTTAGCCTCGCGCAATTCATCACGCCGTGGATCATCACGTTCGCCCTGGTCGGCGGTTCGCAGACGCTGACCAAAGCCGGTAAGACCTCGACGATCTGGCTGCAAAACGCGGTGTTCTGGTTTGTCCCGTTTCTCGTCGTGATGGGCGTCGTCGCCTGGGTGGGACTGCGTCGCGTGCCGGTCAAGGCATCGTTCCGTGAGCAACTCGACATCTTCAAGAACAAGCACACCTACTTCTGCACGATCACCTACGTGATGACCTTCGGCGCGTTCTCCGGTCTGGCGGCGGCATTCCCGCTGTTGATCAAGGGCGTGTACGGCAAATTCCCCGACGCGCCCGACCCGCTCAAGTACGCGTTCCTCGGGCCGCTTATCGGTTCGGCGATGCGGGTGGTGGCCGGCCCGCTCACCGACAAATGGGGCGGCGCGATCTTCACTCAACTCTGCGGCGTCGGCCTGATCATCGGCGCCGGCATCCTCGGCTTTGGTGGATTATTGACGCCGACATCGCTCGAGCAGTTCCCGGCCTTTGTCTGGGTGATGCTGGCGATGTTCTTCTTTACCGGCATCGGCAACGCGGCGACGTTCCGGCAATACCCGGTCATCTTCTCCCACTCACCCCGGCAAGCTGCCGGCGTGATCGGTTTCACCGCGGCGATCGCAGCGTACGGGCCGTTTCTATTTTCGACGTTGATCGGTTGGACTAAGACCACTACCGGATCGGCGAAATCATTCTTTACCGGCCTGATGGCGTACTGCGTACTCGCCACCGTCATCAACTGGTGGTTCTACACCCGCAAAGGCGCAGAGAAACCGTCATGACGGAATCGGTTCAACGCAACACGATCCTCACCCTCTCCAGTATCGGCTTCACGCTGATGTTTGCGGTGTGGTTGATGTTCGGCGTACTCGGGATTCCCATCCGCAAAGAATTCGGCCTCACCGAGGTGCAATTCGGCTGGCTCACCGCCATCGCGATCTTGAACGGTTCGATCTGGCGTCTGCTTTTCGGGCTCTGGACCGACCGGTATGGTGGCCGGCGCGTGTTGACGGCGCTCGTCGCGCTGACTGCGATCCCGGCATTCCTCGTCAGCCGGGCGTCGTCGTTCAACGAACTGATGATCTACGCCTTTCTCGTCGGCATGGCCGGCAACTCGTTCTCGGTCGGCATCGCCTGGAACTCCGCCTGGTTTCCACGGGAACGCCAAGGCTTCGCACTCGGCGTCTTCGGTGCCGGTAACGTCGGCGCGTCCGTCACCAAGTTCATCGGTCCGGTCCTCATCGCACTCGTACCGGCAGCCGGTCTGCTGGGTGGCAAGATACCGGGCGGGTGGCGGTTTGTGCCGTTCCTCTATGGCGTGCTGCTCATTATCATGGCGACGGCGATTTGGTTTCTGTCGCCGACACACGACCACAAACCCGGCGCCGGGCGGCCACTCGGCGAACTCCTGCGCCCACTCAAACAAGTCCGCGTCTGGCGGTTCAGTCTCTACTACGTCGTGGTATTTGGCGCGTATGTGGCGTTGTCAGTGTGGTTGCCGAAATATTACGTGGACGTTTATAACTTCCCGCTGCAACAAGCGGCATTGTTGACGGCGCTATTCATCTTCCCGGCCAGTTTGCTCCGGCCACTCGGCGGTTGGATGTCTGACAAGTTCGGCGCGCGCCGGATCATGTACTGGGTCTTCGGCACGATGCTGTTGGCGTTGCTGGTCTTGAGCATCCCGGGTGGGCAACTGGTGTTGAACGGTCAGGCTGGCACGGTGAGTTTTGGGACGGGGCCGGTGTTTTTCACGATATTGGTGTTCATCGTCGGCTGCGGGATGGGGATCGGCAAGGCGGCGGTTTACAAATACATCCCCGAATACTTTCCCCGGGATGTCGGCGCAGTCGGTGGTTTGGTGGGACTGCTCGGGGCGCTGGGAGGGTTCTTCCTGCCGCCGCTATTTGCCTACGCGAAGGTGCGCAGCGGCATGCCGCAAACAACCTTTCTGATTTTGTTCTTCGTCACAGCGGCGAGTTTCATCTGGCTGCACGTGGTCGTGCAAGGCCTGCTCCGCCGCGCCACCCCGGCGTTGGCGAACCAGTTTGAAGTGCACAACTGATTTTGTGTTCGGTTGACGTACGACAATTCCCCCGCGCGCAGCGGCGTGTACAGTACGTTCAACAGGAGACAATTCGATGCAAACAACCGATACCGTGGGTTCAATCGTGGCGCAGCGGCCGGCGCTGTCGCGCGTGTTCGAGGAGGCGGGGATTGATTATTGTTGTGGCGGCAAACTGCCGCTGGCCGAGGCGTGCCGGAAGAAGGGGATCGATCCCCAAGCGTTTCTTCTCAAGTTAACCGCAACCACAGCAACGAACGCGACCGGCGTCGATGCTGCGGCTATGACGTTGACGGCGTTGGCTGATCACATTGAGACGACGCATCATGCCTATTTGAAGTCTGAGTTACCGCGGTTAGAGGCGATGACCGAAAAAGTTGCGCGGGTGCATGGCGGCGAAGATGCCCGGCTGCAGCAGGTTCACGCGACGTTTCTGGCGTTGGCGGCGGAGATGGCGAGCCACATGATGAAAGAGGAACAGATCCTCTTCCCGATGGTCCGGCAACTGGAATCCAGTGCGACCGCGCCGGTATTTCACTGCGGGTCGCTGGCCAATCCGATTGGTCAGATGGAACTGGAACACGAGCATGCCGGGGCCGCGTTGGCGAAGCTCCGCGAGTTAACGGATGGTTTCAACCCGCCGGACTGGGCGTGCAATACGTACCGGGCAATGCTGGATGCGTTGGCGCATCTCGAAGGCGACTTGCATCAGCACGTCCACAAGGAAAACAACATCCTGTTCCCGCGCGCGATCGAGCGACAAGGTTGAAAGCTGCCGCGGCGTCAGCTTGCGGCGAAACTGGTCGCCATCTTTTCCAGGGCGTCGAGCCAGAGGGGATGGTTGTTGAGACAGGGGATTTGCTGGAGGTCTTGGCCACCGGCGGTGATGAATGATTCGCGGCCGCGGATACGGATTTCTTCGATCGTTTCCAGGCAGTCGGACACGAAGGCCGGGCATATCACCAAGATTCGCTTCACACCGGCGGCGGCGAGACGGGGAAGCTCGTAGTCGGTGTAGGGCTTGAGCCACGGGTCGCGACCGAGCCGCGATTGGAATGACACGGAGTAATTCTTCACCCCCGCGAGTTTCACAAAGGCCCCGACGGTCTTGAAGCATTGCGCCCGGTAACACGTGGCGTGGGCCGGACTCTCGCACTCGCAGCAGTTCGGCTGCGCCAGACAATGTGCGCCGGTGGGATCGCTCTTGCGCAGGTGGCGTTCCGGGATGCCGTGAAAGCTGAACAGCAAATGATCGTAGTCTTGCTTGAGGTATTCCGCCGCGCTGCCCACCAAGGCGCGCACGTAATCGGGATCGGCGTAGAAGGGCGGTTGCACGCGCAATTTCATTTGCGGCGCAAGTTTCGCCTGAAGCTCCTGCACCCGGACAACCGCCGTCTCGAAGCTGGACATGGCGTAGTGCGGGAAGAGCGGGATGACCAGACATTCCGTCACGCCTTGATCGCGCAATTTACCCAGCGCGGACGCGATGGACGGATTTTGATAACGCATCGCCAACTCCACCGGCAGCGGCAGCCGCCGTTGCAGTTCGGCCTGAACTTGTTTGCTCGTCACCACCAAGGGCGACCCGGCCGGTGTCCAAATCAGCTTGTACGCGTGCGACGCTTGCTTGGGCCGGCTCGGCAGGATGGCAAAGTAAACGATCCCAAATCGAATCGGCCACGGCGCATCGAGCACGCGACCGTCCATCAAGAACTCCCGCAGATACCGGCGCACGTCCGGCACCGCCGGCGAGTCGGGTGAACCGAGGTTGACCAACAAAATACCTTTCTTGCTCATGATCGTGTCTTCCAAAATTCCGCGATGCGACCGGCAACATCGTGACCCGATACGAGCGAATCGCCAAGCGAAATGCCGTCCCGGTAATGTCCCGCGAAATACATACCGGGCGCTCGTTTTTCGATATCAGTCATCAAATCTTTGAAACGGCCATAGCCGACTTCGTATTGCGGGATCGCCTTCGGCCAAACAACGACGTGCTCAAACGTCGGTCGCCCGGTCACGCCGAGGATCACGCCGAGGTCTTGCAGCGTCATCTCGATCAGCTCGTTCGTCGGTTTCAGCGCCAACTCCGGCGCGCGCGCGCCGCCGATGTACGTCGTCAGCGCGACGTGCCCGGCTGGAGCGCGATTGGGGAACAGCGACGACGAAAACAACGTCCCGAGAATCCGGAAACCTTCCACCTGCGGAATCAACATCCCAAACCCGTCGAGCGGATGAACAACTTGGTCGCGGCGAAAGCCGAGAACGATACTCGCGACCGGCGGGTAATAGATTTCCTTGAGTAGATCCAATTTGAAACCCGTGATCGCCGGCAACTTGTGCGTCGGTGCGGTGTAGAGAACTGCCGGGTGTTCGCGCTCTCCGTTCAGTCGCCAGCCGCCGGTAACTTGCTCGATGCGTTGGATGCCGGTCCGCAACTGCAACGCGTCGCCGAGTCGGTCGGCCAGCGTGTCCGGTAAGACTTGGAGACCAGCGTCGAACGAAAGCTTTCTCGCGTTTTGCTTCGAGACATCGCCGCGTTGCCGGCGCTCTTTTGCGCCGCGAATCTGGCCTTTGATCAGTGAGCCGTATTTTTGTTCGAGCGCGTGCAGTTTGGGGAACGCGTGTTTGACCGAAAGCTTCGCGGGGTTACCGGCGTAGACGCCGGCAACCATTGGGTTGATCGCAAAGTCGAGAAACTCTTGGCCGAGCCGGCGCACGACAAATTGGGCGACGCTTTCTTCGATGTCGGCCGGGGCGGGGGCGATGAATGGTTCGCGGAGTAGCCGGAGTTTGGCGCGCCACGAGAAGAGCGATGTGCCGAAGAACTTGCCGGGGGATGTGGGCAGTAGGACCGTCTTTTTGCCGCGGACGAGATACCGGTTTTCGGCGGTTGGCAAAGAGACGAGACACCGGTCGCTGAGGCCGAGGTCCTTGATGAGCGCGCCGATCTTGGGCGACGTTTCGAGGATGGAGTTTGGACCGAACTCGGCGAGGTAGCCGTTTTCGCGGAGGCTGCGGATGACGCCGCCAACGTGGTCACCGGCTTCGTAGACGGTGACCGGGATGCCGCGTTCCTTCAGCCGGTAGGCAGCGGTCAGTCCGGTGATGCCGGCTCCGATGACGGCGACGGTGTTCAAATCGTGCGCGAGTAGCGCCGCTCTTTCTCTTGCGCGAAGTACGCGTCGAATCGCACGGCGATGTTGCGGATGAGCAACCGGCCGAGATCGGTCACGGTGAGGCCGGTCGGGGTTCGTTGTAACAGGCCGTCGGCTTCGAGATCGTCAAGAGACGCGAGTTCGTTGGCGAAATAGTCGGTGAAGTTGATGCCGAGCTTCTGGGACATAGCCGGGTAATCGAGACCGAGGTCGCACATTAAGCGCATGATCGTCTGGCGACGAAGCTTGTCGTCAGCAGTCATGATGTAGCCTTTGTGTAGCGGCATCTTGCCGGCATCGATCTCCCGGTAATAGTCCGGCAAATCTTTTTCGTTCTGCCAGTAAACGCCATCGGCTTGCGAGATGGCCGACATGCCGAACGCATAGATGTCCGCGCCGCCGTGGGTGCTGTAGCCTTGGAAATTGCGCTGGAGCGTTTTTTGGCGTTGCGCGACGGCGAGTTCGTCGTTGGATTTCGCGAAATGATCCATGCCGATGTAGTCGTAGCCGACGGTGGTGAGCGTTTCGATGGTTGTCTTCAGCAGTTCCAACTTCGTCTCGGCGGTCGGCAAGATGTCGTCCTTGAGAATTTTCTGATGCGGCTTGATCCACGGGACGTGGGCGTAACTGAAGACAGCGAACCGGTCGGGGCTCAACGTGAGAATTTCGTGCAGCGTCTTTTCGAACGAGGCCGCCGTCTGAAATGGGAGTCCATAAATCAGGTCAATGTTGAGCGACCGGAATCCCGCGTCGCGCAGCCAGTGGATGACTTGTTGGGTCATTTCGAACGGTTGAATGCGATGGACGGCTTTCTGCACGGCCGGATCGTTGTCTTGGACGCCGAGCGAGGCGCGGTTGACGCCAGTCTCCAGCAGGGCTGTCACGTGATCGCGCGTCAGCCGCCGCGGATCGACTTCGACCGAGGCTTCCACATCGGGTGACACATTGAAGTTTGAGTGGATCAGCGCGCCCAGCCGGCGGATCTCGTCCGGCTGCAGGAACGTGGGCGAACCGCCGCCGAAATGGAATTGCACCACTTTGCGGCGCGGGTTGAGGAATTGTTTCAGCAGGGTGATTTCTTTTTGGATGTAATCCAGGTACGTCCCGCTCACTTCCTGTTTCGTGGTGATGACGGTGGTGCAGCCGCAGAACCAACACAGCGAATAACAAAATGGCAGATGGAAATAGAGTGACAGATCGCGTTCGCCGGTATTGTTGGCGACGATCAGCGGGCGGAGTGCGTCGAGTTTGACCTCCTCCGTGAAATGCGTGGCCGGCGGGTACGACGTGTAGCGCGGGCCGGGGACGTTGTATTTTTTGATCAGGTCGAGATCGACGTTCAATGTGTTCATACGAAACCTCGGATAGTATCCATCATTGTCTGAATGTTTTCCAATTTGGCGGTCGGCGGCACGCCGTGGCCGAGATTGAAGATGTGACCCGGCACGCCGCGCATGTCGCGCAAGAGCCGGTCGGTCTCCGCCGCGACCACGGCCGGCGTGGTAGTCAGCACGAACGGATCAAGGTTGCCCTGCACGCCGACGGTGGGCGGCAACAGCGCCCGGATTTCCGAGAGACGCACCGTCCAGTCGAGTCCGATAATTTGCGCGCCGGTCGCCACCAGATCCTGCCAGTTGCCGTTCGTGCCTTTGGAATAAACAATGACCGGCACCCGGTTTTTGAGCGAGCGGATGATGTCGCCAATCCATTTGCCCGAGGCCTCGGCAAACGCGCCATCCGACATCATGCCGCCGCGACTGTCAAAGATTTGCACCGCATCCACGCCGGCTGCGATTTGAATCTGCAAATACCGGCTGACGGCATCCGTGAGTTTTTGCAGCAGGCGGTCGAACAACGGCCGGTCGGTGTAGAACATCCGCTTCAAATGCGTGTGTTCACCCGTGCCGCCACCATCGAACATGAAACTCGCGAGCGTCCACGGCGAGCCGGTAAAGCCGATGAGCGCCGTGCGATCCTGCAGTGTTTTGCGGACGAGTCGGAGCGCTTGCGGAACGTAATCGAGCTTTTCCTCAACCGCCGAACTGTCGAGCCGGTCGATGTCCGCTGCAGATTGCAGCGGCGTCATCTTGATGCCGGCTCCTTCGTTGAACTGATACGGCTGACCGAGAGCTTCCGGGATGACGAGGATGTCGCTGAAAATGATGGCCGCATCAAAATCAAATCGGCGAATCGGTTGCAGCGTCACTTCCGCCGCCAACTCGGGAGTTCGCACCATCTCGACAAAGGAATGCTGCGTCTTTAACTCACGGTATTCCGGTAGCACGCGTCCCGCCTGCCGCATCAGCCAGACCGGCGGCCGATCGACCGGCAAACAGCGGCAGGCATTAACGAACCGTTGGCGATTGCTTAATGGCGTTGTCTTCATCGAATGCGGTCAACATAACGACCCCCTGCGCGGAGGTCGAGTATTTTGGCGGTACGGAATAACCGGCAGTTCTTGTATGATGGCCGGCATGAAGAAGATTGTGAAGAAAGGCCAAGTTCCGAAACGCTTCCTAAAATTCCGGGAAGATTATCCCGCTGTCGCCAAGGCTTATGAACAGTTGGGGGCCGCCGCCAAAGCCGGCGGTCCGCTGGATGCGAAAACTCGGACATTGATCGGTTTGGGCATCGCGGTCGGCGCGCGCCACGAAGGGGCGGTGCATTCGCATACGCGTAAGGCGCTCGAAGCCGGTTGCACTGCCGCGGAAATCCGGCACGCGGTCTTGCTGTCGGTGACCACGCTGGGTTTCCCGAATATGATGGCGGCGCTGAGTTGGGTGGATGACGTGCTTTGTTGACCGGCATCAATTCGCGGATCGTGAGCCGGCGGTAATGTCCCACCGTGATTGATTATTCTATGTTGGTCTCGGACGTCAGTCGGCAATTCCCGCAGTGCCGGCCGGTGTTCGAGAAATACGGCATTGCCGGGTGCGGCGGGGCGGACGGGCCACCGGAGCCACTTTTCATTTTCGCCGCGGCGCATCACGTGCCGTTGCCGGAACTCGTGAGCGAGTTGAATGCGGCGGTGCGCGGCGAGTGGAAAGAAGATCGCGCCCGGAAGGGCGCTCCCACAGAAGACTTGGAATCGGAGCAACTCTATAAACGGTTTGTCTTTGGGGCGCTGGCGGTGGCGGTGACGTTGGGGTTTGGGTTGGGGTTGACGAATCTGCTGCTCATCGCGCATGCGCGGTCGTACGCCGCGGTCAGCGGGACGTTGAAACAGATTCACGGGCACGCCCAGATTTTTGGATGGGTCGGGTTGTTCGTCATGGGCGTGGCGCTGCACGCGGTGCCGCGGATGAAGATGCGACCGCTGCGCTCGGTGCCGGCAGCGAAGGCAATCCTGTGGTTGATGGTGACCGGGTTGACGGCTCGGTTGTTCGGGGCGTGGGTCGCGGTGCTCGGGGCGGGGTTGGAGTTGGCGGGAGTGGGGTTGTTTGTGTGGTTGCTGGCGGATGTGGTGGCCGGCTCGGAGCAGCCACGCGAGACGTACGAGAAATTCATCTGGGCGAGTGTGGGCTGGCTCTTGGTGCTGGCGGTTTCGAACGTGTGGATTGTCTGGCGCGGGGTGCCGGCGCTGGCGCACGCGCTGTGGATTCAGGTGGCGTTGTTCGGGTTCATTGCAAACATGATCTTTGGGTTCTCGCTGCGGGTGCTGCCACACTTTCTGGGCTTACGCGAATCGAAGACTTGGGCAGCGAATGGGGCGTTTGTGGCGTGGAATTGTGCGATCTTGCTCCGGTATCCCATTGAGCAACTCGCGTGGATCGCGTCCGGGCTGGAAGCAGTCGGCATCGGATTGTTTATTTACGCGCTCGGCATTTTCGCGAAGCGGTGGACGAAAATCGAAATCAAAGGTCTGGACAATACGTTCGCGTGGTTCGTGAATCTGGGGTACGCGTGGCTGGTGGTGGTGGCGCTGGTCCCGTTTCATGCGGATGTGTTTCGGCTCAGCGCGTCGGCGCGGCATACGATGGCTGTCGGGTTCATCACGCCCATTCTGTTCGGCGTGGCGTACCGGGTGTTGCCGATTTTCAATGGCGTGAATTTGTGGAGCAACCGGCTGCTGCGCGTGTCGTTCTGGGTGCTGCTGGCCGGGACGACGTTGCCGTTGGCGATGGCGTTCAACAAGGTGGTTGAGACGCGGTGGAGTTACTTGTGGGCGGGTGCGGCCGGCTCACTGGTCGTGACGGCGGTGGTGCTGTTTGTCATCAATCTGGCGTTGACCTTGCGCACGAAGGCGGAGGAGTTCACGCGCGAATCGGTGGTCAAAATCACGACGCGGGTTGCGGAGTTGCTGGAGGTTTATCCAGAACTGCGGCCGGTCTTGATTCACGGCGGGCTGGCGGGCTTGGCGGCGATGCGGCATAACCCGCCTCGCTTTGTGACGCTCGAATTCGCCGCGCGCCGGCATGGACTTGATCCCGCGCCCATCGTCAAACTGCTGAACGAAGAAATCCAAAGGAGAAATCATGAGTCTGCTGACCGCCATTAAAAACAAATTTACGAAGCACCATGCCGGCTGCGGATGTGGGCATGGCTCGGGTCGCGACGCTGAGGTTGCTCCCACCTTGATCACCAAAGAGATGATCGTCCGCGAGGTGGCTGATCGCTGGCCGCAGACGGTCGCGGTGTTTGGGAATCACAAGGTGGACTTTTGTTGTGGCGGGGCGCACTCCATCGAGCAGACGGCGCGTGCCAAGGGTTGCCGGGATGTGGCCGCGCTGGTGGCGGATTTGAATGCCGCGATTAGTGGCTGAAAGTTATTTCCCGTTCGCCTGCGACTTACCGTTGGTGAGGGCGCGGCGGACGGCGGCGAGCAGGTCGGACTTATCGATCGGTTTGTAGAGGTACTCGAAGGCACCTTCGCGCAACGCTTCCATGTATTGCCCCCAATCGGCAAACGCGGTGATGACGATGACTGGAATTTTTGGGAAAGCCGTCTTGAAAGCCGAGAGCAAGGTTGTCCCTTTCATGCCGGGCATCGAGACATCGGTGATCACGAGGTCGAACCGTTGCTTCGTGGTGTTGACGTGGCGCAGGGCAGTGGTGGCATCCGGCAGGGCGACGATCGCGTAGTTCTCCTTCTCCAAAACCTTCGTCAGCGCCTTCAGCAACTCCACATCATCGTCCACCAACAGAATGGTGGCCGCTGGACTCGGCTCGTTCACACTGACTGGTTTAGCACTGCCGATGCCATGCCGGGGCGCGCGTGGGCTAAGCTGTTGACGATGACGAGAATGCCGCGCTGTTAGCGACCCGGTGCGATTCGATAAAATGTGTCAGCCTGTCAGGAAACGCCGGCTGGCTGGACAAATTGACAGCGCCTACTTTGCGTCGCGCCGATAGAGCGTGCGCGACGAGATGCCGAGAATCTTCGCGGCTTTTTCTTTATCTTCGCCGCACAACCGGAGCGTTGCGGTGATCACGCGCTCCTCAGCATCCGCCAACGTTGTGCCGATGGGCAACGTGATCGTCGGACCGCTGGGATTCGTCGTCCCGCTGCGGATCGCGGTGATCAATTGAAAACCTTCAATCACTTCACCCGCCGAAACAGCCAGGGCGCGCTGCAGCGTGTTCTCCAATTCGCGCACGTTGCCGGGCCACGAGTG
>JBAXYB010000069.1:0-15052 GCA_037127585.1 Verrucomicrobiota bacterium
GCCATCGAGAACGATTACATCGGATCGCCGTGCGGCAAACTCGACCAGATCATGATCATGTTCGCCAAAGCCGACCACGGCACGCACTACAATCCGAAAACCCGCAAGATCAGCTACGTGCCGCTCGGTAAAGGCGCCACCGACTTCCGCATCGTGGCCCTCGACACCGGCACAAACCGGCCCGGCCTCGAAAAATCTACCTACAAAATCCGCCGCGACGAATGCGACAAGTTCGCCGGGCTGCTCAAGAAACGGTTTGGCTTCCACTGTCTCGCGGCAGTCCGCACGCAACTGGATTTCGATAAAGTCATGGCGGCTTACCGGCCAAAGCAGCCCGACCTCTGCGACCGGCTCAACTACATCTTCCACGCCCAGCACCGCTTCAGCAAAATGATGAAAGCCTGGCGGGCCGGCGACATCGAAACTGTCGGCGCCATCTTCCGGCAGGACGGGATCGGGTTGCGCGACGACTACAAGATTTCCGGTCCCGAACTCGAAACCATGTGCGACATCGTCCGCACCGTCCCGGGAGTTCTCGGCGAACGCATGCTCGGTGGCGGCGACAAAGGCGCTGCCGGCGCGTTGGTGAAAGCCAGCGCCGTGACGGCGGTGAAAGCGGCCGTGGACAACGCGTACCCGCGCAGCCGGCCAGCCTTGGCCGACAAATATGCCGTTCACTCGCTCAAAGTCGTGGACGGCGTCGCGGACTTGCCGGGGTTGTAGGTTTTCCTACAGTCCTACTTACTGCGTTAGCCGCCATGCTTGGAAATCCACTGCATGCCGCGGCGTTCCCAGTTGCTGAATTTCATCTCGAGGTACGTGATCTCGCCCATGCCGCGGATTTGTTGTTCGATGTGCATGATGACGCGCTTCACGCCGAGGTCGCGTTCGATCCGATCCTCTTTTTTCTGTGAGGGATGGTATTCGAAGACTTTGAACTCGCCTTCGAGATACGCCGAGTGGCCAATGACCTGAATGTCGAGCCGCTGGGTGTCAACATAGTTGCGCACCAAGATGCCTTGAATCAATCGCTGTAGCCGTAAGTCTTCGTTGTTCATTCCGAGTACTCACAAGACTCGCGGCGCGACGAGCAAGCGGAATGTAGACTGCGCGACCTGATTTTACAAGGGTTTCGGAACGGTCGAGTACGCCGGTTGCGGGGTGAACCCGAGGTCGGCTAGCAATTTCAGGTCGGCGTTCGATTCGGGGTTGCCGGTGGTCAGGAGTTTGTTGCCGTAGAAGATGGAGTTGGCGCCGGCATAGAAGGCCAGGGCTTGGGCTTCCCGGCTGAGTTGTTGGCGACCGGCGGACAAACGTACTTTCGCGGCCGGGAAGGTGATGCGGGCGGTGGCGATGAGACGCACGAGTTCGAAGATGTCGACCGGCGGTTGTTCTTCGAGCGGGGTACCGGGAATCGGGACGAGGCAGTTGATCGGAACGCTTTCGGGCGGAGGATCGAATTGGGCGAGTACGGCCAGCATCTTCAGCCGGTCGTCCACGCTTTCGCCGAGGCCGATGATGCCGCCACAACAGACGGACATGCCGGCGCGTTGAGCGGCGCCGATGGTGTCGAGCCGGTCTTGGTAGGTGTGGGTGGTGACGATGTTCGGGTAAAATTCGGGGCTGGTGTCGAGATTGTGGTTGTAGGCCGTGACGCCGGCATCTTTGAGTTGCCGGGCGGCTTCGTCGTTTAACTCACCAAGCGTGACGCAGATTTCCATGCCGAGGGTGCTGACGGTGCGGATGGTTTCGAGGACGGATTCGAATTGTTGCGTGCCGGCGCGGACACCTTTCCAGGCGGCCCCCATACAAAAGCGGGTCGAGCCATTGGCTTTCGCGAGCCGGGCGGATTCCATGACTTCAGAGGTCGCGAGGAGTTTTTCTTTTTCCAAACCAGTCTCGTACCGGGCGCTTTGGGCGCAATAAGAACAGTCTTCGCTGCATCCGCCGGTCTTGATGCTGAGGAGGGTGCAAAGCTGGATTTCGTTGTGCTGCCAGTGGTTGAGATAGACCTTTCGGGCCTGATCAACGAGGTCAAAGAGGGGTTGAGTGTAGATTTTTTGCAGGCGATCCAGCGTCGCAACGTCCACTTGTTCAACAGGTTTCTGAGGTGTAGCTAGCATGAAATCTAGGCGAATCATACCGGAAGCGTTGCCGCATTGCAAGCGGGATGGTGTTCTGGTAGGGTGCGCGCCACTATGGATCGGACAATTCGACAGATTAGTAACATGCTGCAAAGTCCGGATGGCATGCGGCGGTGCGGGGCGGCGATGGTTTTGGGCGAGCTGGCCCCGAAAGATGCCGCAGTCGTGACGGCGCTCGGCGAATCCTTGCGCGATGCGAACCAATTGCTGACCCGGTATGTGCTGGAGGCGTTCGAGCGGATCGGCGGTCGTGGGGTGGTGCCGTATGTGTTGCCGTTGCTCGACGCGGCGGACATGGAAACAAAAATGCGCGCGGCCGGGATCATTGCCGGCGCGGGCGGGGCGATGGTCGGCGAGTTGCGGAAGCAATTCGAGAAAGCCAGCCCGGCGCAGAAACGCGTGCTCATCGATATTCTCGCGCGGATTCATGAACGCGATTCGATGCAGTTGATTCTCGATGTGTTGTTTGATCCCGATTTTGAGTTGGTGAAGGAAGCCTGTCAGGCCGTGCGCCGGCATATTACCGATGCGACGCCGAAACACCGGCTCGCGTTGCACAAACAGACGGTCAAATTTATGAGCAGTGCCCAGGTCAAGAAGAACGACCGGGTCCTGACTTCGTGTTTATTGCTCATCGGCTACATCGGCGCGCCGGATGCCCGGACGGTCCTCGTCAAATACACGCTTCCGAAAAATCTCGGCTACATCCGCCGCAACGCCCTCATCGGCGTCAACGGCCTCCAGTTGGCCGGCAGTGCGTCCGCGGCGGTCGTGAAACAGATGTTCAACTATCTGAGCGAACCTGACCCGCAAATCGTCCAACTCGCACTCGACATCATCGAGAAACAGCCGCCGGTCAGTTCGCTCGATGGCCAATGGACGAAGTTGCTCAAGAGCAAGCAAGCCAATGTTCGCGCCTTCGCGGCCCGCAAACTGGCGGCCCATGACAATCCGGCCAGCAACAAATTGATGATGACCTTGTTGGCGCATGACGATACCCAAGTCAGCGAAATCGCTGCCGGTGCGCTCGCTCGTCACAAGAAGGCGACCAAGCTCCTGCTCGCCGCGTTGGCCCGCGAACGCCAAGTCGAAACCGCCTGGCGCCTCGGCAAGATTCTCAAACCGCACAGCGAATCAATCGACAAAGCGACGATCAAGAAGTTCGCCGCGCTCGCCTCCCGCGACCTCGAAGCCGGCAACGGTCGCTACGAGGCGCTGTTCTATTTCTTGCGCAACATCGACCCGCAGATCGTCGATGGCGTGCTCAACGATGTCGGCCTCAAATTCAAAAAGGCCAAGAAATGGGCCAAGGCCGCCGAATGCCTCAAACAGTTGCTGCGCTCGGAAAGTGCCGACCGCGACCAGCGGTTCGAACTCAGCGTTTGCAATCTCAAACAATCCGCCAAAGACCTCGCGCTGAACTTGCGCGCCGAAGATCAATCGCTCCGCGGTCTGCAAGTGCTGTTGGCGGACAAGAGTTTCAAACTGTTTGACCGGCTCAAAAAGGAAAAGTGCCTGGATGCCGCGGATCTGTTCTATGCAGGCTTCCACTACAGCGAAAGCACTGGCGAAGAACAAAAGTTCGGCCGGCAACTCCTCGAACACGTCGCCAAACGCTGGCCCAGTTCGAAAGATGGCAAAGCTGCGAAGAATAAACTCAAGTTGGCGGCCGTGAATCCGCCCGCCGCGGCGTGATTTCCGGTGACCGCGGGTTGAGAATGTGCTTCTAATACGCGCATGTTGAAACTTGCTCTTGTTGCTTTGCTCTTCCCGTTGGCCGCCAGCGCCGGTAACGATCTCGACCCGCTCCGCCCCGCCATGGAGCAAGCGATCGCGCGCGTGAAACCCTCGCTCGTGCGCATCCAGGTTGTCTGGGTTGATTACGCGCAAGGCCGGGAAGTCAAACATGAAGCCAGCGGCAGCGGATTCATCATCAAAAAGACCGGCTACGTCGTCACCAATCACCACGTGGCCGGGCGCGCGACGCGCGCGGTCTGTGTTTTCTCAAACAACGAAGAAATCGAAGCCACCCTCGTCGGCACCGATCCGATGACCGATATCGCCGTCCTCAAACTCGACACCACCCAGCACAAAGAATTTCCGACCGTGGACTGGGGTGATTCGGCGGCGATTGCCGTGGGCGACACCGTGTTGGCGATGGGCAGTCCGCTCGCGCTCTCGCAATCGGTCACGCGCGGCATCATCAGCAACGCCAAGATGACAATGCCCGGCATGTTTCGTCGGTTCGGCGGTTTTTCGATGGAAGGCGAGGACGTCGGGTCGCTCGTCCGGTGGGTCGCCCACGACGCCCCCATCTACCCCGGTAACTCCGGCGGTCCGCTCGTGAATCTGTCCGGCGAAGTCATCGGCGTCAACGAAATCAGCATGGGACTCGGCGGTGCCATCCCGAGCAATCTCGCGCGCGACGTGGCCGAACAGATCATTGCCGGCGGTCACGTCAGCCGGAGCTGGCTGGGCATCGAGATTCAACCGCTGCTGAAAGGTTCGGAGTTGACCAACGGCGTCTTGGTCGGCGGCGTCACGAAAGACTCACCGGCGGAGTTGGCGGGTTTCAAATCCAACGACATTTTGCTGAAACTGGCCGGCAAAGATGTCAGCGTCCGGTTCGACGAAGAGGTGCCGTTGCTCAACCTCATGGTGGCCGGCATTCCCATCGGCAAAGAAGTTGAGGCCGTCGTGGTGCGAGCCGGCAAGCCGCTGACGTTGCAAGTCCGCACCGCCGAACGCGAGGTGACGGCCTTCAAGCAAAACGAATTGAAAGAGTGGGGCATGACGGCGAAAAATATTTCATCCAATGCCGCCCGAGAAATGAAGCTGGAGAATCGGGAAGGCGTGCTCGTCACAACGACGCGGCCGGGCGGTCCATGCGGCGAGGCCAAGCCGAACCTCCAGCCCGGCGACGTCATCAAAACCATCGCCGGCAAGCCCGTGCAGAATGTCGCGGGGCTGATCGAACTGACGCGCGGCATCACGTTGAACAAGAAATCGCCCGTCCCAACGTCCGTCGAGTTCATCCGGCAGTCGGAGAAGTTCCTCACGGTTGTCAAAGTCGGGATTCGTGACGTGGACGATCCCGGCGTCGAGGCCCGGAAGGCGTGGTTGCCGGTCGCAGTGCAGGTCATCACCCGCGAGATGGCCGAGCAACTCGGTACCAACGGTGTGACCGGCGTTCGCATCATCCAAGTTTATCCGAACACCACCGCCGCGACGGCCGGATTAAAAGTCGGCGATTTGATTCTCGAAATCGACGGCGATAAGATTCCGGCCTCGCAGCTTGGCGACGAGGAAGTTTTCACCAATCTCATCCGGCAACGCCGGGTCGGCGACAAACCAGAGTTTGCCATCGTGCGCGCCGGCCAGCCGCTCAAGCTGACGGTGGAGTTGGCGCGCTCGCCGAAGGCTGACCGCGAGATGAAGAAGTACCAGGATCACAATTTCGAGTTTGCCGCGCGCGACCTGAGCTTCTTTGATCGCGTCCACGACGAATTACCGGAAGACACCCAGGGCGCGCTGGTCACCGAGGTGAAGGATGGCGGTTGGGCCGCGTTGGGCGAGCTCCAGGCCGACGACATTATTCAGTTTGCCAATGGCACCGCCGTCAATGATGCGGCCGCTCTCGGCGCGCAGATGAAAGCGTTTGCCCAGCAAAAAACCAAGTTTGTCGTCCTGCGCATCCTGCGTGGCATTCACACCCGGTACCTCGAACTCGAACCCAATTGGGAAAACGGAAAATGAAAAAGCTCCTCGTCGCACTTCTCTTGTTCACCGTCGTCAGCCGCGGCCACGCCGAAGACAGCGCCGCCGCTGGCCGGCAAGTCCGCACGAAAAATCAGGACGCCATCGTCACGGTCAAATTGGTCGTCAACTTTAACATCTCCCACGGCGGGCGCGACCAGCAGAACGAATCCAAAACGGAGGCCATCGGCGTGGTGATTGATCCCGCCGGGCTGACCGTCATCTCACTCTCGACCATTGATCCCAGCACGCTGATGAAAGCGCAGATGCGCGGCCGGCAACAGGACATGAAGATTGAGAGCGAAGTTAAAGATGCGAAGATCGTTCTCGCCGACAATACCGAGATCCCCGCGGAAGTTGTGTTGCGCGACAAGGACCTCGACGTCGCGTATCTGCGGCCGACGGAAAAACCGGCCAAACCGCTCGCCGCCATCGACCTCACCAAAGCGGTCAAACCGCAATTACTCGACGAAGTTATCACCCTCAACCGTCTCGGCAAAGTGGCCAACCGGGTCGTCGCGGTCTCCGTCGAACGGATAGTGGCGTTGGTTGACCGGCCTCGTCCTTTCTACGTGCTTGGGCCGGGCGGGGCCTCCGGCATCGGTTCACCCGTGTTCGCGCTCTCCGGCGCGCCCCTCGGCATTATTCTGATCCGCAACGCGCCGACCGACGGCGAAGCCAACGTCGCGAGCATGTTCTCCGGCGCGAGTGGCAGTCTCGGCTTCATGCCGATCATCGTCCCCGCCGCCGACCTCCTCGAAGATGCGAAACAAGCGTTGGAAGCGAAGAAACCGGCGACTGATAAGTAGCCAGAATCACCGCAACGCGTTCGCTAACCCGATCCACTGTTCGAGACTCAACTCTTCCGCTCGTGCCGTGGTGATTGCGCCAACGGCGGTCAACGCTGCATCCACCCGGTCGTGCTCACCCACCAGTTTCCGCAGCATCTTGCGCCGTTGCTGGAAGCCTTGCCTAACCAACTGATGAAACGGCGCCCCGTCTTCCAATTTCACGCGCGGATCGCGCCGGTCGAGCGCGATGATGGCGCTGTCCACGTTGGGCGCCGGGTAAAAGCAATTCGGCGAAACGACATGCACGATCGTGACATGATACCGGAGTTGCGTGAACAACGTCAGCGCGCCGTAATCCTTCTGCCGGGGTTTGGCCGACAACCGCTGACCCACTTCCTTTTGCACCGTCAACACCAGCCGGCGCGGCGGTGCATCGCCTTCGACAAACCGTTCGAGAATCGCCGTCGAAATGCTATACGGCAAGTTCGCTACTACCTTATCGCACGCCGGCAAGTCCACTTTGCACGCATCGCCGTGAATCAATTCCACCTCGGGATAATGCTGCCGGATGAACTCCGCGAGCCGGCCATCCTTTTCAATCGCGATCACCTTGGCGGCCCGGTCGGCCAACTTCAACGTCAGCGCACCCAAGCCGGGCCCGATTTCCAGCACGGTTTCAGTCGACCGGATGTCGGCTTCTTCGGCGATGATCTCGAGGATATTTCCGTCGATGAGGAAATTCTGTCCGAGCGCCTTGCTCGGATGAATGGCTAACTCCACGAGGTGTTGCCGGACTTCGGTGAGAGTCATCGCTTGGCTGCTAATTGCGCGGCGAGGTTGATGGCGGCGATCATGCCGGCGGGGCGGGCGATACCTTGGCCGGCAATGTCGGGAGCGGTGCCGTGATCAGGGGAGGTGCGGACGAACGGCAGACCGATGGTGATGTTTACGCCATTGTCGAACGCCAACAGTTTGAAGGGCGCGAGTCCTTGATCGTGGTACATCGCAATGACGGCGTCGAACTCGCCGTGCAGCGCCCGGTAGAAGACAGTGTCCGCTGGACACGGGCCAATGGCGCGGGCCCGTTTGATGGCGGGGGCGATGATGCGGCGTTCTTCGGTGCCGAGCAATCCGCCTTCGCCGGCATGGGGATTGAGGCCGGTCACGGCGATGCGCGGCCGGCGAATGCCGATCCGCCGGCAGAAATCGCGGGTCAACGCGATGACTTCGCCAATCTTACGGCCGGTAATTAGATCGGGAACTTCACGCAGCGGCGCGTGGGTGGTGACGAGTGCGACGCGGAGTTTATCACTGGCAAATAGCATCGCGAATTTCTTCGTGCCGCAGAGGTGCGCGAGGAGTTCTGTCTGACCGGGCCAGGGCGCGACAAGTTCTTTGGCAATCGGCCCGGTCACGAGCGCGGCGAGGTCACCGGCTAGACAGCGGCGCACGCCGGCCACAATCCAGTCGAATGCGTCACGGCGGCGTTTGGTAGCCGGGTTGCCGATGATTTCGTAGTCGAACCGGCGATCCAGCTTACCGGAGGCGAGGGCTTTGGCGATGACTTCCGGGCCGATGCCGGCCACGTCGCCGAGGGTGATGCCGATGCGTTTGCGCATGGCCGTCTTAGAACATGCGGATGTAGGCTTTGGCGCGGAGCTGTTTGACCCACGCTTGCTGCATCTTGGCGCGTTGTTCTTGAAGCAATTCTTTTTCAATGATGTCACGGACTTCGGTTAACGGCCGGTAGTATTCCACTTTGACGTCGTCGACTTGGAGGATGTAGAAGCCGTCGACAGTCTCGACGATCCGCGTATGCTCACCGGCCTTGAGAGCGAAGGCCGGATCGCTGAGTTCTTTGCGGAATTCGGCGCGTTTGATCCAGCCCCAGTCGCCGCCTTTTTGGCCTTCTTTGCCTTCGGAGTAAACTTTGGCGAGGCTTTCAAAACTGTCGCCGGCATCCAGTTTCGCCAGAATCTCCTCGGCCATCTTGCGGCGCGGATTTTCCAGTGGCGCCGCCGCTGTCTCAGCGGCATTGGTCGTCACGGTGTCGACGCTGTTCGTCGGGGCTACCGGGGTGGCGGCTGCTGGACTTTTCTTAATCAGAATCATGCGTAGTTTGATTTGGTCTTCTTCTTTAAAATCGTCGCGGTGGGTTTTGTAGTACTCCTCGATCTTGTAAGGGGAGACGACGATCTCGTTTTGTGTTTTCCGGTTGCGCATCGCTTGGACAATGATGCGGTCGCGCAACATTTCGCGGTACTTGGCGAGGGTCTGATTCTCGGATTGCAACGTCTTGATGAACGCGGCGCGGTCCCCGCCGAAATCGTTCGCGAGAATGTCGTTCATCTGTTCGTCGATGACGCTATCGGGGAAGCTGTAGCCCTTGTCTTTGAATTCCGCGAGGATGAGGTTGCGTTCGATGAGGTTGTTGAGTGCATCGAGCTGGGTGGCTTTCACCTTCGTGAGCAATTCCGGCCCGCTAAAGTTGCGGCGCAATTGGGCAATGACCGGTTGCACCAGTTCCCGGACATCGCTGTAGGTAATAACCTTGTCGTTGACGATGGCGGCCACGCCGTCGAGGAGTTCGGCGCGAGCGGTTACGGTAGTGGTTAAGACGATTAGGAGGAACAAACGCATGGCCGCGACCATACTGGAATGGCGCCAGACCGGCAAGAAGAACGAACTTCCGCTCGTTCTACACCTTCGGACCGGCCGCGCGAATCTCAGCGGAGGCGCCGGGATACTGTTCGAAGTTCTTCACGAACTTGCCGGCCAAATCCTTGGCGCGTTTGTCGTAGTCGGCGGCGTCTTTCGCACCGTACCGGGGTGCGAGATATTCCGGCGGGACACCCGGCAAGGCTTTCGGCACTTCGTAGCCAAACGTCGGGTCAACGCTGAATTGCGCCTTGTCGAGCGTGCCGTCGAGAATCTGGCTGATGTTGTCGCGATTGATCTTGAGTGGGATGCGTGGGCCTTGGCCGTACGCGTTGCCGACCCAACCGGAGTTGAGCAGGTAGCAGGGCGTGCCGTGCTTCTTCATTTTCGCGGCCAGCATCTCCGCGTAAACCTGCGGCGGCAACGGGAGGAACGGCGCACCGAAACAAGTCGAGAACGTTGGCGTCGGGTCTTTACCCATGTTCGATTCGGTGCCGCCCAACGCCGCAGTGTAGCCGGCCATGAAATGATACATTGCCTGGGCCGGGTTGAGCCGCGCGACCGGCGGCAACACGCCAAACGCGTCGGCAGCGAGGAACACAATCGCCTTCGGATGGCCGCCCATGCCGGACGGCACGGCATTTGGGATGAAATCGAGCGGGTAAGCGCACCGAGTGTTTTCGGTGATCGAATCGTCGTTGTAGTTCGGCACGCGGGTGACCGGGTCGACCACGACATTCTCAATCACCGAGCCGAACCGGATCGCTTCCCAGATCACCGGCTCACGTTCCTTCGACATCTTGATGCACTTCGCGTAGCAACCACCTTCGAAGTTGAACACGCCATCATCGCTCCAGCCGTGTTCATCATCACCGATCAATCCGCGTTGCGGGTCAGCGGACAGCGTCGTCTTGCCGGTGCCGCTTAGTCCGAAGAATACCGCCACATCGCCCTTGCTTCCGACGTTGGCCGAGCAATGCATCGGGAATACACCCTTTTGCGGCAAGATGTAATTGAGCACCGAGAAAATGCTCTTCTTCATTTCGCCCGCGTACTGCGTCCCGCCGATGAGCACCGTTTTGCGTTGGAAATCGATGACGACAAACGCCTCGCTGTTCAGCTTATGTTTCTTCGGATCGACTTGGATCCGGCAAGCATTAATGACCGTCCACTCCGGCACGTGCGTCTTCAATTGCTCGGGCGTGGCACGGCGGAAAAGTTGTTTCACGAACAGACTGTGCCACGCGTACTCGGTCACAATCCGGATTGGTAATGTGTACCGTGGATCAGCACCGGCATAACCGTCCAACACAAACAGCTCCTTGCCCTGCAAATAAGTCATCACCTCGCTGCTCAAGCCGGCATGTGTCGCCGCGGTCATCGGCTGATTGATCTTGCCCCACCAAATCTTGTCCTGGATCGCCGGTTGTTCCACGACCCATTTATCTTTTGGCGACCGGCCCGTGCGCGCGCCCGTCATTGCGTTGAGCGCGCCGCTCGCGGTCAGCAGACCTTCGCCGCGCTTGACCGCTTCCTCGACAAGGATTGCTGTCGGCAGATTCCAATGAACCGTGCCGGGATTATTAATGCCGTGATTTTCCAAACCAAATTGACTCATAGTTACATTCCTCGTCGATTAATGAGTTCAACCGAAGCTCGCTGGCTGTGTTTAGCGAGAAACACCGTTCACTCGCAATAGAATACTACGATTGTCCGTAGAAACTTTCGGCCGGCAAGCCCGCCTGCCGGACGCGCGCCGTAATCGCATCCACTTCCGAGTCCGACAACGCCGTCAAGTCGGCGACGCCCGCCATTGGCGGACGCGCGATCGTGTAGACTTGGACCAGTTTGATATTACCGATCTCGGTCAGCCGCCGGCAATACGCGCTCAATTCCGACTCGCTCGGTCCGGCTCCGTGCACTTTCAAAAACAAACTCTGAATCACCACCGGCCGCGCCTTGGCGCACCCGGCAATGTTTTTTAAAATCCGCGCAAACGGAATCGCTGATCGGTTAATTAGCCGGTAATAGTCCTCCGTCCCGGCATCCAATTTCGCCCAAACTTCGCCGTTGTTTGCGTCCATGATTTCCAGCCCGCGCTTCACATCCGACCGGTCCAGCCCGCCGGCATCCGTGATGAGCACGATCTTCACACCGGCCGGTTTTACCCGCGCAATCATCTCAATCGTCTTCGAAAACTCCGGCAACGTCGTCGGCTCGGCATCGCCGCTGAGGGCGATGTCGTTGATGCGGAGTTTCTCCTGCGGCACGGCATCAAATGGCGCGTGCTTGGAAAAATCTGTCGCCAAAAGGGAGCGCAATTCCGTCTCCGCCACCGCCAAATCAAACTCGGTCACCGCCGCCGGGACGGTCCGGTCTACTTGACAGTAAATGCAGTCGAAGTTGCAGACCTTGTCGGGATTGACATTGATGCCGATGGAAATGCCGCGACTGCGACGCGAGAGCACCGGGTAAACGTATTTGAAGTTTTCCCAATGGCGCGAGTGCTGGCGATGAGCGTCGAGAATCATGCGGGCGTAAGATTATTACATGTGGCGCAATTGGCTGTCACACAATCATGCTACTTCAGTGCGGCACGGGTTTCAAACTCATCTCATTCGCTACCGGTCGATCCAAGGCAGACCAATCCTCGGCTACTATCAGGTCGGCGTATTTTGGGTGCGGCGCGCGCGGAAGAAATCCTGCAATAGTTGCCGGGCTTCGTCTTCCTTCACGCCGGACACGGTCTCGACTTTGTGATTGAGGCCGCCTTGGCCGGTGATGTCGAAGACGCTGCCGGCGCCGCCACTCTTGGGATCTTGGACGCCGAAGACGACGCGCTGGACGCGGGAGAGGACGATGGCGCCGGCACACATCGGACAGGGTTCTTTGGTGACGTAGAGGGTGGTGCCTTCGAGCCGCCAGTCGCCGAGGGCGTGGGCGGCTTGGGTAATCACGAGAATTTCGGCGTGGGCAGTCGCGTCTTTGAGGAGTTCGACTTGGTTGAAGGCGCGGGTGATGATTTTCTTGTCGCGGACGATGACGGCGCCGACCGGGACTTCGTCGGCGTTGAACGCGAGTTTCGCCTGGCGGAGGGCTTCGCCCATGAAGTAATCGTCGCTGGTGAGGTCAATCATCGCCGGGAAGCTAGAGTTTGTGGTGCGAACTGGCAAGGCCTTTGGTAATGGTTGCGGATGCAACGAATGCCATGGTGGATGCCGGCGGTGGTGGTCGCGCTGGGGGTGTTGGTGTATGCCAACAGTTTGAACGGGCCATTCATTTTTGATGATGGGCATGGGATCACCCAGAATCCGAGTGTCCGGCAGTTGTGGCCGATTTGGGATGCGTTGGTGCCGCCCGGCACGAGCGGGATGGCGGGGCGACCGGTCGTCAATTTGTCTTTTGCGTTGAATTACGCCGTCGGCGAATACGAGGTGTTCGGTTATCATGTGGTCAATCTGGCTATTCACATTCTGGCCGGCTTGACTCTGCTGGGCGTGTTGCGACGAGCGAAGTTGGGGAACTGGGTGGCGTTAACCGCGGCGGTGCTTTGGCTGGTGCATCCGGTGTTGACTGAAAGTGTCGTGTACATCAGTCAGCGGACCGAGATGATGATGGGGTTGTTTCTGCTGCTGACGTTCTATTGTTTTCTCCGGTCACTCGATTCGGCAAAAGCCGGGCGGTGGCAACTCGCAGCCGTCGTGGCGTGTGGATTGGGAATGGGCAGCAAAGAAGTCATGGCCGCGGCGCCGGTGTTGGTGCTGGCATATGATTATGTGTTTGTGACCGGCTCGCTGAGCCGCACTTGGCGCGAGCGCCGGGGGTTCTATATCGGCTTGGCGGCCACGTGGCTTATGTTGCCGTTGTTGATCGGGGGCGTGTCGATGTGGGCAAAGATGGGCAATCGGGCGCAGGGGCTCACGTCGTGGGAATACGCGAAAGTGCAGTGCACGATTTTGGTGCATTACTTGCGACTCTGTCTCTGGCCGACGGGGCTGGTGGTGGATTACGAGGGCTGGCCTCGCGTGGTGACTCTGCGCGACATTCTTCCGCAGGGGCTGTTGATCGTCGGGTTGGTCGCGGCTGCGTTCTGGGGGACGGCGCGCCGGTATTGGTGGGGATTTCTTGGGCTTTGGTTTTTCGCCATCCTGGCGCCGACCTCGAGTTTCATTCCGTTGCCGGGCGAGATCGGCGCGGAGCGGCGGTTGTATATGCCGGCGCTGGCGGTGGTCTTGTTCGTCGTCATCAGTTTGAATCACCTGTTAAAGACCCGGCCCCGGCAAATCGCCGGGATCGTTGCGGCACTCGGAGTTACCGGCGTTTTCGGCTGGCTGACTTGGCAACGCAATCGCGATTACAGGAGCGTGATTGATATTTGGTCGGCCACCGTCGCCGAGATGCCCCACAATTATCGCGCGCAGAACAATCTGGGCATCGCGCTCGATGAGGCCGGGCGGAATGCGGAGGCGGAAGTGCATTACCGGTTGGCCGTGGCCGGCGACCCGCGCGACCCACGGGCGTGGGTGAATTATGCCAGCCTGCTGGCGGAAGCGGGCCGGCATGAGGACGCGGTCAAGTATTACCAACGCGCCGCCGCGTTGCCGCCGGTGAATATCGATACGCTCATGAATCTCGGCGTGACGCTGGGCAAACTGGAACGGTATCCCGAAGCGTTGCAGGTATTCGCGAGTGCTGCCCGGCTCGATCCGGAATCGGTGAAGGCGCGGTACAATCTGGGATTTACGCTGGCGAAGATGCACCGGTATGCCGACGCCGTGCCGCGGTTTCGCGAAGCGTTGGAGTTGCAATCAAACTCGGTCGCAATTCTCTATGGCTTGGGCAACGCGCTGGTTCAATCCGGTCAGACCAATGATGCGCGGCAGGTTCTGACCGACGCGGCACGGCTCGATCCGAAGTCGGAACTCATTCAGAAATTGTTGGAGCGACTCGGGCCATGACAAGCCGGTGGTGGCTGTTGGTCGTGCTCGGGGTGGGGGTGTACGCCAATAGTTTGCGCGGACCTTTCATCTTCGACGACGGCCACGGCATCACACAGAACCTGAGCATCCGGCAATTCCGGACCGCGTTGACGCCGCCGCCGAACAGCGGCATGGGAGGCCGGCCCGTGGTGAATCTCACGTTCGCGCTGAACTACGCGGTCGGCGGTCTCGACGTGCGCGGGTATCACGCGGTTAATGTCGCGATTCACATTCTGGCCGGGTTGGTGTTGTTTGGAATTCTGCGCCGAACGCCGGGCGCAGCCGGTATCGCGTTGGCGGTGGCTGCGCTGTGGGTGGTGCATCCGTTGTTGACGGAAAGCGTGGTCTACGTCAGTCAACGCACCGAGACGTTGATGAGTTTGTTTTTGTTGCTGACGTTGTACTGCGCGATTCGTGGTTGGAATCTCGCCGCCATCGTCGCGTGCGGACTCGGGATGGGATGCAAGGAAGTGATGGTCGTCGCGCCGGTGGTGGTGGTGCTTTACGACTACGTGTTTGGGGCCGATATGCGCGCGCGCCGGGGCCTGTATGCCGGGCTGGCGGCGACTTGGTTGATGTTGCCGCTGTTGATGGGCGGAGTGGCGGTGCAAGCGAAGATGGGGGAGGGGCTGGATTATTTCACGCCGTGGACCTATGCCAAAACCCAAGCCACGGTCATCGTGCATTATCTCCGGCTGGCTTTCGTGCCGTATCCGTTGGTGAT
>JBAXYB010000070.1:0-14996 GCA_037127585.1 Verrucomicrobiota bacterium
TTGCTGCGGATCAACGTCTCGGCAATCGTCAACGCTTCCTCGCCGCCATCCGGTTGGCTGATGAGCAAATCATCCAGATTCACCCCGAGCTTCTTCGCATAACTTGGATCAACGGCATGCTCCACATCCACAAACGCCGCCAAACCGCCGGCCTTTTGCGCGTTGGCAATGATGCTCAAACACAACGTCGTCTTACCGGAGCTTTCAGGGCCGAAGATTTCCACAATGCGGCCGCGCGGCACGCCGCCGACGCCCAGCGCGAGATCCAGCGAGATCGCGCTGGTCGGGATGACATCAATCTTCACATGCGCGGTGGCATCGCCAAGCCGCATGATCGAGCCTTCGCCATATTGCTTATGGATCGCCGCGAGGGCGGCGGCCAGATTCTTATCCTTCAGCATGCCGGCCTTGGAGGCGGCGGTTTCTTTCACATCAGATTTGACTTCAGCTTTTGGCGGCATGTGGTGAATCTCCCTTGAGCGCGTGCGACGACAACTTCGTGTAAACCGAACCGTCGGGATGCAATTGGCTTTTGTAGAAGTGAATCGCCGCCACACGCAACGTCCCGAACGCGTCCTTCTTAATGGAATCCAAAGCCTGTGTCAACGCGGCGTCCGCCCGCGGAACTTTGACCCGGCCGAGCGTCAAATGCGCGGTAAACTCGTGCTTGTCCGGCACAAAACCCAATTGCGTCATCACCTCGCGAACCGCGCCGGCCAACGCCGCCAACTTCCCGCCGGCATCCCCGCATCCCAGCCACAGCAACCGCGGGCGCACCGCATCCGGGAACGCCCCCACCCCGGCCACCGTCACATCCAATGGAGCATGCCGGCCGGCGACATCCGCTAACGCCGCGCTGATCTTTTCAACCTGCGACTCCGGTATGCGGCCGAGAAATTGTAATGTCAGATGTAGATTCTCGGCTTTAGTCCACGCCACTTTCACGCCGGCCGATGCCGGCTTCAACCGCGCTTGGGCGGCGGTGAGCGATGCACAAATTTCTTCCGGTAGATCAATAGCAACAAAAGCGCGAAACATGGGCGGACACTAACTGATTGCCGCCGGCCTGTCACGATTACAACAGCTCGCGCCGCACGGCGTCGATGGCGTACTGCGCGACGAGTTGCTTAAACGTTTCCCGGTCGAACTGGAATTGATGCCGCTCCACCACGGTCCGCTCCGGCGTCGCCAGCCCGATGAAGACCAGCCCGACCGGCTTCTCCGCCGTGCCGCCAGTCGGACCGGCAATCCCGGTCGTGGCCAAGGCGAAATCCGCATGGCGGCGCGCACCTTCCGCCATTTCCCGGCAAGTCTCTTCGCTGACGGCACCGTGCTGCTTGAGCGTTTCTTCTCGGACACCGAGAAGACGCATCTTCGACTCATTCGAATACGTGACGTAGCCGGTCAGAAACACGGCGCTCGAACCGCTGACATTCGTCAGCCGGTTCGCGATGAGACCGCCGGTGCAGGATTCAGCGGTGGCGAGTGTCCGGCCGGCCAACATTTTGATGACGACTTCTTCGAGCCGGTCCGTGGCGCCACCGAAAATATCGGCACCCAGCGCCACCTGGATGCGGCGTTCGGCTTCGTCCAGCGATTCGCCGAGGATGCGGACTTCGACTTCGCCCATCCGCGCACAGTAGCCAAGTTCAATTCCCGGCAAGTCTTTCAAGACCGGCGCGACTTTTTCTTCGACGATGGATTCCGGCAGGCGGGCGACTTTGAAGACCCGGCAATCCAGCCGAGCGCGCCGCGGTAAGTCGAGTTGCTCGAACATCGGTTTGAGTTCGCGCGGCGGGCCGGGGAGCAGATAGATTTGTTTGCCGGCGTGATCGAGCCGGAGGCCGGGCGCGGTACCGTTGGGATTCTCCAAAACCGTCGCGCCTTCTGGCACGAGCGCTTGAACCAGCACCGACTCCGGCATCTCGCGGCTGCGACGACGAAAGCGTTCGCGAATGGCATTGGCAATGGCCGGGGCATGGATCAGTTTTCGGCCAAGGAGTTCCGCGACGACGTCGCGCGTGAAATCATCGCTGGTCGGGCCGAGGCCACCGGTGATGAGGATGATGTCGGATCGGGTCAACGCGGCGGCGACGGCGGCGCGCATTTCTTCGCGATCATCGCCGACAGTGGTTTGCCGAATGAGGCGCAGGCCGCGCTCGGCGAGCTTGCCGGCGATGTAGTTGGCGTGGGTGTTGACGGTGAAACCGAGGAGCAATTCGCTGCCGGTATTAATCAGCTCAATTCGCATTCGGCTTCTCGGCGTCGGGAGTTTGTGGCTTTTGCCGGGAGTCGTGTGGCAAAATTTCCTTCGGTAAGTTGAGGGGCCGGTAGCTGTAATCGCCCAGCGTCCCGCCAATTTTGTATTCGAGAATTTTGCTCAACGGCCACAGGATCTGGCTCAGCAGCGGCACCGATTTCAGGAGGCGCGCATCAACGCGGAAATCGAGCTTGCCGTCGAAGCCGACTTTGCCCTGCCCGGTCAACGTGAACGCCCCAGCGGCGACGGTCATGTCTTCGGTCTTGGCGGACTTGTCACCGAGGGTGAACGTGGCGACGGCTTTCGTGGCTTTGGTGGTGCCGAGTCCCGAGTCGATCCCGTTCATGATGCGGGAAAAGATTCCAAAGATCGGAATTTCCCAGAGCACGCCGTCATTGATTGACAATTTGCCGGCGCCGTTGATTTGCGCCAAGTCGCTGCCTTTGCCGGTCACCCAGGCTTCGCCGGTCAGTTTGCCGCTGGAGGCATTGGTCGTACTGCTCATGGCGGTCAGCAGTTTCCGGACGTCCACGGTCTCGGTCGTGAAATCAAACCGGTACGGGCCGTCGTTGGTGAGGGCGAAGTTGGCTTTGCCGCGCAGTTTGCCGCCGTAGAAGTCGCCGTCGAAGTTGTCGATGAACAAAATGTTGTTGGTGATCGTGATATCGGCCACGGCTTTGTCGGCGGTCAACTTCCAGTAGCTAAAGCCTTCGTTGACCGCGTGCACGTGCACGACGATGTTCGTCGGGTCTTTGAAATCAATGAGGCCGGTGCCGGCCCCGACGGTGCTGGGGCCGAACCGGTAGGGCAACATGACCTCGGTCGGGACGGGACCGAGCAATGGCACCATCGCCGAGATATTCGCGGTGCCGGTGAGATCAAAAGCGAGGCGCTCCGTGTTGAAATTGACGAACACCCAACCGCGCACTTCGCCTTCGTCGCGTTCCACGACCACGTCAGTCGCGTCGAGCATGCTGCGGCGGACTTTCAGCTTGGCCGAAACCGCATTCAAGGCGACGCCCCGGTACGCGCAGCGTTTGGTCGTGAGCGTCGCGTCGTACTCAAAAGCGTCGGGATCGACAAAATCGCCACGGACCTTCGCGACAATGTGGGGCGATTTCTCAAACCAACTCGGCTCAATGATTTCGCAGATCTTCGGTGGTAGCAGCGGCAGCAACGGCCGGGGGTCGAGCGTGCTGTCGAAGTCGTAGGTGAAGTCGCTCGTCTCCATATTGTATTGCCCGTGGCCGGTGAGTTGACCTTCTTTGGTGACGATTTTCATCGTCGGGATCGTGAGCTCGGCCCCCTTGTTCGTGAACGTGAAGCCCACGCGCCGAAACGGCACCTTCCGGCATTCCAACGCGCCAAACTCCAAACTCCCCGTCAACACCGGCAAGATGCCGGTCGCCGTGGACAACACGTACCGGACGGAAATCTTCGGCGGCTCGAACACGCGGAAGTCGCGAACCACCTTGGCGATTTCCTTGGGCAACGACGGCAAGAAAAGATTCGGGTCGAGACTGCTGTCGAGTTTCAGATCGAAGTTACCGGCGGAGATGTCGTACCGGCCGCGGATGGTTAATTCGCCTTTCCCGACGAGCAAGGTGGCGTCGCGAATATCAATCGCGCCGTCAATCATCTGAATATCGGTGGTCAATTTTTCGACGGTGAGTTTGCGGTAGTTCACGTTCGACGCGTAGAGCTTGGCCGTCACGCGGCTGTCGAGCGGAGCGCCGAGGTCGAGATCGAAGTCCACGTCGAGTTGCGGGGGTTGCGCGCCGTGGAGGCCATTAAGTTCCCGGAGCGCTTTGGTGATGAAGACGAATGGGCTTTGGGCGGACTCGGAGGGCTGCGGCTTTGGCTCTAAGCTAGCCGCGCGAGGCTTGATGCGGCCGGCCAGGTGCAACCGAATGCCGGCGTAGACGCCGGTAAGTTGATCAATTTGAATCGCGCCATCGTCCTCGAACCGGAACGTCGCATGCGCCTCGGCCGCCTTAAAGACTTCCGCGCCAATCTCGTCGGCCGGTGTGGGCACAGTAATGGTGGCGTTGGCGATGCGGAGAGCGTCGATGGCGTTCCGGCCGCGAATCAGGCGGGGCCAGTTCCAATCGATTTGCAGTTCATCGATGCGGGCGAGGACTTGCGCAGGGGCTTGCGCATCGGCGAGCACGGCATCCTTCGCCACAATCCCGCGGAACACATCAATCCGGATCGAGCTGAAATGCGCCGCGATGCCCCGCCGTTCAATCTGGGTTTCGACGAATTGTTGCAGGAACGGCGGGAAACCGCGCATGTCCAAATAAATCACCGAACTCAGCAGGAGTATCAAGAGGACGAGAATGAGTCGTCCGGTAAATGTTACGAATCGTTTCAACGCTCCGCATACTTAAACAGCAACCGTAAGACCGTCAACGCCGATTACGGGTTGGGTTCGGTGACGAGCTTCTTGGTCAAGGTCGAGACGACGGGCCGGGCGAGTTGGAAAGTCAATTCGGTATTGTCCGCCACGGACTGGCCGTCCGCCGCATTCGCCAGCCAGTGTGGCAGCCCCCCAACCGTAAATTGGATGACGAGATTCGCATTGTCGCCAGCCACTTTCGGCCGGCCAAACGATTCCGCCCGCAACCCGGCCACCAAGCCGGCAATGGCATCCGCCGCATCCACGTCCAAAATGCCCTGCGCCGGAGCGATCAATTTCCATTTCCCCTGCTCGTCCCGACCCAATGTCACCTCACCGACGGTCAGCTTCGTGATTTGGTCCGGCTTGAATTCAAAAATCGCCCGCGACCGGAACCCGCCATAGGTCGCCGGAACAAACTCGCTGGCGTTAGTTTCGATCCCATAGATGAACGGTTCATCGGCGCGTTTGACGAAGCGCACGCCGTTCGACGCATCCACCGCGCCAAACAACAGCGCGCCCACACCGGGCAGCGTCACGGTCAGGTCGGGCGTTGCGAGACCAAATTTATCGAGGTCGGTCGCCACATCGGCGGTGAACTGTTTGATCCGCAGTCCGGCCAGCTCGCCCAGGAACTGTCCAATCAACTCCTCATCACCAGCCAGCGTCACAGGCCCGGTAATCCGCCAACCGGAGTCAGCTCGCTTCAGCGAAATCTTTTCCACGCCGCGCGCGATGTCGATCGCCTTCACGTCATCAGTAGGAAAAGTGAGGAGGCGGGGGTCGCGCAGGTGGTTGATTTGCACGGCGAACTTCTTCGCCGGTTCGGCCGCGACGGTGAAGATCGCGTCCGCGTTATTAATTTTCGCGTACACTTTATTGGCGGCATTGGTCAACGGTTTGCCGATGAGCAGCGTCTTGCCGGCGCTGCCGGCGAAGACGGTCACTTCGCGGTCGGGTTCGTCGAGATGATAGGTGTGAACGTCTTCCGGTTTCTCGCTGATAAAATCAACGATCCGCAAGTTTTCGAGGTCGGTGAGGAGTTCGCTAATTTTGTTTTGGTCGGCCCGCGTGGCGAGCGGTCGCGCTAACACCCACATGTTGGATTTGGTCAGTTCAATCACCCGGTCCGCCGCTTTGATTTCGAGCCGGGTCGTGCTGGCCGGTTCGAATTCGATGGCCGCCCGGCTGCGGAATTGTTCGAGGCTTTGGTTCGATTGATTAAAACTGGACTTGCGGACGACGGCCACCGCCGGTCGGCCTTCAACTTTCACGTACAACGCGTCCTTGGCCGGTGTCTCGCTGCCGATGTGGAGAACGGTCGTCCCGGTTTTTGTCACCAGGCGAATGATCACGCGCGGTTGCGCCAAGCCAAATTCGGCCAGGTTCACGCCGGTCAGATCTTTCTCGCTCAACAGCCGGGTGCGCTCGGCAAACTCCAACTCGTCGAGCAGCGCGCTGACCGTGCTGAACTCCGCGCGGACGGCAAGCGGTTGTTTGATGTCCCAGCGGTCCGCATTTTTTTCGAGGACGATGGTCTGATTCGACCGGACCAGCTCGACCCGCGTCACCGCTTTCGCATCGATGTCGAGCACGCGTTTGCGTTTGCCGTCGCGATCCACGGTCGAGACGCCTTGGAAATGATCCCACACCACCACGCCGCCGCCGAGGGCGACGAGCACGAGGAGGAAAAGAGTTTTCCGAGAGTCCATGGGCTATTTGCGCCGGCGCAGCCAGACGGCCAACCCTACAAAGCCGATGGCTAACGGCAGTCCGAAGGTCGTGATCGCGAGCACGGCGCTCGCCTCGTTCGGGGTCATGTCGAGACGGAACTCTTCCGGCAACTTCGGGCCAACGGCGAGGAGTTGGTCGCGCTTCAACAGCCAGTTGAGAGCGCTCATGAAGAAGTCCAGGTTACCGGCGGTGAGGTGGCTGTTGTCCACGGCAGCCGCGGTACCGACGACGATCATGCGCGTGACTCCCAAATCAACGTTCACGTCGCGCGGCTGGCCGGTCTCGACCGCGACCACCAGCGGCAACGGCCCCACCAAGTCCCGGCCGAGTTCAAAACTCGCGCGCTCGTTATCCGGATCGGTCTCCCCCCAGAATGATTTGGGCGCTAACGCCAGCTCCGTCACGCGCGGTTGATCGGCGCTCTCCGACGGGTCCGGCAACCGGCGGATGGAACGGGCGTAAGGAAATTCCGTGTTCACGTCGGCCAGCCGGGCGGTGACCGGGTGGCGCGCGTAGCTGGTGGCCACGGCATTCACATCGATCAGCTCCGTGCCCAACATCGTACCGGCCTTGCGCATGACGAGATCGGCGTCGACTTGCACGCCCCACTTGTGAAGAAAACCTTCGAGGCCGGTCTGCGTTTTCGCATCAAGCATGATGTAAAGACGCCCGTGATTTTTGAGATACAGGTCGAGAGCCTCTTGCTCAGCGGCGGTGTACGGCAGGCGCGGCCCGGCAATCACCAGCGCGCTGGCGTTGGTCGGCAAACTCTGATGTTCTTGAAAGTTCCAGCGGTGCACGGTGACGTTATCGCGCTTGATGTACGTCGCCAACGTCGAGTAGCCGGTCCGCTGATCGAAACTTTCCGGATCGTGTTCACCGTGGCCGGTCAGAAAGAAGACCGACGGTGGTTCACCCTCAGTGACCGTCTGAATCGCGGACAGAAACGCGCCTTCCGCCTTGAACGACTTCAACCGCGGCGTGCCGCCCCCGCTCATCGGATCACCGCCCGGATCAATGTCAGCCATCTCCGCGCGGCTGACGTATTTGTTCCGCGAACCGGCAACAAAGATCACCAAGGCCGGCTCGCGCTGGGCATCAATCTTGTAGTCCTCGACGATTTGCTTCGCCCGCGCCAGATCCCGGTCGGGATCGACGTACTCAATGACCAGCTTGTCCTTGCCGAGGATTTGAAACTCGCTCAGCAGATTGCGCACGTCTTGAAAAATCTTCTCCTCCAAATCGGACTCGGCATTCGGTTGGAGATAGACAATGACCTTGACCGGATCTTTCAGCGACCCAAGCATCTGCTTCGTCTTATCCGAAACCTGATAGTAACCGGACTTCGTCCAGTCGAACCGCAAGTAATGCCGGGCCACAAACCAGTTGGCCATCCCGGCCAAGGCGAGCACCGCCACCAGCTGCACCAGCACATTCAAGCTGATGACAAACCGATTGCGCCGCGGTGGAGAATTTTTTTCAGCTTCCGCCATGACTTACCGCCACTTCCTGGATTCGACGATCCGTGTCGTCGCGAACAACGCGACCACCGTCCCGGTCGCATACAACACCAAGGGCCGGAGATCGACCAACCCGCGTGAGAATCCCCGGATATGCTCGAACGGCGAGACATACCGGAAGAACGCGGCCATCTCGCCCTGCGCCGTCGTGCCCTGCCAAAACGTGACAATAATAAATCCAAAGATCGCCGATACCGCCAGCACCGCAGCAATCACCTGATTCTTTGTCAACGCCGACGCCAGCAAACCGACCGCGACAAAAAACTGCCCCATCACCAGCACGCAGATATAGCCGGCAAGGATCTGCTTCAGATCCAAACTCGCGCCCTCGCCGATAAAGTGCCGGAGAATCAAGATATACAACCCGGTCACCGCCCACATCAACGTGTACAGGATGACCGCGCCGAGATACTTCGCCAGCACCACCTGAAAATCCGTGACCGGTGCCGTCATCAACATCTCGATCGTCCCCGACCGTTTCTCCTCCGACAACAACCGCATCGTAATCGCCGGCACGATGAACAGCGCCGGGAACCAAAACATCCCGAACAACGCCTCCATCGGCCCCATCTGCATCGGCCGTTCCCGGAACACGAGCACGATCTGATAGAACGTCCGTCCCATCACAAACAGAAACATGATCGTCACCACATACCCGAGCACCGACGCAAAATAAGCGTTCAGTTCCCGGCGCAACAAAGCCATCACATTCCTCATCGCAATTCGCTCCTTCGTCCCTCGCGCCGGTCTTCTTCCGCTTCGTCTTCCTCGCGCATCACTTGCACAAAAATATCTTCGAGCGACGTCCGCTTCCGCGACAACTCCCGCAACGTCCACCCGCTCGCCGCCACCAATTTATAAATCGCCTCGCGCGGATCCGCGCCAGCCACCGGATTCACGCTCACCGTCACAAACCCGTCCTCGCCCACCCGGCATTCAAAGGACTCCACGCCCTCGACCTTGCGCATCGCCGCCTGCACATCCGTACCGGGCCCGCGCACTTCGACGTTGATAAGCCCGCCGGCATGCAACGTCTTCACCAGATTCTCCGGCGTATCCGACGCCAAAATCCGTCCGTGATGAATGATGATGACCCGGTCACACGTCTTCTCGACTTCCGGCAAGATATGCGACGAAATCAAAATGGTATGCCGCTTCCCCAAATCCTTGATCAACTCGCGGACTTGCAGAATCTGCACCGGATCCAACCCAATCGTCGGCTCGTCAAGAATCAACAAATCCGGCTCCGCCAACAACGCATCCGCCAACCCCACCCGTTGCCGGAACCCTTTCGACAATTGCCCAATCACCCGGTGTCGCACCTCGACCAACCCGGTCTGCTTCAACACCTCATCGAGCCGGTCGCTCCGTTCGCTGCGCGCCACGCCTTTGATCTTCGCACGAAATTTCAAATACTCCCCGACTCGCATATCGACATAGAGCGGATTATTCTCCGGCATGTAGCCGATGTGCCGGCGCACTTCGAGCGAATCCTCAAACACATCAAACCCCGCCACCGCCACGCTCCCCGCCGACGCCGGGATGAACCCAGCCAGAATGCGCATCGTCGTGGACTTACCGGCGCCGTTCGGTCCGAGGAAACCGACGATCTCGCCACGCTTGACCTCGAACGACACGCCATTGAGCGCCGTCACGCCCGCATAACGTTTCGTCAAGTTCTCGACTTTGATCATCGGTTGCATTGTCTAAAAAGCGCCGCCGCCTGTCGGTCGCGCTGGAATTCCTCCTCAGGAAACGCCCTGTCTACTAGCACATCCGCTTCGACAATAACAAGCTTCCGACGTTCAATGGAGAAATGTGAGAACCGTCAACCGCAAGTTATGCTAGACCGCGGAATCGCGATTTAAAATCGCTCCTACGAAGAATGCGCTTCGCGTTTTCAGCGCGGGAACGTATATTGCGCCACGAACGGAAATGCAAGCGATGGCCTTGACCCGCTACGGCGAATTACGCAATCAGTTGTTCCGGCAATCGTTCCCGAACATCTACGCGCCGGCCATTCTGCGTGATGCGGACAGTCACTACCAACCCCTCCCCATCAGCGAGCGCCTCGTCCAATGCATATGGTACGACCAACGCCTCGCCGCGGAGTTACACACCATTGACGGCCGACCGGTTCAAGTGATCTTCCCCGGCTGGTGGAATCTCGAAGCCGGCCCCGACTTTCACCACGCCACCGTCAAACTCGGCGACGAACCCGAAATGACCGGCGCCATCGAAGTTCACTTGCGCACCGACGACTGGGCGCATCACGGTCACGAACGCGATCCGCTCTACGACAACGTCATCCTCCACGTCGTCCTCTGGGACGCCGGCCGCCAATCCCAACCGCGCACCCGCCTCGGCGACGCGATCCCGCAAATTATTCTGCAAAACCAACTCAGCGCCCCGCTCGAACAGCTCTACGACGAAATCGACATCGACGCCTATCCCCACAACGCCACCAACCATGCCGGTCGCTGCGCCGCGACCTTGGCCGACATGCCGGCAGCGGCTGTCGCCGACCTGCTCGATGCCGCCGGCGACGAACGCTTCGCCGCCAAGACGCGAAAGTTTTCCCGCTGGATTCAACGCCTCGGTCCCGCGCAAGCCTTCTACGAAGGTTGGATGGAAGCGCTCGGCTACAAAGCCAACAAGACCGCCTTCCGCACCCTCGCCCAACGCCTGCCGGTCGCCGAATGTGGGAGCGGCCTCAGCGCCGCGACTTTCTTCGGCGTCGCCGGCTTCCTCCCCATCACCGCCAGCCGCGATGCCTACACGAAACGCCTCTGGAATGCGTGGTGGAAACTGCGACCCGATTTCGAAGAACGCATCCTCCCAAAAGATATCTGGCGACTCACCGGCATCCGTCCTCCCAATCATCCCCACCGGCGACTCGGCGCTGCCGCCGCGCTCCTCAAGCGCCACCCGAATTTCTCCGAGAAAATCATCGCCGCCATCGAAACCGACGGCGACCCCGCCAAGCTCTTCCTCCAAGTCCGGGATGAATACTGGAATCACCATTTCACCCTCGGCGGCAAGCCGCAGTCGAAGTCGGTCGAGTTGATCGGCGCAACCCGCGCCAACGAGATTGTCGCGAACATCGTCCTCCCCTTCGTCGCCGCCCAACCCGATCCCCAACTCGCCGCCAAAGCCAAAGCCCGGTACGACGCCTTACGCCCGACCGGCGACAACGCCATCGTGCGCTTGGCCGGCAAACAATTGTTCGATGATGCCGGGCGGCGGGTGAAGTCCGCCCGTCAACAACAAGGGCTGATCCAGATTTTCCAAGACTTCTGTCTCAACGACAAAAGTGGGTGCCGGCACTGTCAGTTCCCGGAATTGGTGAAGCAATGGTCCCGCCGGTAGCCGTCACGGCGTTTGCGTCAATTGCTTCTTCAGTTCTTCCGAGCCGGCGGGTGTCTGGGGCCGGATGACGCGTCCGTTAATGCGGGCCCGGTCGGTCGGAACATTCGCAGCGGGCACGCCCGCCATCGGAATGATCGACGAATCAACGGTGCCGTATTTCGGAGTGAAGTTGGTCTGCGGCAAAACCTTGGTCGGCACGGTGGAATAATGGGTCAACGTTTCCAAGTCGACATTCTTCGTCGCGACAGCCTTGCCGGGCGTGGACATTTTCCCGGTCAAAGGCGAAACGGTCTGGCTGCGAGTCGGCTGCGGCAAGGAGTCGAAATTGACCATCGGCATCGCGACCGATTTGCCGTTGAGGTCGGCTTGTTTTTGGATGTCGATAGGAGCCAAGACGCCGGCATAGGTTGGGCCCAGAAGACTCGCGAGGAGGATTGCGCTGAATAGTTGCCGGATCATCATTGCAACAGGTTATATAGCATCGGCCAAAAGTTTTTTCAACGTTACCGCTCAGCCTGCCGGAGCGCGGCGGTGAGAGCCGGGACGATCTGATGCGGGCCGTCGCCACCCAACTCCTGATCGATTTGTTCCAACCGGCGGATGAGATCCACCACGTCTTTGCGCGGGATCATCCCGCCGGCCGCTTCGCAGAAATGCGTCCGACAACCAAAGGGCCGGTCAGCGTAAATCAGGCAGCGGCCGGTCTCCGTGTGCAGCAACGGACAAGCGCCATCTGCCCGCACCGGTAATTGTTTGCGGCCGGTTGCGCGGAAAGCTTTGGCGGCCAGGAGCGCTTCCCCCTTGGTGAGTTCGGGCGTCAGGCCGGTCAGACGGAACTGACAGCATTGCGTCCGCGCGATGCACTGGCGTTCGACGGGGCGGTTCGCCAAGTCGGCATAGACCTCCCGGACTTTCCCCACCGGATTCATTCGGGCTTGTCGGCGATGTAGATCGTACAGCCGAAACGTTTGGCGTTAGCGTAGAGTTTGGCCGGTTCGGCGACGACCGCGAAGCCGGCGTCGAGCAACCGCTCCATGAAAGCATCATCGGGTGCCGCCGACCAAATGGCGGCGCGGCCGCCGGGTTTGAGGGCGGTCTGAAGCAGGCGAATCCCTTTTGCGTTGTAGAGCCGGGCATTAGGTTGTTGGACCATCGCCGTCGGGCCGTTGTCGATGTCGAGCAGGATCGCGTCGTACCGGTCGCGATTGGCGTGGACCAAGACGCGCCAGATGTCATCGATGATGATCGAGACGCGCGGGTCGTCGACCAGTTTGCCATTCACACCGGCCAGATATTCGCGATTCCATTGCACGACTTGCGGAATCAACTCGGCGACATGGACGGTCGCGGTGGGGGAAATTCTCTCGAGCACGCTCCGCAAGCTGAAGCCCATTCCCAAACCGCCAATCAACACACTGGGATTTGTTGGATCAACCAATCCCGCCAACGCCAGTTCACCTAATTTCATTTCCGACGCCGATTGGGCGGAGAGCATCAAGGTCTGGTTGTTCAAGCGGATGGCGTAGCTGCCATCGTGTTCGTGAAGCGTCAGGCGGGAACCGCTGCGGAGTGTCGTTTCGGCGAGTTTGCGTTCGGGTTTCATGGTGCACCAACCAACGCGATGCCGGGCTTCAGAAACTGAATGCGCCGCTGTTTGTAGAGGGCGCCGAGCGCGAGCTTGAAAGCGTTTTTGCTGACGCCGAATTGTTCCCGGATCGCGGCCGGCGGTGTCGCATCGTCAAACGTGAGTCGGCCACCATTGGCTTGCAGCGCCTGGAGAATCTGATCCGCCAGTGGCGCGACCCGTTTGTAGCCGGTCGCGTCGAGGCTCAGGTCGATCTTGCCGTCCTCGCGAATTTTGCGGACGAAGCCTTGGACTTTTTGGCCGGGCTCGAGCGGGGCGACACCGGCGGTGTGGTAGAGGAGGCCGCGGTGGGCGCTGGCGACGATCACGTTGTAGCCGAGTGGCGTTACGGCGGTGATGAGGAGGTCGACCGGTTGGCCTTCGCGGTACGGCGGAGGCGATTGGTTCAGGTGCCGGTTAAGCTTCGTGGTGGCGATGATGCGGTTGCTCGTCGGGTCGAGGAGGACGTGGACGGTCACCCATTGACTGCGGCGGACCGGTTTTTCTTGTTCGCGGAACGGGAGCAAAAGATCCTTCGCCAATCCCCAGTCGAGGAACGCACCGATACCGGGCGTGAGGCTGACGACTTGCAAATAGGCAAACTCGCCAACCATCGCGTACGGAGTTTCCGTGGTGGCCACGAGCCGGTCTTCGGAATCGAGATAAACAAAAACGTCAACCGTATCGTCCGGCTTCGCGCCGGGCGGGATATACCGGCCGGGGAGGAGAATTTCGAGTTTGTCGCCGCCGTCGAGGTAAAAACCGGGCGGCGCATCGCGCACGATGCGGAGTGTGCTGCGGCGGCCTAGTAGGGTGTGGTCGATTTAGACTCCCTTACCGGTCTGGATGGTGACGTTGGAACGTTTTTCGAGACGTTCGAGTTTGCCGTCACGAATCCAGGCGATCCGGTCGGAGATGGCCAACATCTTGGCGTCATGCGTCGCGCTGATGACGGTCACGCCGCGGTCTTGTTGGAGGCGCCGGAGTAACTCGATGATTTCGGCGCCGGTCTTGGTGTCGAGGTTGCCGGTCGGTTCATCGGCGAGAATGACAGTGGGATCGTTGGCGAGCGCGCGGGCGATGGCGACGCGTTGGCGTTGGCCGCCGGAGAGTTGATCCGGCAAGTGATGCAGCCGGTGGCCGAGGCCGACCTGTTCCAACACGGCGGCGGCCCGGTCATTGGCATCTTTTTCCGTGTCGTTGCGCAGGATCAGAGGGAGCGCGACGTTTTGCAGGGCGCTCATGACCATGATCAGGTTGAACGTCTGAAAGATGTAGCCGATTTTGTTGCAGCGAATCCACGCCTGCTGCGCTTCCGGCAACGCGAAGAGATCCGCGCCCATGAATTCGATCTTGCCGGTCGTCGGCACGTCGAGCGCGCCGAGCATGTTAAAAAGGGTGGACTTGCCGGAGCCGCTCGGGCCCATGAGGGAGAGGTATTCGCCCCGGTAAATGTCGAGCGAGACGCCGTTGAGCGCCAGGACGACTTCGTGGCCGAGTTGATAGCGGCGGGTGACGTTGATGGCGCGGGCGATGATGTTGGGGGTGGCGTCGCTCATTCAGCCGGCACCTTGAGTTGCAACATCTCCAGCGTGAGAAGTTTTTTGGTGAACAAAATGACGCCCTGCTCGACGTCCTTGCGGTCACGTTGGGATTGCGCGGCGACCCGGTCGGCAATGTCGCGCAAGGTATGCGTGCCGTTGACCATGCCGTAGAAAAGCGTGCCCCAGTCGTCGAGTTCGAGTTTGCGGCTGTAATCGTGCCCGAGCCAGTTCGCCCATTTGGCGTGAAAGCCTTTCAACTCCGGCTGCCGGCGGAGATGGATGTGACCGGCACTGTCGTGTTTCAATTCCACCTCGGCCGGACGCAACGGGATGACGGCAAACGGATCGGGAATGATGAGCCGCGGCACGGGCGGTTTTTTGCGGAACCAGCTCATCAGTGAATCTCCTCGGCTTCGAGGTGGAGTTCGCTCGGGGTGTTGATGCGGGTGATCAGACCGTCTTCAATCCAGACAATCCGGTCGGACGCTTTGAGCATTTTCAGGTCGTGGGTCGCGGTGATGATGGTGACGCCGAGTTCGCTGCGCAG
>JBAXYB010000071.1:0-14891 GCA_037127585.1 Verrucomicrobiota bacterium
GCGGCGGGACGGGAGTGGCCGGCAGTTTCGCCTGGGCCGATCCGCCGGTCGTGGTCGCGACGTGGGCCGACGGGACGTTGAAGGATGCCGGGGGGAGTCCATTCAGTACCGGCGCGTACAACCCGGCGAATCCCGTGCCATAAATGCATTCCTCGTGTCGGAGCGGTTTGTAACCGCGACCGGCTTGTCTTGCTCGCCCCGCTTGCGGGGAAGCCGCCGCCTCTACCTTCGACTATTCAGCAAATCCAGCCGCCGCCGACGACGAGATCATCGCAATAGAACACCGCCGCCTGCCCGGGTGTGATGGCCCGTTGCGGCTCCGGCAATCGAACTACCGCGCGATTGCCGGCCAGCGCCTGGACAAAGGCCCGCGCACCGGGATGCTGATGGCGTGGCTTGACGGTGATTTCCAATGGCGACTCCGGCGCGGTGCCCTGCCAAACGCAATTCTCCACTTCAAACGAATCCCGCAACAACTCATCGCTTGAACCAACCACGACGCGGTTCGTCGCCGGCACGAGTTCGAGGACATACAGCGGCCGGGGCTGCCCGCCCAAGTTCAACCCTTCGCGTTGGCCAATCGTAAAATTATGAATCCCGGCATGATGACCGAGAACCTTGCCGGCCTTCGTGACGATCTCGCCGCGGTTGTCTGTCACCCCGGCGGTCTCACGTAGAAACTTCCGATAATCATTTTCCGGGACGAAGCAGACTTCCTGGCTCTCCTGCTTGCCGTAGGTTTTCAGTCCGATCTCTTGCGCAATGGCACGCACTTCCGGCTTCGTCATCTCGCCCAACGGAAACAGCGCCCGCGCCAGTTGATCTTGATTGAGCGTGAAGAGAAAATACGTCTGGTCTTTCCGGTCGTCGCGGGCGCGGCGGAGTTGATAAAGATCGCAGTTGTCCCGGTAGGGCGCTCGCGCCGCGAGCGCCGCGTCGTTTTCGTCATGCGGACGGCGCGGCGCGCCGTCCCTACCCAAGATTTCAATCCGCGCATAATGCCCCGTCGCGACCATCTCGGCACCCAAACCCTGCGCCTTTTTCAGCAGCGAGCCAAACTTCACTTTCTCGTTGCAGATCACACACGGGTTCGGCGTCCGACCGCGTTTGTATTCCGCCGCAAAATAATCCATCACCTCGCGCTGAAACGTCTCGATCTCGTCAATGACGTAGTACGGGATGTCGAGCGAATGCGCGACCATCCGCGCGTCGGCGACCGCTTGCGGCCCGCAGCATTTGTCTTCCTCGATTGACCGGCAATCCTGTGGCCAGCCGCGGAACGTCAATCCAATCACGTCGTAGCCCTGCTGTTTCAGCAGATACGCCGCGACGCTCGAATCCACTCCGCCGGACATCCCAACACACACGCGCTTTTTCTGGTTCATTCGTGAGTCGCGACCATAGCATCCGGGAGAAACGCTTGCAACGACCTGACGCGCTCCCTAAACTCACCAGCACTTCATGCATCTCGTCACCTACATGCGCATCTCCGTCACCGACCGTTGCAACGAACGGTGCGCCTACTGCATGCCCCACGACGTCGCCATCGAGTGGCTGCCGAAGGGGCAGATTCTCACCTACGAAGAAATTCTCCGGGTCGCCCGCGTCGCCACCACGCTTGGCGTCACCAAATTTCGCGTCACCGGTGGCGAACCCCTCGTCCGCAAGAACGTCGCCGATTTCATCGCTGAGCTGAACAAACTCCCTGGCGTCACCGACATCGGCCTGAGCACCAACGCCACCTTGCTCGCCCCGCTCGCCGAGAAACTCCGCGCCGCCGGCGTCCGCAAAGCCAACATCTCCCTCGACACCCTCGACGCCGATCTCTACCACGAACTGACCGGCACGGGACGTCTCAGCGATTGCCTGGCCGGCATCAATGCCGCCATCGCGGCCGGCCTGCAACCCAAACTCAATTGCGTGTTGATGAAAGGCAAAAACGACGACGAACTTCTCGACCTCGTCGAGTTCGCCGCCGGCAAGCGCGTCCCGCTTCGCTTCATCGAATTGATGCCCCTCAGCACCAGCGAAGTTCTCAGCGACGACAACTTCCTCTCCATCGGTCACGCCCGCCGCATTATTGAGAGTCGGTACGCACTCGTCCCGGCTGATGTGAAACTCGGCAATGGTCCCGCCGTCTATTACCGGGCGGAAGGCTTACCGATCCATCTCGGTTTCATCGGCGCGATGACGAACTTACACTTCTGCGAAACCTGCAACAAAGTCCGCCTCACCGCCGACGGCAAACTGCGTCCCTGTCTCGGTTCCCATTTGGAGTATGACGTGAAACCGGTCTTGCGCGATTCCGGCACGACCGACGCGAAACTGCGCGAAGTATTTATGCAAACACTGCACAACAAGCCGGAGGAACACGAGTTCCGCAACAACTACATCCCCGGCCGTAAAATGGTGGCCATCGGCGGATGAAACTTTCCCACATTGACGCCCGCGGCAAGGCCACGATGGTCGACGTGTCCGCCAAACCGGTCCAGCTTCGCGTAGCCGTCGCCCGCGGTGAAATCAAACTCCAGCCGGCCACTCTCCGCCTCATCAAGTCCAACCGCGTGGCCAAAGGTGACGTCCTCAACACCGCCCGCATTGCCGGCATCCAAGCCGCCAAGCGCACCGGCGAACTCATCCCCTTATGTCATCCCCTCGCCCTGACTCATATTGATGTGAAGTTGGAAATGAAACGCGACCGGATCGACATCACCGGCACCGCCAAGATCGCCGCGCAAACCGGCGTCGAGATGGAAGCCCTCACCGCCGTCGCCGTTGCCGCGTTAACGATCTACGACATGTGCAAAGCGGTCGACAAACAGATGGTCATTGGCGAGATCAAGCTCGTGAAGAAGACCAAGTCCAGAACGGATTAAACTCTCAACATTCAACGCACAACGCTCAACGTTGAAGGAAGAGCCTATGCCTCAACCCGCCTATGACCTTGAAGATCGGTTGCTCAATTACTCGGCAACCATCATTCGGCTTGTCGAACGCCTGCCCGAGACCCGCGCCGGTAACCATATCGCCGGTCAACTACTCCGCTCCGGCACGTCCCCGCTCCCGAATCACGGTGAAGCTCAAGCCGCAGAATCCCGCAACGACTTCATCCACAAGATGCGGATTTGCCTGAAGGAACTTCGCGAGACTCGCCGCTGGCTGCTCCTGATTCAGCGCGTCCCGTTGTTGAAGCCCGCCACCCAAGTTGATCCGTTCATCACTGAAACCGAAGCGTTGATCAAAATCTTTTTCACGAGTATCCGCACCGCCAAAAAGCCCCCGTTGAAAGTTGAACGTTCAACGTCGAGCGTTGAAAGTTGAATCCCACCATGAACGTCGGCATCATCACCGTCAGCGACCGCGCGTCACGCGGCCAATACGAAGACAAAAGCGGCCCGGCGCTCCGTCAATTCTGTGAGCAGCAAGGCTGGCAGATTACCGGTGCGAAGGTCGTCCCGGATGAAGAGGCGCTCATTGGCGATACGACCGTCGAACTCGCACGGACTTGTGCGCTCATCCTACTGACCGGCGGCACCGGCATCGCCGAACGCGATGTCACACCCGAGGCGATTCGCGCCGTTGCGACCAAAGAACTGCCGGGCTTTGGCGAAGTGATGCGCGCCGAAAGTTTCAAACGATTCCCAAATGCGATCCTCTCGCGCAGTCTGGCCGCTGTTGTCGGCAAGTCGCTGGTCATCTGCCTGCCCGGCAGTCCGAAGGCCGCCGTGGAATGCCTCAACTTTGTCGCCGGCGCGATTCCCCATGCCATCGAGTTACTGGGTGGACAAACCGGCCACGGCTAAACGAAATTCCATCTGGAGTGCGTCTGCTTGCAGTCGTAGAAGCATTTGAAACGCTGGCACGCGACGGAAACATCCTGATACTGCCGCCGGTGTAGCCGCGCCTCTGTGAGGCGCGTGTCGTTTCCGCGTCTGGAGCCGGCCTGTCACACGGCTCATAGAGCCGTGACTACACCGTGGTAGTCCAAGTCGGGATGGCGGCAGTATCCACATGCGCCCGCACGCGACGCTGTGAGGTTTTCGGTCTTTCTTTCGCTCGATAAATGTGTAGAGTTACGCCAATGAAGTGGTCAACCGCCATGTTGTCGGGGGACACTCGAAATCGGTTTTCTTTTACCGGTTTGGATTCCATCATCTCCCTGGCCATTGTTTCCGTTGTCGTATCGTTGAGCGGACATCTTTTGGCGGTTGCGCTGCAATTACCGGCGCGCGTCACGGCGGTCACATTTCTCGATTCCCACGCGGTCGCATCGGATGCCGGTCAAGTTCTCGCCGCCCCGCACTGGACGACCGGCGCGAGCCACCCGGTTTGTTACACGCGACGCGCCCGACCGCACCTGGCGGTGACGCTGCACACTGCCCCGAACTTCTCTGGCAAAACCGCGATTGTCGCGGCGAGCGCAGATAACGGTCTTCAATTCTACGGCACTGGTTGCGCCACCGGCTCGTCGCTCGTCATCACCCGGATGACGGCGGACCGGAAACTGGCCAACGCCGTTACCCGGTATGATCCACTCACGATCGCCTGGTGGGTGTCGTTCGATGATGGCCGGAGTTTTCATGGTGCCGGCCGCACGCGCCATCGCTTGTATGTCACGTTCGATGAGCCGGGCCTTCAGCCGTTGCGGGAGACTTTACTCGACATCGGCTGTCGCGGCGCCAGCGGTTGCCGGGATGCATCGACCACCGTGGCGGGTGTCTGGCGTCAATTTTCCCAGCGCAACGCAGATGGAACACTGCCCGGGTTGCACCGCGTGGACGGTCACCTCCTCCGGTATTGGCTCGATGAATACACCCCGTTGGCCAGCCGTGTCGTCAATCAATGTCACTCCTTGAACGCAATGCTGGCCCCGGATGCGAATCATGGAATCCTCGAAGGCGTCGGCACTTGTCAGGCTTGGTCCGAGTTACTGGAATCCACCTTGCGCGCCCAAGGCATCCGTAACGTTGAAGTTCTCTCCATCGTGCCGCCTGACTTGAAAACGGGATTTTTAATCAATACGCTAGGGTTTCTGGGGCGGCATCCGCCGGTGATTGCTCAGGTGATTCATGGCCAAGGCACGCCCAATCCGCCGTATGCGTTTTTCAATCATTCACTCGTCGAGGTGAATGGCGCACTCTATGATCCCTCGTACGGCAACGGACCTTTTACTGGCCCGACGTTGACCGAGGCAGTCGGGGCGTGGGAGACGGCCACCGTCGGCGCGCTCGTCCGGGATGAAATCTACGGGATGCAAACCAACCGGATTGTCCAGCCATACCTCCGCGACCGGGTGCCGGCACCAATCGTGGCGCACCTATAACTTCACAACCACTTCCCGGTTTTTCTGCTGGGAAGCGTAGATCGCTTCGAGAATGGCGATCACGCGAATCGTTTCCGTCCACGGCACCGGCGATGGCTTCTTGTTCACGACGCAATCGTAGAACGCGCGGATTTCCTCTGTATGCGGCTTGTCGCTGCCGCGGGCGATGGTCAACGTGCCTTGCGCGAGACTCCGGTTGGTCACGGTCGCGAATTCCGCACTCGGCCACTTCACGCCGCCGTCGAGGCCAAAGACCTGACAGCTCATGTCTTCATTCTCCGACTGATGTCCGAGCCACGCGGACTCGACGGTCATCGTCGCACCGTTGTCGAAGTGAACGAAACCGGCCGCAAAGTCTTCCACTGAAAATCGTTTTCGATCCCACTCGCCCCATGCGCCGGGAATCTTGTTGCCCTTCGCGAAATTCACTTTCGCCGTACCGGAGACGCGCACCGGCTTCGGGCAGCCCATCAACCACATGCATAAATCCAGCGCATGCACGCCGATGTCCATGCACGGGCCGCCGCCGGACAGTTTGTCGTCGATGAAACCGGGGGCGACCGGCAACAGCGTGCGCCGCATGGCGCGGACGCGAGCGTGATAGACATCCCCCAACCCGCCGGCATCCACCCACGCTTTGATCGCGCGACCGGAATTCGTGAAACGTTGATGCTGCGCGGTCATCAGCTTGAGCTTCTTCTGGTCGGCCAACTGACCCATCTGGCGGACTTCCTTCGTCGTGACGGCCAACGGTTTTTCACAAATCACATGCGCGCCAACCTTCAGCGCCGCGAGCACGGCCGGCGTATGAATCCGATTCGGCGTGCAAACATCCACCGCGTCGAGGCCAACCTTGAGCAGGTCCCGGTAATCCTTGAACGCATGCGTGACGCCGCAGTCCTTAGCAAACGCCTGCGCGCGTGCCTCGTCGATGTCGCACACCGCGACAACTTCCACCTCCGGAATACTCTTCCATCCCGGCACATGAACCGCGCGCGCAATCCCGCCGGCACCAATAATTCCGACTCTGAATTTCTTAGACATATTCTCCTTGGAGATCGTATTCCGTTGAACCAACAATTTTCACTGACGCAAATTCGCCGACCCGCGCCGGGCCGGTCAACTTGACCGTGCCATCAATCTCCGGCGCGTCCGCATGCGACCGCGCCACACCCGGCTTTTCCACCAACACGCGCAGAGTTTGCCCAACGAACCGGCTTTGCACCGCCCGCGATACTTTCTGCTGCGCCACCATCGCGCGTTTGTAGCGCGCCTTTTTCACCTTGTCCGGCAACTGTTCGGTCATGTTCCCGGCCGGCGTATGATCTTCCTGGGAATAAGTGAAGATTCCCAGCCGCTCGAACTGCGCTTCCTCAATGAAGGCGAGCAACTCATCGAATTGCTCATCCGTCTCACCGGGAAAACCAACAATGAACGTAGTTCGCAACGCGATGCCGGGTACGCCGCGGCGGATCTTCGCGATCAAGTCGCGGATGTACTGACCGCTCGTCTCGCGCTTCATGCGCTTGAGCATTCCGTCATTGATATGTTGCAGTGGCATATCCACGTACCGGCAAACTTTATCGTTGGCGGCAATGGTGGCGATGAGTTCGTCACTCCAGTGCGCCGGGTGCGTGTACAAGAGGCGAATCCAGAAATCGCCCTCGATCTGTTGGGCGCGCCGCAATAACTCGCAGAGCTGTTCCTGACCGGCATTCAAGTCTTTGCCGTAAAAGGTCGTGTCCTGCGAGATGAGATTGAGTTCACGGCAGCCGGCCGCGACCAGTTGCCGCATCTCCGCCAACACATCGTCCACGGACCGGCTGCGATGCAAGCCGCGGATACGCGGAATGCTGCAGAACGTGCACGGATGATTGCAGCCCTCGGCGATCTTCACGTAAGCGGTATGTTTCGGCGTGAGTCGTACGCGCGGCGCGGAGAAATCGGGAACATATTTGGCGGGGCCGGACCAGTAGAGGGTTGTGGTAGGAGTGGCGTCCTCGCCACGATTCGATGCACCGGTCGCGGCGGGGACGCCGCTCCTACCAAGAATCTCGCGCACAATCACCGCCATCCGCGGCACCTCATTCAAACCGACAATCGCGTCCACCTCCGGCAACTCGGCGCGCAGTTCCTTTGGGTACCGCTGCGTCAGGCAACCGGCCATGATCAATGCCTTGCATTTGCCGGTCTTGCGCAGTTCGTTCGCTTTCAGAATCGCGTTGATGGATTCCTGCTTCGAGGCTTCGATGAAACCGCAGGTGTTGACGATGACGACGTCGGCTTCCTGGGCGTCGGTGGTCAACTCCATGCCTTCCTTCGCCAGCGCGCCGAGCATGACTTCGCTATCGACAAGGTTCTTGGCGCAGCCGAGGCTCACGAGCCCGATCTTGATGAGAGGCGTGGACGACATCACTTCGGGGGCGGTTCGAGCAAGACGGGCGCGGGCTTGGTCTTGGACTGGTAATAAGCTTCGAAATCAGCGACCGGCAATGTCGTCGGTTTGGCCACCGGCGTCGGCGCGGCTTTCCGTTGCGCCCACCAATGATGAACCCCCAAGACCACCACGACGACCACGCTCAACGCGCCGACAACCCGCAGCACACTCCCGATGGGTAATTTCAGTTCGCGTTGCCGGCGGGCACGGATCTGCACCTCAGTTTCAATCGCCAACCCTTGCCGTCGCAAACCGCCCTGACTCTTGAGGTAGGCGTCGACAATCGTGGCGCTGTCGAGATTCACGTGTTCGGCATACATCTTAATAAAACCCTTGGTGTACATGGGTGCCGACAGATTGGAATAGTCCTCAGCCTCGATCTTCTCGAGGATATCGACTTTGATCTTGGTCGCACGCGACACGTCTTCCAGCGAAAGCTTCTTCGCATGACGCGCGGCGCGTAGTTGTTCACCGATGGATTCCATTACGTACCGATACTAGCGAGTCTTACCGGCGGCTGAAAGCCAAAAAACAGGCGGTCCGCGAATGCAATTCCCTTATTCTTTCGCGGCGGGAACTTCGGTGTCGAGATCCATCAGAATCTCGCGCGGCTCAGCACCCCGACTGGGGCCGACGATGCCGCGTTCTTCACACAAATCCATAATCCGCGCGGCGCGGGTGTAGCCGATGCGCAACCGGCGTTGCAGGACGGAGACGCTGGCCCGGTTGGACTGGCGGATGACTTCAATGCACTGTTCGAGCAATTCTTCGTCTTCGTCGCTGGCTTCATTTTCGGGCACGTTGGAGCTGCGGGAAAGTTTCTTGGCCAACTCCGGCTCGAATTTCGGCGTCGCTTTCGCGGCGATGAAGTCGACGATCTTGTTGATCTCGTTGTCGAGGACGAGAACGCCTTGGGCGCGGACGGACTTACCGGAGCCAGGCTCGTAGAGCATGTCGCCTTTGCCGAGCAGCTTCTCCGCGCCGCCGGTGTCGAGGATGACGCGCGAGTCTTGCATCGACGAAACTTGAAATGCGATCCGGCACGGGATGTTGGCCTTGATGACCCCCGTGACGACGTTAACGCTGGGGCGCTGGGTAGCAACGATGAGATGAATGCCGGCGGCGCGGCCGAGCGCGGTGAGGCGCGCGATGGCCATTTCAACGTCTTTGCCAACGGTCGCCATCAAGTCGGCCAATTCGTCGACCACGACCACGATGAACGGCAGCTTCTCCGGGATGATGATATCGAAATCGCGGGGAACTTCGATCTTCAGCGTTTGCTGTTCGCCTTCATCCGGCAAGACAATCGTGGCCGGCGCGTCCGGATCCGTTTCGGTCTCGACCGGGACTTCCGGCACGGCGCTCGCCCGTTTCTTTTTGGGCCGCTTGTTGAACGAGGTAATGTTCCGGCAGCCTTCCTTGGCGAAAATCTGGAACCGCTTTTCCATCTCGCGAATCACCCACCCCAACGCGAGCGGCACTTTCTTGGCCTCGGTCACGACAGGGACGATCAGGTGCGGCAAGGCGTTGTAGTGTTGCATCTCGACCATTTTCGGATCGATGAGAACGAGCCGCAGATCTTCGGCGGTAAATTTGTAGAGCAACGACGCGAGGATGGCGTTGACGCAGACGGTCTTGCCGGAGCCGGTCGCGCCGGCAATCAACATGTGCGGCATACCGGCGAGGTCGCCGATGATCGGGTGGCCTTTCACATCGCGGCCAAGAGCCACCGGGATGGATTTGTCGGTCAGCCGCCATTCATCGGATTCGAGCATGTCGCGGAGGTAGACGGTCGTGCGGGAACTGTTGGGAACTTCGACGCCGACGGTTCCCTTGCCGGGCACAGGCGCTTGGATCCGGACTTTTTCGGCGCGCATAGCCATCGCGATATTGCTGGATAGACTGGCTATCCGTTCGACGCGAACTCCCGCGGCCGGATGTAATTCGAAAAGCGTGACGGTCGGACCTTTGGTCACGTCGCCGGATTCGACTTCGATGCCGAATTCGCGGACGGTTTCCTTTAAGACGGCGGCACTGGCCTTCAAGTCGTCCATGACATCGCGGGCCTCGACCGGCGGAGGGGGGTCGAGCAAGTCGAGCGGCGGGAGGACGAATTGTTCGCCCGTGGCCGCACTCGCGCCACCGATGACAGTGGCATCGCCTTCGGCGGCGGCTGGTTTCTCACGTTTCGGTTTCGGCGCGGCGACGGGATCTTCGGGCTTCGGTTTATCGGGTGTCAGCTTCTTCGCAAGTTTTTCGACGATGCTCGCGCCGCCGGCAACCTTGTCGGCTTTGACCGGTGGGGTGACGGAATAATCGGCAAACTTCGGTTCGGGTGGCGGTGGAACAAATTCCTCTTCGAGCTTTTTGGCTTCTTTCTCTTTTTTGGAGAGCTCGCGTTCGACTTCGTATTCTTTCACCTTAATGTCGCGCGCTTTTTCCTTGAGGGCCCGGTCGACGTCCGTCTTTTTCTGGCCGCGCAAACTCGCCCAGCCTTCGCGGACGCTGGTCGCGGTCAACGCCACCCAGTAGCTGGGCCGGAAGTTGATGAGAATGATGAGGCTGATGAGATAGCAAACGCCAAAGATGATGACCGCGCCCGGTTTGCCAACGGTGTGTTCCGCCGCGCCGCCAGCAAAGAGCCCGACGTAGCCGCCGGCGCTGTCCGGCAAGTTGAGAGATTTTACTAGACGGTCGAGGCCGGCGATATGGAGCAGGCAGCAGGACGCAAACAAGAGGAGCAAGCCCGCCCCGGCTTTACCGCGCCACGAGATTTCTTGCTGCAACAATAAAGTGGTGCCGAGAACGGTGAGCACGACCATGAGAAAGTACGCGCCGAGTCCGAACCCTTGAAAGGCGAAGAAGGCCAGCCACGCGCCCACCGGCCCGATAAAGTTGCCGACCGCCTGATTCGTCGTCCCGGCGCTGTTGCCGACATCGAACGGTTGGTAGGAGATCAGGCTCAGTAAAAGCAGCAAAGCAAAGCCGACAAGCACGACGGCCCATATTTCGCGCACATGAGAGTGCTCAGACTGTTTCCCCATAAAGAGCTTGAAAATCCTCCTTGAGCCACAGACTCTACCCAAAACTCGTGGCCACTGCAAACCTTTATCCACTGAAATTCACACCCATCCTCGTCGAACGCATCTGGGGCGGCACCGCCCTCGCCCGGTACGGCAAACCCATCCCGCCCGGCAAACGGATCGGCGAGTCCTGGGAAATCAGCGACCGCGACAAGGAACAAAGCGTTGTCGCCAACGGCACGCTGAAGGGACAAACGCTCCGGCAAGTCATCACCCAATGGGGCGACCGGCTCCTCGGCTCAAATTGCCGGGGGACTAGTCGGTTTCCGCTATTGATCAAGATGCTCGACGCCCGCGAACGGCTTTCCCTGCAAGTTCACCCGCCGGCCGCGCTTGCCCCGCAACTCCACGGCGAACCGAAAACCGAAATGTGGTACGTCCTCCAAGCCGAACCCGACGCCCACCTGATTGCCGGCTTGCGACGCGGCGTGACCCGGCAACAATTCGAACAAGCCATCGCGCAAGGCGGCGCGGCATTTCAGAAATGTTTTCATCGCTTTCCCATCCATGCCGGCGAAAGCCTCTTCGTTCCCTCCGGTCGCCTCCACGCCATCGATGCCGGCCTGGTCATCGTCGAGATTCAGCAGAACTCCGACACCACGTACCGGGTCTACGATTGGGATCGCGGGCGGGAGTTACAAGTCCGGGAATCGCTCGCTTCCATCGACTTCAACGACTTCGAACCGCCCACCACCCCGCTGCCAATTTCGTGCGAGCATTTCCGCGTTGAAAAACTCACCGTCGCCGGTTCGACCGCCGGTAACTGTGATGGATCGAGCTTTCACATTTTCGCCGGCCTGACTGGCACGCTGAGTGTAAATGGTGAATCGCTAGCGCGCGGCGAATTCCTACTCTTACCGGCGGCGTTGGGAATTTACACTATCACCGGCAATGGCTCCGCCTTGCGGACCGACGTGCCCTACAACTGATACAATTCGCCGTACTTCTGCCGCAGATACCGGACATACGGCGCAATGGTCATCGGCTGGCCGGTGGCGCGTTGCAGCAATTCAGCGGCGGTATATTTCCGGCCATGCCGGTAAATATTCTCCCGCAACCAGTCATGCAGGGCGGTGAAGTTTCCGCCGGTAATGTCGTGCGGCGCGGCTTCGAAGAATTGCGCGCTGAAAATGTTCCCGAGCGTGTAACCTTGGAACACGCCCCCGATGACGCCGCCGTACCAATGCACATCTTGCAATACTCCATCGCGGTCGTCCGGTGCGCGCAACCCCAAATCGCTCTCATACCGGGCATGCCACGCCGCCGGTAAATCTTTGACCGCGAGTTTGCCTTCGAGCAACTGTAACTCGAAGTCGAACCGGATCATCACGTGCAAATTGTACGTCACTTCGTCGGCATCGGTGCGGATGAGCGAGCGTTCGACTTTGTTGATGGCCCGGTAAAACTTTTCGAGCGGGACCGACTGGAGTTGCGCCGGGAATGTCGCCTGCAGTTTCGGGTAGAAGTATTCCCAGAAACCCCGGCTGCGGCCGACCAGATTCTCCCACGTGCGCGACTGACTCTCATGGACACCGGCTGACGTGCCACCGCCCAGCGGCGTGGCTTCGTAGTCGCTCGCAATCCCTTGTTCGTAGAGCGCGTGCCCGGCTTCGTGCAACGTGCTGAACAACGCATCGCCCAGATCGTTCTCCTTCACGCGCGTCGTGATCCGGACATCGCCGAGGGAAAACTTGGTCATGAATGGATGATGCGTCTTATCCTGCCGGCCGCGCTGGAAATCGTAGCCGAAACGTTGAATGACCTCGCGCCCAAACGCCAATTGCGCCGCTTCGGGAAAACTTTGATGCAGACAAGCAGCGTCCGCGACCGGCTGCGCGGCGATCGCTTTGACCATCGGCACGAGTTGCGCCCGCAATTCGCCGAACACTTGCCGGATCGTGGCGGCTTTCATGCCGAAGTCCGCATTGTCAATCAACGGGTCAGCAATGTGGTCGTAGCCCGGGAAGTAATTGGCGAGTTGCCGGCTGAGGTCGAGCGTCTTTTCCAACGCCGGGCGGACGCTGGCAAAATCATTCGCCGGTCGGGCCTTCGTCCAAAGCTCATAAGTCTGCGACTGGTGCTCGCTCAATTCGGCCGCGAAGGCGACCGGAATCTTGATCGCGCGTTCGTAGTCGCGACGCGTGACGCGCAACAGCGCTTCATCGTCCGCATTCTCCGCGCGCGCGGCATCGAGCAGTTGGCCGATGACCGGTGCCGTGAATTTCTCGTGCGCGAGTTTCGAGAGCGTCGATAATTGCCGGCCCCGCGCGGCGGCACCACCGGGCGGCATGTACGTCGATTGATCCCACGACAAGAGCGCCCCCGCAGAACTAAGGTCATCAACCTCGCGCAATAACTCGACGAGTTTCGCGTTCATCCCACGACCTGCACGAGGTACCCCTTCAAGTACTCCGTCTCCGGCACGGCCAAGAGAATCGGATGATCGGGCGACTGTGTCAGCACCTTGACCAACCGGACCAGCTTGTGCGCATCGGCGGCAGCCGCGACGATGACGGCCTTGAGCAACTCGCCGTCGATGTGATGCGAACAGGAGAACGTCGCCAGCAGCCCGCCCGGCGCGAGCATCTTGAGCGCGCGCAAATTGATTTCCTTGTAGCCGCGCAACGCGTCGTCAACGTTCTGTTTCGTCCGCGTGAACGTCGGCGGGTCGAGGATGATGACATCGAACTGCCGCTTCTCTTTGTCGTACGCCTTCAAGACATCGAAAACGTTCGCGCAGTTGAACTCGAGTTTGCTATCGAGGCCGTTGACGCCCGCATTGCGCCGGGCGCGCGCATTGGCCGGCTCGGAACTTTCAACCGCTTCCACCCGGGTCGCCCCGGCTTTCGCGGCAAACAATCCAAACCCGCCGTGATAACTAAAACAGTCCAGCACCTTCTTGCCGGCACAGTGACTGGCGACGATGGCGTAATTCTCGGCTTGATCCAAAAAGAAACCGGTCTTCTGGTCTTCGAGGAGATTGCCCTCAAACTTCACCCCGCCCACGGTGATGACCGAATTGCCTTCATACTTCCCGTAGACCACGCACTTCGCCTCCGCCAACCCTTCGAGCCGGCGCGTCGGCACATCGCTGCGCTCGATGATGGAGGCCGGCTTGAACACATCGCGTAAAATCTCGATGAACGTGCCTTTGCGCTTGTCGATCCCCAGCGTCAACGCCTGAAACACGATGTCGTCGCCAAACTTATCCACGATCAAACCGGGCAGTTGGTCCGCTTCCGAGAACACGAGCCGGTAGGAATCAGAAACAATTGTGGGAGCGCCCTTCTGGGCGCGATCACCTTGACCTCCGACTGCCGTCAACCCGGTCGCGCCCGGAAGGGCGCTCCCACAAACGGTCTTACGATACGCAATGGCCGCCTCAATGCGCTTGCGGAAAAACGTCCGATCGAGTTCTTCCTTGCCGGCGGTGAATTGGCGGACGGTGATTTGGGATTTCCGGTTCAACAGCCCGCTGCCGTGGGGCCGGTCCTTATGATCGCGGATATCGACGACATCGCCATCGGCGGGATCGCCGGTAAATTTCGCGATTTCGCCGGCATAAACCCACGGGTGACCCGACATGAGCCGGCGTTCCTTGCCGGGTTTGAGAATACAAGAAGGCATGCGGGCGACCGTAGCATGTAGCCGCGCTTCTGTGAAGCGCTGTTCGAGATCGGCCGAAACATCCGCGCTTCACAGAAGCGCGGCTACACCTTCAAGCCAATACTTCCGCCGCGCGCTGCATGTGTTTGGCGATATTAATGCCGTGCGGACAGACGGCGGCGGCGGGTGTGAAGTCAACGTCCGCGATGCGGCGCGCTTCGGCCGGTAACTCCGCGAAGAGTTGCCGGGCGTGTTCTTGATTGCCGTAGCTGTCGTGATACATGAGATACCGGAGCGTGGTGCCGATCTGGACGCCGGCCGGCGCGGCGGCGTTGCAGATGTGCTGGCAACCGGCACAATAGAGATGCCGGGTGTTGTCGGCGTAATGCTGGAGTTCGATGTGGTCGGCCTGGGAGAGCTGGGTGCGGTCGAGCGCGGCGGC
>JBAXYB010000072.1:0-14862 GCA_037127585.1 Verrucomicrobiota bacterium
TCGCCATCGCGGCCGGTTGCTGTGACGGCATTGGATTTGGCGACAATACGAAGGCCGCGTTGTGTACGCGCGGCGTTGCGGAGATGGCGCGACTCGGCACCGCGTTGGGAGCGAAGCCGGAGACGTTCAATGGCTTGAGCGGCGTGGGCGATTTGATCGTGACAGCATTCAGCCGGCACAGCCGGAACCGCAGTTTTGGCGAACGTCTCGGCAAGGGCGAAACCCTGGAGCAGATTCTGGCCAGCACCAAGACCGTGGCCGAAGGGGTCAAGACGGCGAAGTCCGTCGCGCAACTGGCTCAGCGCTTACAGGTGGACTTGCCGATTAGCCGGGAAGTTCACGCGATTCTGTATGAGGGAAAACCCCCAAAACAGGCCGTCCGTGACCTGATGACCCGGGAAGCGAAGCCCGAGTTTGATTAAGACTTACCGGAACATTTTCTGATGGAAGGTGTCGAACCAGCCGATCGCGATTTGGTCGCGCAATGTCAAAATAGCGATGAGGCAGCATTCGACACACTGGTGCGCCGGCATCAGCAGCGCGCGTTTAATGTCGCCTATCAATTATTGCGCAACCGCGAAGATGCAACCGAGGTTGCGCAGGATGCGTTTGTGAGAATTTATCGGAACATCGAGAGTTTTCGCGGTGAATGCGAGTTTACGACTTGGCTGCACCAGATTGTCGTCAACCTCGCGCACAACAAGCACCGCTGGTGGCAGCGGCGCGGGCGCGCGTTGACGGTATCGCTCGACGCGCCGGTCGAAACTGCCGACGGGAGCATGGCTGGCCAGACTCCGACGACCGGTGGCGGGCCGGATGACGAAGCCGCTAAGGCCGAGTTCATCCAGACGCTGAGTGCGAAAATGGCTGCCTTGCCGGTGCAATTTCGGGAAGTGCTGGTGTTGCGGAACGTGGAAAACTTGAGTTACGAAGAAATCGCCGGCGTCATGAAGTGTACGGTCGGCACCGTGAAATCGCGGATTGCCCGCGCGCGGGATGCTTTGCGGGAGAGTCTGAAACATGAGTAATTGTCGGGACATCGAAAAAGATTTATCCGCGCTGATCGACGGCGAGTTGCCGGGCGAACGGCAGGCGGAGGTGATTGAGCATGTGGATCATTGTCCACAATGTTCCCGGCGCGTTGCCGAATTACAGAAAATTGTCGCCGGTATCACTGCCTTGCCGGCGGCTCAGCCGCCGCCGCAATTCCTGGCGGACGTCCGCCGTAAACTCCGGGTGGACAAACCAACCTGGGTCGACACCTTGTTCCGGCCGGTCTGGTGGAAGCTTCCCTTGGAAGCCATGGCTGCGATTCTCGTGATCGCCGGTATCGCGATCTTGGTCCAGCCGGCACAGCGACCCGCACCGGTTTTGGCAAAGGCCGAATCGGCCGGTCGGAGCGCGAAAATTCTCTCGAGCGAACCGGCGGAAAAAGTGAGTCCAGCGGCCGCGGATCGGATGCTGGGGGTGCTCCAAGAGCCGGTGTCCCCGCCGGCAGCGAGTCAACCGCAAGTCGCGATGACCGGCGGTAGTAAACTGCCCGAGTTGCCGGAGACGTTGGTGATTCGCGGTGATTCCGTCGTGACGGTGCGCCTGCGGGTGGAGAATTTAGCGAAAGAGTTGGATGGGCGCGTGGAGAGCGGCGCGCCGACGAACGCATTTTTGGTGTACTTGCCGCAGTCGAAGGTCGCGGCGTTTCGCACTCAGGTGCGCGGTTCGAAAGCGGCGGTCAGCTTGGCGGTGGCGGCGAAAGAAGTGGCCCCGGCAAAAGCAGAGCCGGTGGTTGGCGTGAAAGTGGTTGTCGAGCCGTAGCCCGGTATTACGGTGAGCTGGCGGAGTGCTGCTGGAGTTTCGCGGCGATGTCTTTGTTGCCGGGGTCGATGGCGAGGGCGCGCTTCCAGGTCTGAATGGCGGCCGCAGTTTGGCCGAGCTTTAATTGCACTTCGGCGAGGTGATCATACACCACGGCGTCTTCCAAGCGGTCTTCGGGTTCGCGTTGCGTGTCTTTCTCCAGCAACTCAATCGCCCGCAACAAAGCCGGTAATGCTTCCGCCGGTTTGCCGAGTTTGTATTTCACCCAGCCAAGGCTGTCTTGGTAGGCGCCATTGTCAGGTTCGAGTTCAACAGCTTTTTGAATGTTCGCCAGTGCCTCGGTGAGATTAGTCCCTTTGTCAGCCCACATGTAGCCCAGATAATTGTAGGCGTTGGCGAGCTTGGGGTTGGCGGCGATGGATTTGCCAAAGAGCAGCGCGGCTTTGTCAAGGTCGCCAGTGCGTTCGTACGCGGCACCGTAGGCGAAATAAAACTGCGCGCTCAACGTGACTTCTTGCGGCGCTTCGCGGGCCAGGGTTTCGGCATCGGCAAAAGCGGCGAGAGCTTTGGCGTAATCTTTTTTCTCGTTGTGATAGAACGTCGAGAAGTAGGGGATGCGCCAGTCGGTCGGGAATTTCTTTTTCCAGGCCGCCAGCGTCTGCGCGACAGCGGCGTCCTGCTTCAAGCGGCGCTGGAGTTCCGCGACGGCGAGATAAACTTCGGACTGGTCGGGATTGAGTTTGAGCGACTGCTCGAAGTAATCGAGCGCAGCCGCCGGCTTCTTTGCATCCTCGTGGAGTTCGCCCAACACGTTGTAGAACTCAAACCGCAACGGATCGCGCTTCATCAATTCTTTGTACAACGCAATGGCTTTGTCGCGTTGTTCGGTCTTCAGGTAAATCGCCGCGAGTCGTTCGCGCAGTTGCGGGATGTTCGGCCGGATTTCAATTAATTTAGCGTAGGCATCCGCCGCTGCTTTGAAGTTGTTTTCATCCATGTACGCATCGCCCAACCGCGCCAGCAGGTCCGGGTTGTTCGGCGTCAAGGCCAGCGCCCGTTCGTAGCATTGCCGGGCCCGGGTCCGGTCGAGGCGTGGGGCGAGGGAGGGGAGTTGCCGGATGACGAGCAGGTGGACGTCGCCGAGCGTGATCCAATAATTAACATCGGTCGCTTTTTGCCGGAAGGAGTGATCCAGCAGCGCGACGACGTTATTCGTGTCATTCGCGAAGAGATAAACCTCCGTCAACGCGCGCACGGCGCCGAAATGCGCCGGGTCGAGTTTCAACGCCTGTTGAAATGACGCGATGGCATTCGTCGTGTCATCGTTGCTCCGGTAGGTCAACCCGCGCGCCACCCACGGCTCGCCGGAGGTTGGGTTTGCCTGCGTCGCCAAATCGAGGACGGCCAACGCATTGGTCATATCGCGGCGGGACCGGTACATCTCGGCCAGCCACAACGCGAGGGCGGAGTTCGCCGGGTCGAGATCGAAGGCTTGGCGATATTCCGGCAAGGCGAGCGTGGCATTCTCCGTCATGGCCAGCGAAACCGCGGTCGCATAGTGCGCGAGCGCCTGGGCGCGCCGGTCTTCAGCCGGCGTCAATGCTAGATTGTTGCCGGTGGACCGCCCGGGGGGCGGGGTGGTTGTGCCGCAGCCGAGGCTGAGACACACCACCACCACACCCGGTAAGCACCGCCGGTATCGCCAGAGCAACGCCATGGAAGCCTATCCCGCTGACTAGCGGCGCTTCTTGTGGCGAATGGCCTTGCGGGCCTTGCGGCGCTTGTGCTTGTTGATTTTTGCTTTGCGGCTCTTCTTGATTGAACCCATATTTTTTCTAAAACCCTTTCACGATGAAGCCGCAGACTAGCATGCCCTCCTCGGCGAAGGCAACAAGTCATCAGTGTCTCTTTATACGTCGAAAGGCGTATTGGCGATGTGGCGGACCGGCGGTAGGGTGCGCGCCAATGAAGAACGTCACGATTTGCGTTTTCGCAGTTTGTCTTCTCACCAGTGTCGCCAGTCACGCCGCGACCACCAACGCCATCCTCTTCGTCACCCAGGTGCCGATGCCGACGGAAATCAATGCGCGCGAAGTCACGTCGAGCGTGTGCAATGTCACCTCACCGTTCTCGAATCATCTCGGCGACACGGCTCACGCCGCGCCGGGCGGCGGACTCTGGATCCGGTATGCCAACGGCGCGCTGACGAATCTCACCGCGCTGGCCGGGTTCACCAACGTCGCCGTGCGCGAGCCGAGCGTGGATTGGAGCGGCACGAAAGCCATCTTCAGTATGACCACCGGCACGGTCTGGCAGATGTACGAGATCACGAATTGGATCGCGCCGGTCATCACGCCGGTCTCCAATCAGCCGACGAACTACAACAACGTCAGCCCGACCTACGGCTCGAATGGCCGAATCATCTTCGCGAGTGACCGGCCGCGCGATGGCTCGGCGTACTTGTATCCGCAACGCGAGGAGTACTTGCAGTTGCCGACGGTGACCGGCTTGTGGAGTCTCGATCCATCGTCGGGAAATTTGTTTTTGATGGAACATTCGCCATCGGGATCGTTCCGGCCGTTGGTGGACAGCGCGGGGCGGGTGTTGTTCACGCGCTGGGATCATTTGTCGCGCGACGTGGAAGCGGTGAGCGACAGGCAGGGAAAAAGCACGAACAACGTGTTCAACTGGAGCAGCGAGTTACCGGGTTCGGTAATGACGACGAACACGCTCGAAGTCTTCCCGGAGCCGCGACCCTCGGACACGAACGCCCTCGCCGGCACGAATCTGCGTGGCAACGCGTTCAACATTTTCCTGCCGTGGCAGATCAACGAAGACGGCACCTCGCAAGAGATCATCAACCACATCGGCCGGCATGAGTTGATGTATGCCGTGGACTACGCGACGTTCACGAACAACCCGGACATCGTCACCGGCCCGGTTGCGCACTTCAACACGAATACCGTGAACAATTTCTTCCTCGCGCACGAAGACTTGAATGTCACCGGCCTCGTGTATGGCGTGGACGCGATTGATATTGGAACCCACACGGCCGGGCAGATTGTGTCGTTGACGGCCGGCGTGAACACGAACCCGGACTTCATGGTGATCAACTATCTCACGCCACGCTCCACCGTGTTCCCGAACGCCTTCGGCGTGTACCGAAACCCGCGGATGTTGAGCAACGGCGTGTTAATCGCGTCGTTCACGCCGGCCGCCACGGGAGACACCAACCTCGGCACGGCTACCGTACCGGTACCGCTCTACAATTTCCGCTTGATGACGCTGAAGAATACCGGCGGCACGTGGACGACGAACAATTATCTCACCACCGGCCCGAGCAAGACCTACACGTATTGGGTTGGCGCAAACCAGGTCACCTACACCGGCCCGTTGTGGGAACTCGATCCCGCCGAAATCGCGCCGCGCCCGGTGCCGACTTCGGCGACGAGCAGCGTTGATCCGATCGAAGCCGCCGTGTTCGCGGAAGAAGGCGTGAGTGTGCCGACGTTTCAATCGTGGCTCGTCACGAATCAATACGCGCTCGTCGTCAGCCGCGACGTCACGATGCGCGACCACGCCGACAAACAGCAGCCGTATAACCTCAAAGTCGCATGGTCCGGCACCCAGACCGTCGCCACCGCCGGCACGAAGTACACCGTCGGCTACCTCCAGATGTTCCAGGCCGACCAACTCCGCAGCGTCAAGCCCGACGGTGTGAATCCCTTGCCGGGTCGGCGCGTCATTGCGCAGCCCTGGCACGATTCCATCGACGACAACCCCGCGCCACTGGGCAACATTCCCGGCACGGCGCAGCTCGGGCCGGACGGTTCGTTTGCCGTCGTGGTGCCGACGCGACGCGCGATGACTTGGCAGACCGTCGACACGAACGGCACCCCCATCGTGCGCGAACGCTACTGGGTGACGTTCCAACCCGGTGAGATTCGCACCTGCGCCAATTGCCACGGCATCAACACCGGCAACCAGATCAATCAACCCAAGCCCACCAATAAACCCGAAGCCCTCCGGACATTACTGCGCTGGTGGAAAGTTGTGAACCTGCCGGTCACCGCCGGCCGCATCATTTTCAACACCCAGCGCGACGGCGATTATGAAGTCTACGCGATGAACCCGGACGGCAGCGCTCTCGTCAACCTCACCCACACCAACTCCTTTGACGTCATCCCGCGCGTCAGCTACGACGGCAAAACGATCGTCTTCATGTCCGACCGCGACCAACCCGGCTACATGGACATTTGGAAAATGAACTCCGACGGCTCCGGCCTCGTCAATCTCACCCAAACCAATCTTTACGGTTCGTCGCTCTGGGCGGCCGCTCCAAACTTTGACGCGAGCAAGATCGTCTATATGGGGCCGCGCACGAATACCGGCGGCGGCTATAATCTGTACGTGATGAATGGCGACGGCAGTGGCCAAACGAATCTCACCGCCAATACCGGCGACGGCGATTTCCCGTATTGGAGCTACGACGGCTCGAAGATTGTTTTTGATTCACTCCGCGACAACAACAACAAAGAAGAAATCTACATCATGAACGCCAACGGCTCCGGCCAGACGCGCCTGACGTTCACCCCCGGCCGCGACTTCTATCCCGTCATCAGTCCCGATGGCACGAAGATCGCCTTCACGTCCGAACTCACCACGAACCGGCAAATCCACATCATGAACATCGACGGCACCGGCCGCACCAACATCTCCGGTAACGCCTACAACGAACAGACCGCCTACTTCAGCCCCGACGGAACGAAACTTAGTTTCACCTCTGGCCGCGACGGCAACCCGGAAGTCTATGTGATGAATATCGACGGCAGCAATCAGACGCGCCTCACATTCACCGCCGGCCAGGAAGCCTACCCTGCGTGGGGCAACATCGCCGCGACGCCGTACAACCTCTGGCAACAAGCCAACCTCGGCACCATCGTCGATGATACCGGCGATCCGGATTCCGACGGACAGGCAACGCTGCTCGAATACGTGTTAGGCAGCAACCCGTCCATCCCGAATGTCCCCAATTACACCGCCACACCGAGCGGACTCGCGTTCACCCGCAGCCTCGGCGCCACCGACGTGACCGTCAAAGTCGAAGCGCGCAGCGATCTCGTGAGCGGTTCGTGGACGAATCTCGCCACCAAAGTCGGCGCCGGCAATTGGAGCACCGTGCCCGGCGTGACCGTGAACGATCCCGGCACCGGCGCCGTGTCGGTCAACGAATCGACGAATCTTCCCGCGCGGTTTTACCGGCTTCACGTTTCGCATCCGTGAGATCGGTTAACGCTTCAAGGAACGCGACGAGTGCTTTCTTGTCATCCGTGCTCAACGGCACCCCGCCATCCGGATGCTTGGCGAGATTGGGGTCGAGCGTCGCCGTTCGCGGCATTCGGGTCGTGTAATGCTCGACGACTTCGGCGAGCGTGACGAACCGGCCATCGTGCATGTACGGCGCGGTCTTCGCGACGTTGCGCAACGACGGCGTCATGAACTTGCCGACGCCGTTGTCGTGAATCTGGTTGTCTGAAAAAGTCGCGCCGCCATGACAATGAAAACAGTCCGCGCCATATTGTCGGGTGCGCGGATCGTACTCGGTGAAGAACAACTCGAAGCCACGCTGTTCGAGCGGCGTCAACTCGCTCCGGTCCACCTTGGAACGGAAGCTGGTGAGCGTGAGCATGAAGTTTTCAAGTGCGAGCGCGATTTTCTCCTGTGTGATCTCGGCGGTGTCGAAGGCGGCAGCAAAAAGCGCCGGGTAGTCCGCTAGCGGTTGTATTTGTGTGAGCGGCGGGGACGCCGCTCCCACAAGTTTGGCGCAGACGTCATCCAGATTCTCGTCCATCTCGAGATGATCGGTGATCGGAAACTTCACTTGCTCGCGCAACGAGGGAGCACGGCCATCCCAGAAGAAGCGCGATTTCCACGCGAGGTTTTGCAATGGCAGGGCGTTGAACTTGCCGGGCTGGCCGTCCACGCCGAGGCTGTACCGGCGCGGGTCGGCGAAGGCGTGTTTCTCGTCGTGACAGGTGGCGCAGGAGATCGAGTTGTTCCGGGAGAGTAATGGTTCGTGGAAGAGTTGCCGGCCGAGGGCGACGCGTTCTTCGAGCAGTGGGTTGTCGCGCGGCAACGCCGGAATCGGGAAGCGCGCCGGGATGGTGAAGCGGTACGGCGTGTATTTGGCCGGGAGGTAGAGTGGCTTGACCGGTTTCAGTGCCGGCATTTCGCTGGTAACAGTTTCGCGGAGTTGAAACGACCGAGCGAGATTCTTTCGTAACGTTTCGGCCACGCTGTCGCCATCGCGGGAATGCGTCGAGCCGGTCAGAGTGACGTTGGTTAGGAGTGTGGGGATGTCGAAGGTCAGTAGTGCGGCGGTGGTGAAGTGGCCGGTGACAGTGATGCTCACGGGTTGCCGGGCGATGTGGAAGGAGTAGCCGTCGCCGGCTTGCGTGCGGCCTTCGACGGCGCAGAAGATGTAGCCGCCTTGCCAGTTCCAATGGAGGCCGTTGAGATTCGGGTTGAGCGGATGGTCGGGCGGATAAGTTGTCGGGTCGTTGGTGGCGGTGACGCCGACGATGAATCGAAGGGCGTGAAAGTTTCCGGCCGGGACATCGTGGAGTGTGAAGGTGTTGCGACGCGTGGCGGCATCGAGCCAGGCGTATTGATCCGGTAATTCAGTCCAGCCGGTTTCGGATTGCAGCGCGAAATGGCTGAGGAGGTAACTCAAGCGCGTGACGGAATACGGGTACCGCAACGAGTCGAGCAGGAGCGGATCATCGGTGCCGGCACGCGGGGCAACCGCGATCTGCACAGTGCCGGCGTGCGCGGTGATCGCGAATAAGAGGATCGTGAGAAACGCTTTGGAGGGACGCGCTCCGTTGCGTCCGTTCGCGCCCTGCGGCCATGACAGAGCGTGGCCCTCCGGCCGGCATCTCCGCTGAATCATGGATTGATCGTGAACCCGTTGGTGATGCTCCAGGAGTTCGGGCCGAATGCGGCGGTCACCGTGTAGACGCCGGTCGAGGCGGTGCCGGAGATCGTGTTGAAGTACGCGGTGATGATGCCGGTCGTGGTGTTGCGACTGCCGTTGAGGGCGTTCGTCGGACTGATGCTCAACGCGCCGGGACGAGTCAACGTGATGGCGGTCGGTTGGACAGTGGTGGGCGGGGGAATGAGGCCGCCGCTGTTGTCGAGTGTGATGGTGAGCACGACCGGGTTGTTGCGGTTGACGCTCGTGGGGGTGACCGAGGCGATGCCGGCGTTGATGACGGCGTTGGCGTTGACGGTCGGCCAGTACGTGGCGAGGCCGGTGCGGGCGACACGGTAGAAACGTTTGGTGTTGGCGGCACCGCCGGTTTCCATGACGGGCGTGAGGGTGCCGGCGTTGGCGATGAAGTTGGTGGCGATGTTCGACCAGTTGTTGGAGTTGGTGAGGTCGGGCGAGGCTTGGATGGTGTAGCTGCCGCCTTCGACGGAACTCCAGACGAGTGTGATGTCGCTGGTCGCGGCGCTGATGGCTTTCATCGTCTCGACGGTGTCCGGGCCGCCTTTGAACAGGTTGGTTGTGCCGGCTGGGATTGAGGTGGAGGTGGTGGTGTAGGGCGTGCCGAGAAATTGCCGGCCGATGGCGTAGGGGAAGGCGGGGGTGTTGCTCGAAGTCAGGGTGCAGAAGTAGGCCCAGGTTCCTTGCGGAAATTCCGGCGTGACGCACCACCGGGCGTTCCATTCGTTCAGATCAAAATCAACGCCCTGCACATACCCATGGTCGCCGAGGTAATCGTTGTCTTCGAGGTACCGGCCAAATGGGTAGGCCGCAGAAACGGTCGGCCCGGCTTGGTTGGCACTCGCGCCGGTAGCGCGCTGCGCCCACGCCGGGATGGTTGAGCGCGCGGTACCGTTGGCGGAAAGATTGTCGGTGCCGAATTGGCCATTGCGCGGGACGAAGCCGGAGACGATGCGGCGGACCGTGCTGTTGGGGTTGTTGCTCACCGAGTAGCCATACGGCCCGTAGACCGGGAAACCATCGGCGACCCAGGCGAGAATCGGAGAGTGTTTCAGGGTGCCGGTCGCTTCGACGTAGACGCCGTTGCTGATGGTGACATTGTCGCCGAGTTGGTAGCGCAAGGCTGGTGGGTAGGCGTGGTAGTGATAGTTGCCGGTCTGTTCCTGGTGCGCGTAGCCGGGGTCAAAGGTCGCGCCTTCGTTGACCCACGCGTCGCGATGCCAGTAGCCGGCTTGATTGGCTTCCGTTCCGCCGCTGTAGACGAAGCCGTCGGTGTTGTCGAACATCGAAACGCCGTTCACATACAACCCGATCGCGCCGAGGCCGGTTGTTTGTTTTGTGCCGGCCACGGCGGCGGAGTTGGCAAACCGCCAGACGTTCGAGCGCGCGGCCGGCCAGTTGACAAACGCATTGGTGTGCGCCGCATTGTTGTACCACGGCCCCATCACGTAACCGGCCAGGCCGTACGAGCGGACGTAGACGTAGTTCGCGTCGTAGGCGATTTCCTGGACGCCGGCGTAGACCGGCGAGTTCTGGCCGGTCCACGTGACGCGGCCCGTCGAACTTGTGTCCGTGATCGTGAGGACGCGCGCGTATTTTGTGCTCTCGCTGGTGAACCACGAGGTGAGGAGCGGATCGGCGAACGCCGGCACACTGAACAAAAGTAGGAAGAGGACTAGTTTCATGAGGTGGTCACTATATTTATGTCGGACGCGCGCCAGCCAAGCGTCGAGAAACCGACGCGCGCCCTGTGGGGTTATTTATTCGGCATCCGGTGGTGGCGGTGGCGGGCGATGATCGTCGCCCTCATCAACTTCGGGGCGCGGCGGACGCAATTCGTCTGGCGTCAACTGGCCATCGCCATTCTTATCCAGCGTCTTCAACGCGGCCGGCGCGTTGGCGATTTCGTCGGCATCGATGACGCCATCGTGGTTTGCGTCGAGCGTCGCAATGATTGGCGGCGGGGGATGATGCGGCGGCCGGTCGCCGTCCGGACGGCGTTGACCTTGGGCGAGCGCCGTGACGGCGGTCAGCCCGAGCGTGGCGAGCAGGGTGGTGGTTTTCATGGGGCTTCCTTTCTGTTGGGTTGGTTAGTGAACGAAGTTCGGCACATGCCGGGGCATCGGTCGCGGTTGATTTGGTGCGAAGCTCGCGAGTAAGTCCGCGAGGTCTTGCCGGCGGCGTTCGAGGTCGTTGAAGGTGCGCGGCGTGGCCGGATCGAGGGGATCGGGCACAGTGATGCCGGTCAGGAAACCGGCCAGCGCGGCCGGCGCGCCGTTGGTGGCCGGGAAACCGACTTGCAGGAAACCGGCCCCGGTCTCCGTGCGATGACAGCCGCCGCACGTGTTTAATCCGAAGGCATGCCGGGCGTCGTTGTTGATGATGCCGGCGGCGCTCCACGGCACGTCGTAGAACGGATCGATCAGTTCGATGGCGGTGAACGTGCGGTTCGACGCGCCCGGGAAGTCACTCAACTGAAACGGTCCCGCCAGCGCCGCTGCTCCACGCAACGCCGCCGGCAAGACGTAGGTTTCATTCAGCAAGGCGGCTTCGTTGGCGTTGATGAGATTGGCGAGGGCTGGTGTGCCATTGAGCGCGAGCACGTCAGGCGTCTGAGCGACGCCGCGTTGCCGGAGGAAGCCGCCGACGATTCCGAATTCGCGCAGTTCCCACGGCAAACCGAGCGCGAGTTCGTTTGAGCGGACTTGGTTCAGCGCATTGCCGTTGGGCTTGCCGGGCGCGCGACCGCGGTCGGTGAATCGACGGGTGATGCGTTCGAGCGCGTCGTTGTACATCGGGCTGCCAACGGGCGAGTTGCCGAGGCTCGTCCATTGTTGCGCCCAGTCGCGCAACTGGAACGTGTTCGTCGCGATGAGTTCGTACTCGAAGATCACCGTGAACCCGCCCGGCGCTGTCGGGAATAATGGCGGCAACGGTTTGCCGTCCGCACCCAACACACCAAACACAAACCGGCCTTCGCCGGCCGTGGTGACTTTGTCGCCGTCGCGGACGTGGAGGTCGAGGCGATTGACGATGGCGAGGAGTTGGAACGGCGCTTTATTCAAGTCGAGCCGTTGCCCGCCGCTGGCTTTGAGCCACGGGTCGATCACGAGTTGCCGGATGCTCGGACGGGCAGGCGCGACCGAACCGTTGATGGTCTGGTTCGCTTCCCATTGCGTGAGCCACTTCATCACGAAGTCGGACGGGTTATTGGGGCCGGCCATGTTCTCGATCAGGTACCGGAACGTCCACGGAGCGCGACTGCCGTTGAGCGGATTGGTGCGGAGCGGGTCAGCGACGACCCGACGGTCGATGATCATTAACTGGCTCTCCGGTTTAATGACCGGCGTCTGAGCGGCGGCGGACAGTGCCGCGCCGAGTGCAACTACTACGAGGATCTGCTTCATGACATTTCCTTTTGGTTTGAGGTTCATTGCACTGCGAGTAAACACCTGCTCCGTTAAGGCAATATTTCGAAGAACACGGAGATTTGTTAAGGAAGTGTAAAAGTTGCGGCACACCCGGCCGGCTTGCGTTATTCTCAACCCCGATGACACGCCTCCTCATAATCGACGACGACCGCGAACTCTGCGGGCTCGTCCGGGATTACCTCACACCCCTCGGCTACGAGGTGACCGCCGTGCATACCGGCCCGGCCGGCGTCGCCGAAGCCGGTAAGTTCGACGTGGTGCTGCTCGATGTGATGTTGCCGGGGTTGGACGGTTTTGAAGTTCTCAAACAAATCCGGCAGAAGTCCGCTGTGCCGGTCTTGATGCTCACCGCGCGAGGCGAAGAAACCGACCGGGTTGTCGGCCTCGAAGTTGGCGCGGACGATTACCTGCCGAAAACATTTTCGACGCGCGAACTCCTCGCCCGGCTCCGCGCCGTCATGCGTCGCACCGCGCGGCCGGAGTTGCCGGCGACCGAGATCGTGGCCGGGCCGGTGCGCCTTGATACCGGCGCGCGCACGGCGGCATTCGGGGACAAAGCGCTCGCGTTGACCGCCATCGAATTCGATCTGCTCGCCGAACTCGTCCGCGCCCCCGGTCGGGTGAAATCCCGGGAGCAACTCCTCGAAGCCGTGGCCGGGCGCGATTACGAAGTGTTCGACCGGTCCATCGACGTCCACATCTGCGCGCTGCGCAAGAAACTCGGCAACCCCGCGTTCATCCGGACCGTGCGGAGCGTGGGCTACACGTTTGAACTATGAAACTCTTCGCGCGATTTCTCCTCTGGTTCTTTCTGAATCTGCTCCTGCTCGGAGCCGGCTTCCTCCTGTTTGTCCGCGCGCAGTTCGACCGGGAGTTTCTCATGACCGCGAGCGCGGCCGCCCGGCTGCAAACATTGGCCGATGATCTGGCCGATGCGAATCCCGAAACGATTGCGCAGACTGAACAAAAGCTCGGTGTGAAACTCCACGTCCCGCGGTTCGACGATGAGTTGCCCCGGGAAGTCCTCGACCAAGTTCGTCCGCCACCGCCGCCGCACGAGTTTGGACCACACGACGACCGGCCTCCGCCACCAGAGACTTCACCGCGCGTCCTGATTCGCGCCGGTAACCCGCCGCGATATTGGGCCATCGTCCGCAATTCGGAGCACCGGCCGTTGATCATCGAATCTGAATCGATCACCGGCAACGGACTCTTCCTGAATCTCCGTCCGTGGCTGGTCGCCATTTTTGGTGCGGCATTCGTTTCGGCGTTGCTGTGGCTGCCGTTCATTCGCGGCATCACGAATTCCGTCGCCCAGATGCAACACGCCACGCAACAGATCGCCGCCGGCAAGTTCGACGTTCGCGTGGACGCGCGGCGCGGCGACGAACTCGGCGCGCTCGGTCGCGACGTGAATCGCATGGCCGAACGGCTGGATGGATTGGTGACCGGGCAGAAACGTTTCCTTGGCGATATCGCTCACGAACTCTGCGCGCCGCTCGTCAAACTCCGGCTCGCCCTCGGCTTGAACGACGTGAAACGCGCCGACGAAAAAGCCGATGAGATTGCCGCGCTCGTCAATGAGTTGTTGTCCTTCTCCAAAGCCGCGCTCGCTTCCTCGCCAGTCGAATTGCGGCCGGTCAATCTTCTGGAAGTTGTCACCGCGGTCGTGCGGCGCGAGGGTGGGGAAGGCGAACTCAACGTTCCCGCTGACCTCACCGCCCGCGCCGAACCTGAACTGCTGACTCGGGCGCTGGCCAATCTCTGGCGCAATGCACTCCGGTACGCGCCCGGCCCAATTACGATTACCGCCGAACAACTCGGCGACCAAGTCACGCTCAGCGTCAGCGACCAAGGCCCCGGCATCCCTGCGGCGGAGTTGGAGAAAGTGTTTGATCCGTTTTACCGGCTCGATGCCTCGCGCGACCGGCAGACCGGTGGCGTCGGTCTCGGCCTGGCGATTGTGAAAACGTGCGTCGAAAGTTGCCGAGGCAAGGTCACCGCATTCAACCGGCAACCGACTGGCCTGACCGTGGCGATCACGTTGCCCGCCTGACGGTGGTTACCAATTTCACGGGCTGTGGCTTTGTTCGACTTGAAGGGATTCGGGTCTACCATGAAACATATCACGCAAATTGTCAGGAAGTGTAATCGTCGGTCTGGTCAGAGTTTGGTGGAATACGCCTTGATTCTGGCGTTAATCGCCGTTGTCGCCATCCTGGTTCTCGGCGGAATTGGCAATTCAGCCAATAACAAGCTGGACAGCGTCAACGGCAACCTCCAGTAGCTGTTACTGCAACCCAAACACCGCGCGCGCACCATCCTTGACGACCGGCGTGTTGGGATTCGTGGAGATGAAAAGCCGGTCGTCGGCGATCTTGCCCTTCTCTTTCAAGTACGCGGCGATGCTCTGCACGCGCGCGGTGGTCAGTTGCCGGAAATCGGCGGGCGTCAGTTCGACCAACGGCAGATATTCGCGCTCCATTTCTTCGACAGATTTGTCGGCGGCAGCTTTCTTGGCATCCTTGCCGGCGACCGGCTTGACGGACTTCGTGCCGAGGTTGCCGATGTTGCTGGTGAAAGTTGCCGGCGGTGGCGGTGGCGCGAGTT
>JBAXYB010000073.1:0-14691 GCA_037127585.1 Verrucomicrobiota bacterium
CACTGTGGCAGAAGTTGGGACAACTGTCACTCTATTATGCGAGTCTCAATAAGAAACTGCAAAGCAACGAAGGCCGGTACGTTCGCCCCATCATGCTGATTCGGGTGGAACGGACGGGCGCAGACCAGCGGGATAGCAATTTTCTGCATAGCGAGACAGTCCGGGAATACCTGATTCAGAAGTTGGGAGTGCACCCCGATCAAATCAAGGTCAAGTCGGCAGACCTCGACGAGCTTGGTGACGAAGATTTGTTTGTTGAGACCAGCAAGGTGCGGTTCATCATTACGAAGGACGCGCTCCGGGAAGGCTGGGATTGCTCCTTTGCCTACGTGCTTGCCATCCTGTCGCGGACGACGGCGCGGACTGCGTTGACGCAGATGGTGGGGCGCGTCATGCGGCAGCCGCACGCGCAACTAACCGGGCGGACGGCGCTGAATGAGTGCTACGTGTTCACTTACGATCAGGAAGTGCAGGACGCCGTGGAAAGCGTGCGGCGCGGGTTGCAGGAAGAAGGCATGGGCGATCTCGCGGAGAGCGTCCGCGCCGGTACGCAAGGCGGCGCGGGCACGTTGCGGCGGGAAGTGGTCAAACGGCGCGAGCAGTTTCGCGGGAAGAAGATTTTTCTGCCACGTGTGTTGTCGCGCCATCCCGAAACGGACGAGTGGCGGCTGTTTGATTATGACCGCGATCTATTGGGCCGGTTGGATTGGGACGAATTCAGCTTCGCGCAGCAATTCACGCCAGACGGCAAAGAGGGTTACGAACGCACAGTCTCGCGGGTGAGTGTCGAAGATTTGGGCAGAGTGGATGACACCGAGCTACCGAAGCAAGTCACGACCGAAGAGCCGGAGACTGACTTGGACTTCGCGGCGTTGGTGCGATTGCTCTTGGACGTGATTCCGAATCCGTGGCAAGCGGCGCGGATTCTGGAGGAGACGTTGGCGGACTTGCGGAAGCGGAAGGTTGACGAGAAACGTCTCGCCACGAATCGCCTATTTCTCGTCAAGGCAATGCGTGATGATCTTCGCCGGCAAGTGAACGAGGCCGGGGAGAAAGTGTTCCGCGCCATGCTGGAGAAAGCCGAGTTGTCGTTCCGGTTGGAAGCTTCCGAAAACGAAACGCTCAATTGGAAGCTTGCCGAGACGTTGGAATTGGACGTGACGGATGAGGACAGGAAGCTCTACCGGGAAAACGGCGATCCGCTCGACCGAACGTTTTTCGAGGTGGTGTACCGGAAGCAGTTCAACGGACTCGAAAAAGACGTGGCGTGGCATTTGGACGGCGCGAAGGCAATCCGCTGGTGGCATCGCATCGCGGCTGGGCAAGGTCAGGACTATCACTTGCAAGGCTGGCAGCGGAATCGGGTGTATCCCGATTTTCTCGCGTGCATCGAAAACGAAGGCAACGGCAAGTTCCGCTTCACAGTGCTGGAAACCAAAGGGCTTCACCTAAAAGGCAGCGAGGACACCGAGTATAAGCGCCGGCTGCTGGAACTTCTGAGCGACCATTCCAAGACGGCTCTGAGTGCCGGCGAGTTGAAGCTGAATCTTGAACACTGCCAGATTCGCTTTGAATTACTTCTGGAAGACACCTGGCGAGATAAACTCGCTCAGCAGGCAGGGCAAGCTTAGGTCAGTAAATCTGCCGGGACTAAACGCCAGTCGGCAATCATCTCTGGTTTCATGATTCCTCCGATTCGTCGTGGGAGCGCGTGGCGATGGCGAAACCGCGCAGGAAATGTCGCAAGGCGTATAACCCGGCCACTGTCGCGGCGAGCGTCAACATGATTTGGGCGAAGTTGCGTTTGAAGTTGTTTTGAAACAACCGCCACGGGTTGCCGTCGTTCTTGTCCAACGGATTCGTCCCTTCGAGATACTCCTGCACGTCCGGGATGCCGTCGCCATCGAGGTCGCTGTCGGCCGGTAACAGTTTGGCGAGTTCGGCGGGCGCGACGCGGAGTTCGAGGAATTTCTTTTTTCCGAGACGGTCGATGATGTGATTACCGAAGGCGTTGAGGATCGGGCTGTTGACATTTGCCCCGGCTTCGAGGGCGGCCCGGGCGCGGCCGAGTTCGGCTTGTTCAACGGGCGTGAGCCGGCCAATCTGGCCGGGCGCAGTGCCTTCCGGTCCGTCGTGATTGGCGTGACACAGCGCGCAGTTTACCGGCCGACCGGAGTTTGCGGTCACGAATTTCTGGAACTCCGGATAGGCGTGCACTTGCGTGGCGGCGGCGAAGCTGATGATGAAGATGAGCGATGCGCGCATGGTCAGCCTTTGAAGAGTTTGTAGATCGTGCCGCCGAAGACGGTCATGATGATGAGATAAAGCGCGGCGGCCACGGCCAACACGCGCAGTGTCCGCCGGCTGGTGTTGCGGAAGATCCACGGCGTCAGCGCGAGCACAGCGATGGCGACGTGTTGCGCGATAAGAATGACCCAGAACGGCAGCAGTTCGAGCGGGTAATAGACGAAGTAGAAGTACCACTCGGGCTTGACGCCGTCGGGCGTCGAACCTTTCGGATCGAACGGTTCGAAGAGCGGATACGCGGAGAAGGACTCGAACGGCAGGCACATGCCCAGAATGAACAAGACCATGAACGCCACGCCCCAGACTTCGAGGTCTTTCATGAAGAATGTCGGGAAGAATTTCTCCATGCGTTTTGGCGGTTCGTCCACGCCCCGGCTCATGCCGTGAAGTTGGACCGAGATCACATGACCGGCCAAAACCGCGAAGACCGTCAGCGGCAAGACGATCACATGAATCGCAAAAAACCGACTGAGCGTCGCCTGACCGACCGACGCTTCACCCTGAATCGCTTCCTTGATGGCGGTCGGCCAACGCGCCAGCGCGCCCGGCAGGTATTGCCCCACCATCTCGATGGACTGGAGGCCGACCTTGGTCGCGTTGACCGCGATCTGATGCCACGGCAACAGGTAGCCGGTAAAGCCAAAGCCAAACACGATGCCCAACAACGCTACACCGGTCAGCCACGTCACCTCTCGCGGTTTGCCAAACGCTTTCATCGCGAACGCCGTCAGCAAATGCACGAGCACGGTCGCAATCATCAGGGACGAACCCCACGCGTGCATGTTGCGGATCAACGCGCCGCCGGGAACGTGATTGGTGATGTACTCGACCGAGGCGTGTGCGTCGCTGACGGTCGGCTGATAATAAAATAGCAGCAGCAACCCGGTCACGAGCTGCACCAGAAAGAAAAACAGCGCCAGCCCGCCCATGTAATAGCCCCACGACAACCGGTGGACCGGCACTTCCTTCTTCTCGACCATCGACGCGTAGTTCATCTTCTCGACCGGGAAACGCTCGGCGAGGTAGGTCTGCGCCTTCGCAAATTGTTCGCGTAAATTCATTTCAAGCGAGTCCCGGTTTCGTGATGTAGAGATTGCACTGTGCCAGCAACGCCGAGTCCGCCGTGCCTTGCGCCGGCTGGAACGGCTGTTTGCTCACGACGACCTTGCCGTCGCCATCTACCAACGCCCACGCGAGGTGCGCCAACGGCGCTTTCGCGGGCGCACCGGCATTCGGCTCACCGGTCTGGACGTTGAAATAGGAAATGTGACACGGACACAGGATGCGCCCCTGATTGTCCATCTCACTGCCGACGGTGCAGCCGAGGTGCGTGCACTTCGCGGAAATCAGCAACGGCAACCCGTCCTTGCCTTTAAACGCCAACCCCGGCGCCATCCGGTAATCCGTAAAATACTTCCCTTTGTTCTCGGTCAGTTCCGAATACCGGCCGATGAGAATCATCTCCTTGCGCTGGCGTTCGAGTTCCAACTCGCGCTCCTCGGCGGTTTGCTGGAGACGTTGCAGCTTCTTTGCCAGCAAGGCGGAATCCGCTTCGAGATCCGCGCGCGGGCCTTTGAAGAAGCTGAACAGCTTTTCCGAAATTCCCAACGCCAACAATCCCGCCGCCACCGCCCCACCGGCCGCGCCCTTGATGAACTCGCGGCGGCTCTCCGCCTGCGCCTGCGCGACCACCGCCTGTTGCCGGCGGCGAGTCGTGCTCCAGATCACCAGTTGCGGCGCGCGCACGAGGTAGCCAAGCGGCACGTACAAGACATGCATCAACCGCGTGAACGGCAGCGCCAGAATGATCAACCACGCACCCACGATGTGCAGTTTGAACAGCATCGGAAAATCCGCCACATACGTCATGTCCGGCTTCAACCGGACCAGACTCCAGAAATACGGCACGACCGTCCCGGTACTCCACGCCGCGCCGTACCGGAAGTTGATGGCCGACATCAATCCGAGAATCACCTGCAACAACAACAACCCGACCACGACGAGATCCATTATCGTCGTCACCGCTTGCACCCGCGCCGACGTCACCCGCCTCACGATGAGCACCGTGATTCCAACAATCGCTAATAGCGAACCGGCCACACCGATGGTCTCAATGGTCAGCAGCGCGCCCGGAATTGTCAGCAGACTCGCCCACACCCCCGGCAAGCAAACGGCCACAAGATGCCCCAGTAAAACGATCCCGACGCCGATGTGCCACGGGGCAGACCCCCAGAGCAGTTGCCGGTCTTCGAGAAACTGCGACGACCGCGCCGACAGCCCGTACTTGTTCGAACGCGCCCGCGCAAACCCGGCCACCAGCGCCGTGACAATCGCGATGTACGGCAGCCCAACAAAGAGAAAGGCATCAATCATGTTCCACCATCCCGCAGCCGTCACAGCCGTTGCCATGATGCTGCATCTGCTCAATCGGCGCGGGTGCGGGCTGAATATCCGGGAACTCCGCCAGCACCGCCTCCAACACGGCCCGGTAAGGATTGTCTTTGGCCAACGCCGCGATCATTTTCTGCACCGGCCCGAGCAGACAGAACTCCGCCAGTTCCCGGCGTTCGGCTTCATCCGCTTGCGCGGTGAACCGCAGGAGGACGGCGAGGTGATCCGCCAATTCGCCGTTGGTCGTGAACCCAACTTCCGCATACCGGGCGTGCAACGCCGCCATGAATTCGCCGCGTTTGAAATTCTCTTCGCCGAACAAGTGGATGCTGACATACGGCACGCATACCGGCGTGACGTCGAACGTCGCCGTGTACAACTCTTGACGCTCGTCCGAGCCGTCGTGCGGATACTCCAGCGACCGGGCTAGCTTGAGCAGGGCGTTGTTCATGGCGTTGGGAATCCGGTGCAACCTTTGCAGGCTTCGGGACTGCACGTGTTCTGGATCGACTCCTCGCGCTGCAGTGGCGGCAAGACATACCGTTCGTACTGCGTCGGAATCGCCGTCATCGCGTAGATCTGCTCGACCTCGGCCGGCGTCGTCTGCGCTTCGCGGAGAATCTTCTGCATCGCGTTCTCCGGTAGGTCGCGGACGCTTTCCCAACGCTTGAAGTAGCGCACCGCCATCAACTTCTTCATGACGGCCTCGACGACTTGCTCATTGCCGGCGCTGAAGAGACTGGCGAGGTATTTCACCGGTAACCGTGACTGTTCGAGGCTCGTGAAAAAGTCGTTGCCGGTATGTTCGTATGCACCTTGGACCGCCTTGCCCATGACCGGCAGCAGCGGCGGAACGTAAAACAGCATCGGCATCGTCCGGTATTCAATGTGCAACGGCAGCGCGAGTTTCCACTCGGCAACGTACTTGTACGCCGGCGAGTTCTGCGCGGCTTCGAGGAATTCTTCGCTGATGCCATTCGCGCGCGCAGCGGCGAGGACTTGCGGGTCGTGCGGATTGAGAATCGCGTTGCGCTGCGAATCCACCAACGCGCGATCGTGGACTTTCATCGCATCCGGTACGGCGTTGCCGTCGTAGAGCAACACGCCGAGATACCGGATGCGCCCGACACACGAATGGAAGCACGCCGGTGGCTGGCCAGTTTCGAGCCGCGGGTAGCACAGGATGCACTTCTCGGATTTACCGGTCTTCCAGTTGTAGTAGATCTTCTTGTACGGGCACGCGGCCACGCAGGCACGCCAGCCCCGGCATTTGTCCTGGTTGATGAGCACGATGCCGTCTTCGCCGCGTTTGTAGATCGCGCCGGACGGACAGGCGGCGACGCAACTCGGACTCGCGCAATGGTTGCAGATCCGCGGCAGGTAAAACATCGTCAGCCGCTCGACTTCGAAGAGTTGGGCGCGTTCTTCCTCGGTGAGTTTGTCGAGGTTGAGATCGTTCTCGGCGTAGATCGGCGAGCCGGAGAGATCGTCATCCCAGTTCGGCCCGGCTTTGATGTCGATCGGTTCGCCGGTAATCAACGAAACCGGTAAGGCGGTCGGCTGATCGTCACCGGCTTTGGCGGTGAAGAGGTCGTCGTACTTGTACGTCCACGGCTCGTAGTAATTATCGAGGTTGGGCTGGTTCGGGTTGTAGAAGAGTTTGAGGAACGCGTCGGCTTTGTTCTGGCAGCGGAGATCAATCTTGCCGTTGCCATTCCATTTCCAGCCGCCTTTGAATTTCTCTTGGTCTTCCCAGCGCGTCGGGTAGCCGGTGCCGGGTTTGGTCTCGACGTTGTTCCACCACATGTATTCGGCGCCGGGCCGGTCGGTCCAGACGTTCTTGCAGGCAACGCTGCAGGTGTGACACCCGATGCACTTGTCGAGGTGGAAAATCATCGAGACGTGGGCGCGGACATCCATAGTGCTCACCAGACCACCTTGTTGAGTTTCTTGAGGACGACGAATGTGTCGCGGTTGACGCCCTGCGGTCCCCAGTAGTTGAAGGCGTATGTGAACTGCGCGTAGCCGCCGATCATGAACAGCGGTTTGAGGCGGACACGAGTCAGCGAGTTGTGGCCGCCGGCGCGCTTGTTACCGCGCTCCGGCGATTTCGGCACGCCGAGCGTCCGTTCCGGTGAGTGGTAGAGGAAACAGATTCCCTGCGGAATGCGGGCGCTGACGATCACGCGTGTGCAAACGACGCCGTGGTCGTTGAACATCTCGATCCAGTCGTTGTCTTGCAGGCCGATGAGGTCGGCGTCCTTGTCGTTGACCCAGACCGGGTAACAACCGCGCGACAGCGTCTTCATCCGCAACGTGTCACCGTAGGTCGAGTGGATGTGCCACTTGCCGTGCGGCGTGAGGTAATTCAACACGAGGCTGCCGGGCCCGCGGCTGGAATGTTCGAGGTCGCGCGTCTGGCGGAGTTCGCCGCGCGGTTTGAACGTCGGCAGGTTTTCGCCAAACGCGACATACGCTTCATGGTCGAGGTACAGATGTTGCCGGCCCGTCAACGTGCGCCACGGGATCAGTTCCTCGATGTTCTGGCAGTACGCGGCGTAAGTGCGCTTGCCGTTGGTGATGCCGGTCCAGAAAGGCGTGGTCAGCGTGCGCCGGGGTTGGTTGCAGAGATCTTCGAAAGTCGTCCGCACCGCCCGCGTATCGGCGGCCAAGTGCGTGTGGTCGATGCCGGTCTTGATCGACTCGGCGACGTACGCCCGGTGAGCCAACTCGCCATTGGTCTCCGGTGCGAAATGCAGGATGATGTTGCACGCGTCTTTGTCGTCGCGCAGCGACGGATATTCTTTTCCGCCCCAATTCTCGGTCGGGTTGGACTTCAGGTATTCGTCGTACAGATCGTTCACGTCGAAATGCGTGCCGTGCATTGCGAGGCCGTTGTTGCGGAAGTTCGGCCCCAGCGAGACGAACCGGTTCAGCAGGTTCACGTAATCGCGGGTGACGATCTTGATGTTCGGCGCGGTCTTGCCGGGGATGAGGTCGCACTCGCCCTTGGCCCAGTCTTTCACGGTCGGTTGCGCGAGTTCGGCCGGGGTGTCGTGCATCAATGGCGAGACGACGATGTCTTTCACCGGCTCCGGCATCGCAGTCTTGGCCAGTTTGGCTGTTTCTTCGGCGATGCCGCGGAAGATCGCCCAATCACTCTTCGACTCCCAGCACGGCGGCACCGCCGCTTGCAGCGGGTGGATGAAGCTATGCATGTCGGTCGAGTTGAGGTCGTTCTTCTCGTAGTACGTCGCCGCCGGCAGGACGATGTCGGAGTAGAGCGCGGATGTGTCCATCCGGAAGTTGAGATCGACGATCAAGTCCATCTTGCCGAGTTCGACCTTGTCGTGCCACGTCACTTCTTTCACGTCGTCCTTGGCGACTTCCTCGGACACGGCGTTGTGGTGTGTGCCGAGGTAATGTTTGAGGAAATACTCGTGGCCTTTCGCCGACGACATGAGGGCGTTGCCGCGCCAGATGTAGAACACGCGCGGGAAACACTCCGGGTTGTCCGGGTCTTCCATCGCGAACTTGAGCTTGCGCGACTTCAACTCCTTCACGACATACGCGATAATCTCTTCGTCGGTCTTCGCGCCGGCCGCCTGCGCGTCTTTGATGACTTCGAAATTATTCTTGGTGAACTGCGGATAACACGGCAACCAGCCCAACCGGACCGCCATCGCCTGTTTGTCCGCCGTGTGCCCGTGCGCCATCGGATGCTTGTCGTCGGTGACCGGGCACACTTCGCCAAACGCGCGGTCATACCGCCATTGATCCGAGTGCATGTAGTGGAACGACGGTGTATTCTGTTGCCGGGGCGGCCCGCTCCAGTCCCCGCCGAACGCAATCGGCGCCCACGAGGTCTGCGGCGTGAGCTTTTCCTGGCCGACGTAATGATTCAGCCCACCGCCTTGTTTTCCGATGCAACCACAGAAGACGAGCGCGTTGATGACGGCGCGGTAGATGAGATTGTTGTGGTACCAGTGATTCACACCGGCCCCGATGATCACACTGCACCTGCCGCCGGTATGGTCGGCGGTGCGCGCCCATTCGCGAGCGAAGTTGACGGCGACGGTGCCCTTCACTCCGGTAAACCGTTCCTGCCAGGCCGGCGTGAACGGTTGCGAATCGTCCTCGTACCCGGTCGGCCATTCGCCAGGCAATCCGCGATTGATCCCGTACTGCGCGAAGTACAGCTCCATCGCCGTCGTGACGAACACGGGGCCGTTGATGGTCTCGACCTTGCGCACCGGTACATGGCGCGAGATCACGCGCTGATTGGTGCCGTCCGAAAAGTCAGTGACCTCGATCGCCAAAGTCGTCTCGGCGCGATTCTTCAGTTCCAAGACCGGCTGAATGCCGTCGAGTTTGAGATTCCATTCGCCTTTGTTCTTCTGCCACCGGTGACCGACCGTGCCCTTCGGCATCTTCAATTCGCCGGTCACTTCATCGAGCACGAAGAATTTCCAGTCGGCGTTCTCTTCATCTTTCGTCGCCGCCAGATGACTCGCGCGGAGCAGCTTGCCGGGGCGATACGCGCCGTTCGCCTGCTTGTCGAGCGTGACGAGGAACGCCGCGTCACTGTACTTCTTCAAATACTCCTGAAACGCCGGCACCTGCTTGTCGGCGTAGTTCTCTTTCAAAATGACGTGCCCGACCGCCATCCAGAACGCCCCGTCGGTGCCTTGATGCAACGGAATCCATTCGTCAGCAACCTTCGAGGTCTGGCTGAAGTCAGGCGAGAACACGACCACCTTCGCGCCGCCATGCCGGGCTTCGACGAGGAAATGTGCGTCCGGCGTGCGCGTCATCAAGACGTTCGAACCGACCGTCGCGATGAACTTCGAGTGATACCAGTCTGCGCTTTCGGCCACATCGGTCTGTTCGCCCCAAATCTCCGGTGAGGCCGGCGGCAAGTCGCAATACCAATCGTAGAACGAAAGCGAGACCCCGCCCATCAACTGACAGAATCGCGCCCCAGCCGCGTAACTAAGCATCGACATTGCCGGTATCGGCGAGAACCCGACGATTCGGTCCGGGCCGTGCCGCTGGATCGTGTGGAGGTTCGCCGCGGCCATGATTTCGTTGGCCTCGGCCCACGTGCTGCGACGAAAACCACCCTTGCCACGCGCTTGGTGATATTTCTTCCGCGATTCGGGATCGGTAACGATGGAACGCCACGCGGCAATCGTGTCGCCGGGGTTTTTCTTCTTCGCCTTGCGCCAGAGATCGAGCAATGCGCCGCGGATGTACGGGTATTTCACCCGCAATGGACTGTAGATGTACCACGAATAGGAAATGCCACGCTGACAGCCGCGCGGTTCGTACGGTGGGATGGCTTTGTCGATGATTGGATAGTCAAGCCCTTGGAGTTCCCAGACGACGATGCCGTTCTTGACGTAAATCTCCCAACTGCACGAGCCGGTACAATTGACGCCGTGCGTGCTGCGGACTTTCTTATCGTAGCTCCAGCGGTTCCGGTAAAAGCTTTCACAAGCGCGGTCTTTGGGGGCGAAGACGTCTTGAATCCAACTCATATTATTTGACCCTCCGCTGTAGTTTGGTGTCCCGGCCCTTGCGTCCGCCGCGGAAGTACAACGCCAATCCGATAAACGCCGCCAGCGCCCCGCCCGCACCGACCGGTAAGAATGTCGGCGTTGCCGCCGGTCCGACTTGCGGATTCAACGTCGAAAGATATTTCGAGAGGTGCAGCGCTTCTTGCCGGGTGACGGGGTGCCACCGGTAATGCGGCGCCATGATCTTGAAACTGGTTTTCTCAATCGCCGAAACCAACGGCGTCTCGCCCATCTTGGCAAACACCCCGGTCAGGTCCGGCCCGAGATTGCCGCCCTGCCCCGCCGCCACGTGACACGCGACGCAGGCCATCCCGCCATTCTTGAACGGCTCGCTCCCGAAGAAGAGTTGCCGGCCCAGCGTCGCGTTCGGCGGCTCCAGTTTGGCGGCGAACTGCGCTTGGATCCGTGCTTCCTCCAACTTGAGCCGCTCGCGCACGTCCGGCGCCTTCAACAACTCCGCCAACATCGTTACGTCTTCGTCCGGTAACGGTCCGACATTCTTCTCCATCCGCTTGATCGCCGTCTGCAACTGCGTCATTGGCCACGCGGCAGTCGGCGAGAGTTCCGGCCCGTTCAACCTCAACCCGGTCAGGCTGTGGCAACCGGCGCACGTATTCATGTAGCGCGTTGCGGCGCGGTCGCGCTTCGGTTCCTGCCCAACACAGGTCAGGGCAAACAACGCAACGAACAAGATGGATATGTTCAAACGTCGCAGGCTCATCGGTGTGGAGTAAACCTGAAGTGGTGGGCAGCGGTGTTGACGCAGGTCAATCACTTGGAAAATCCGTCCGGTTGGGTTCGGAGCATGCCGGTGGTGAGGATTTTGGCGCGGAGACCGCCCCGGCCCTGCATGGCGACTTCAGCGCCAGTGGCCACCGCGCGATCCATCCAATAACAAGGACGACATTCCTCCGTGCCGAGGAAACGGACGCCTTGGATTTCAAACTCTTGACCGATGAGCGCGTTGAGATCGAGGCCGGCCGTGATGACATTCCGGCGATACACGGACGGCGGCGTATTGGGCTGACCAAACAACGCACAGAGTTCCCGGTGGATTTCGAGAGCAAAGAACGTGATCTGGCCTTTGTAGTCTTCCTTGTGGCCAAAGTACCGGTCACCCACCAATCCCTTACCGGCCACACACTCCACGGCGTCCACTTCGATGATCGGGTGTGTGCCCGGCTCTTGCCCATGATGGCCGCGATAATTGTGGCCCGACGAGATGTAGAGATGGCGAATGGGTGACATCGGCTCGCCCCAGACTCTACCGCCCCCCACCATTCGCTCCGTTGACCTACGTCAACGAAACAGGAAACCACATCCGCTACAAACTTCCCCCATGAAAACATTCATGACTCTGACGTTCGTGTTTGGCACCATCGTTGGTTTAACCCACGCAGACTCCAATCCGCTCAGCCTGGCCAACGGGATGGTGGTGTTCGACGTGCAGGAGCGGCTGCGCCTCGAGAACCAGAGCAACATGTACGATTTCAACTCGCACGTTGATTCCCTGACCGATGAAGCGTTCCTCTTGCAACGGGCTCGGCTCGGCCTGCTCGTCAAGCCGGTCAGTTGGGTGCGGGCCTACGCTCAAGCTCAGGACACCCGGCAGTTCTTTAACAAGGTCGACAATGTTCCGTTCGTGCTCGGCTCGGGTGGCGATGACAACATCGATCTCCGGCAAGCGTTCGTCGAGGCCGGCGATCTCAAGGAGTTCCCGCTGGTCGCGAAAGTGGGCCGGCAAGAGTTGAGCTATGGCGACGAGCGACTGGTTGGCGTTTTCGACTGGAACAATTTCACGCGCACGTTCGATGCCGTGAAGTTGCATTATCAAAACGACGAACGGCACTTCTGGGCCGACGCTTTCGCCGCGCGCGTCGTCACCATTCAGGACAACGGCCCGCAAGGAAACTATGGCTTCCAATTTAACGACTCCGACGGCAACGATAACTTCGACGGTCTCTACGCCGGGACGACTGCCCTCCCCTTCCAAACCACCGAGGCCTATTTCTTGTACCGCGACAAGACCGACAACAATCCGCTCTATCAGGACACCGCCGGTAACAAAGCGCGCCCCTACGACATCAAACAGGAAATCTACACCGTCGGCTTGCGGATGAAGTCCACCCCCGGCCAACTGAAAGGATTCGATTACGAATTCGAAGGCGCCTACCAATGGGGCCGCGACGGCGGCCGGCTCACCAACTCGTTCCCGAACAGCGCCGGCGTCATGCTCGCGCACCACGCCTTTGCGATTGAGACCAAAGCCGGTTACACATGGACCAATCTGACGTGGAAACCGCGGCTCGGCGTCGCCTACGATGTCGCGTCCGGTGACAAGAGTCAGAACGACCGGTCCGACCAGTCCTTTCTGAATCTCTTTCCGACGAACCACAAGTTTTACGGCTACATGGATTTGTTCGCGTGGAAGAACGTGCACGACGTGTCGGCGCAAGTGAAGTTCACGCCGTATCAAGATAAACAAGCCGCGTGGCGCAACGTCACGGTGCAACTCGACTATCACGCGTTCTGGCTCTACACCAACGAAGACGCATGGTACCGAGCCAACGCCGTCTCGACTGTCCGCCCCGTCAACGCCGCCGCGGAGAATTCTGACAAGTTTGTCGGCACCGAGTTGGACCTCACGGTCGGCTTCGCGCCGTTGAAGTGGACCAAAGTTCAAGCCGGCTACAGCCACTTCTTCAGCGGCAACTACGTCACCGACACCGCCGCCGGAACCGCCGGCGCCAACGACGCCGATTTCGCCTATGTGCAGACGGTGATTAGTTTCTAAACCTTTTCTTCCCCAGCGGCGATCGCGGCGAGGCGGGCGGGATTCAGGATTTTGATCTGGTTGCCCCGGTAGGTCAGGATCCGGGCGCGCGCCAACCGGTTGAGCAACCGGGAAAAAGTTTCTTTCGTAGTCCCGAGCATCTGGGCGAGCGTGGTCTTGCTGATGTGAACCGTCCGCGGCGCCGGCAAGCTGATGACGTAACTGGCAAACCGGGCCGGTACTTCCTTGAGCGTAATGTCGGTCAACGCACTGCGCATCTGCGCCAGCCATTTCACGAGCGCGCCCATGATTTTGAAACTCAATTTGGCATCGTGGGCGAGCAGTTGCTTGAAACTGTTCTTTTCCACCGCGATTACCGTCGTCGCCGCGATGGCTTCGGCGGCGGCGGGGTATTCGTCCATGAAGAGCGCGGCTTCGGCGAACGATTCATTGGCTTCGACGATATGCAACACGCGTTCTCGTCCGTCCGGCCCGACGCGGAAGATTTTCACCACGCCGGAGACGACGAGGAAAAAGCCGCGGGTCGGGGTGCCTTCGTTAAAGATGAGTTGGCCTTTGCGAAATTCTTTGCGCGTCACCAGCGGCTCGATGCGGCGCAGTTCGGCGGCGTCCAGATCGGAGAACAGCCGGCAGTTCTTGAGAATGAAAGTCAGATTCATCGCGACCGGCGCGTCCCGAGCACATGCAGTTGTAACAACTCCAGCAGATAATCGATGTCGCCGGTCGAGGTCCACTGCCCCAGACTGAACCGCACCGCACCGAAGCCGACGCGTTCAGGCACGCCCATCGATTTGAGGACGTGAGACATTTCCAGATTCTGGGCGTGACACGCCGAGCCGGTGGAAGCGGCGACCTCGGGAATTTTCAGGAGCAACTCCGGCGCGGTGTAACCCTCGAAGCTGACGTTCAGCGTATTGGGAACGCGTTCGGTTGGATGGCCATTCAGGTGGAGTTTGTCGCCGAACATTTTCTTTAAGTTGTCGTACAGATAATCACGCAAGGTGCTCACGTGCGCCCAGCGCGAATCGAGTTCGCTCGTGGCCAACTCGCACGCTTTGCCGAGCGCGACGATGAGCGGGACGTTCTCCGTACCGGCCCGCCGACCGGACTCGTGGCTCGCACCATGAATGAGCGGGTCAATTTCGACGCCGCGCCGAATGTAGAGCGCGCCAACGCCTTTCGGTGCGTAAAACTTATGCCCGGCCAGGGTCAGCAAATCCACGCTCAGATCATCGACTCGGACCGGAATCTTGCCGGCGGACTGGGCGGCGTCGGTGTGCATGAGGATGCCGCGCGACCGGGCCAGTTTGCCGATCGCCGCGATGGGCTGGATGGTGCCGACTTCGTTGTTCGCGTGCATGATCGAAATCAGAATCGTCGTCGGGCGAATCGCCGCCGCGACATCTTGGACGCTGACCATGCCATACCGGTCGACGGGCAGGTAGGTGACGAAGAAGCCGAGGCGTTCGAGAAATTTGCACGGGCTAATGATGGCGGAGTGTTCGACCGTCGTGGTGATGACGTGGTAGCCCTTTTGCCGGAGCGTGAACGCGACGCCTTTAACGGCGGTATTGTTCGATTCGCTGCCGCCGCTGGTGAACACGATTTCATCGTCCTGAC
>JBAXYB010000074.1:0-14582 GCA_037127585.1 Verrucomicrobiota bacterium
AGGAGAAAATCGGTGTTGTCGTCGATGGCCAAGATGCAGATGCGCGGGGCGCTGGTCGCGGTGGGGGCCGCGGCGGTGGTTTCAGTTGGCGCTTGATTGACGATGGTTTCCATTGGGTCTCCGGCTAATTGATTTTATTTAATTCGAACTCTGGGAACTTAAATTAGCAAACCCGGTGCCAGTCTTGACCCCTTCTCAGCCGGTCGGTATCATTCGCCCAGAAATTCACCGAAAATGGCGCAACACGGCATATTTATCACTTTTGAGGGCGGCGAAGGCTCCGGCAAGTCGACCCATATTGAACGGGTGGTTTCGCGTTTGCGAGAGACGGGCCGCACAGTTTTGGTCGTCCGCGAACCCGGCGGGTGCGATGTGGGGGAACAGATTCGCCATGTCCTCCAATACAGCAAGAAATCCGCCGCCATGGTGCCAGAGACCGAACTGCTCCTGTTCTGCGCCAGCCGGGCCCAACTCGTTCGCGAGATAATCCAGCCCGCCCTCGGCGAAGGTCAGGTCGTCATTGCGGACCGGTTCGGCGATTCCACGACCGTCTATCAAGGAGTCGGGCGCAAGATCCCGGTCGAGCAAGTCACCGCCATAAACCGGTTCGCCATCGGCGGTTGCCGGCCGAATCTGACACTGGTCATCGACCTCGACCCGCGGATCGGGCTCGAACGCGCTCGGGGCCGCGACCTTTTCGACCGCATGGAGAATCAGACCCTCGACTTCTACGACCGCGTCCGCCAAGGTTACCTCGAAGTCGCCCGGCAAGAACCGGCTCGGGTGAAAGTTGTCGACGGCAACCAGGACATTGACGTGATTCAGCAACAAATCTGGGATTTGATTCAGCATGTCCTTTAGCGACCACCCACCGGTTGCCGAGCAACTCCAGCGCAGTTTGGAGCGGGGCCGGCTCGCGCACGCGTATCTCTTCGTCGGCGCGCGCGGCGCCGGCAAAGAAGCGGTCGCGCGCACACTCGCCAAAGCGTTGAATTGCGAAAAAGCGGTACACGATTGCTGTGACGATTGCGACGCCTGCCGGCGCATCCAAGCCGGTAACCATCCGGATATTTACTGGGTCCGCCCGGAGTCCAAGAGCCGCCGCATCACGGTGGAACAAATTCGCGCCTTCGAAAAAGCCGTCAACTTCAAGGCGTCCATGGCGCGCATCAAAGTCGGGATCGTGGTGGACGCCGACTGCATGGGCGACGAGGCCAGCAACGCTTTTCTCAAGACGCTCGAAGAACCACCGGCGCAGACCATCATCATCCTACTCACGGCGCAACCGCAACGGCTGCTCACGACGATTTTGTCGCGGTGCCTGAAGATTTCTTTTGGGGCCGTCGCGCGCGCGGAATCGCCATACCGGGCGCGACTGGTGCCGGTGTTGAGCGGGTTTAGCAGTCGGAGTGTGGCCGGCGTTTACCAGTTGCACGCGGCGGTGACCGGCTTGTTGCAGAAAGTCCGGGAAGAAATCCGCGAACAAGTGGAGACCGAACAGAACCTCGACCGGTACAGCGAACTCGACCCCAAAGTCCGGGAACGGCTCGAAACGCAGTGCGAAGCCCGGATTGAAGGCGAATACCGGGCGGCGCGGGAACAGGTGTTGGAAGAATTATACAGTTGGTTTGGGGATGTGTGGTTGTGCGTCGAGCAGGCGGAGACCGGCCTGCTGGAACACCCGGAGCATTTGGCGGTGCTGCAAGCCGCGGCGGCGGATCTGGCGCCGGCCCGGGCGGCGGGAAACCTTGACGCGATTGAGCAAATCCGCGAGGCTCTCACCCGCAATATCAATGAAACATTGGCACTGGAGGTTGGGTTGTTGAAGCTATTGAGGCCGGCATGAAGACGTACACACGCTGGGTCATCTTTTGTTTGGCGGCGCTGACGTTCCTGGCACCGCTGAAATTCGGGACGCCGGTGGTGTTGACGTTGTCGCTGGTGCCGCCGGGCAATTTTTTTGACTGGGTGTTTTTCTCGTGGCCGAATCAATTGGCCGTCATGGCGGCGTTCGCGGCCTTGTTGTGGTTGGTGGTGGATCGGGACCGGATTGCGGCCCGGGTGGATTTCCTGTTCGTGCTGCCGCTGCTGTTTTTGCTTTCCCAATTATTGGCGACGCAGAGTTCGATTTGCCTGCAGACGTCGGCGGACACGTTGCTGCATTTTGCGATGTGCGTGTTGTTGTTCTACGCGGCGGCGTGGTACGTGCGGGATGGGGCAGCGGCGGCGTGGGTGTTTGGCGCGTTGGGGTTAGCGACGTTTTTGATTTTGGTTTTTTCGTTGGAACAACATTTTGGCGGGCTGCAACAGACCCGGGAGTACGCGGCGGTGTATGCGGAGAACATGTCGAGCGATCTGCGGTTGCGGCTGACGAGTAACCGGGTGTTTGGGACGTTGGTGTATCCGAACGCGCTGGCTGGTTTCCTGGTGCTGGCCTTTGCGCCGGTGATGGCGTGGATTTGGGTGCGGGCCCGTGGTTGGGATGCGCGGATGAAATGGGTGGCGCTGGGGTTGGTCGGAGGGTTGATGATTTTTGTGTTGGCGCTGACCGGGTCGCGGGGCGGGTTTGTGGCGTTTGCGGCCATGGTGATGACCGGCTTGTTTTGTCTGGTGCCGAAAGGTTCGCGGCGGACGTGGTGGGTCGTGGTCGCCTTGGTGGTGATTGCGGGGATTTTTGTGGGGGCGCAACAGGCGGGGTTCATCAAATTGGGGACTGAAAGCGTGTCGGCCCGGCGCGATTATTGGCAGGGGGCGATCCAGATTGCGCGCGATCATCCGTGGTTGGGCACGGGGCCGGGAACGTTCGGCTCGATCTATCCGAAGTACAAAACCGCTCTGACCGAGGAAGCGCAGCTGGTTCATAACAATTTCCTCCAAATGTGGTCGGACTCGGGGGTGGCCGGGTTTGTGATCTTTGCGTTGCTGTGGCTGGTGGCGTTGCGCGACAGCTTTGAGTTGGCCCGGCAACGCTACGGGGACGCGGCGGCGATCGCGGTGTGCGCGGCATTGGCGGGGTGGACGGTGCATTCGTTGATGGATTTTGATCTGTATGTGCCGGGGGTGGCGGTGCCGGCATTTGTCTTGATGGGGGTTTTGCAGGGGTTGAAGGACATGCCGGAGATTGAGCCGGTCACGTCGTACCGCCGGCCGCGGATGGCAGTGGGGACATTCTGCGTGGCGGTCGTGGCACTGGTGGTGTGGTGGGAAGGCCGGTCGTTGTTGGCGGGCTTTTATCATGCTGAAAATTTGGCCCAACAAGGCATTAGCGCGAGCGCGGCAGTCGAAGCCGCGAACCAGGCGATCCGGCTGAACCCGCGGAATCCGCATTTTCACGGGGCGGCCGGGGATTTGGCGGCCCGGTTGGGACGATTTGGGGAGGCGATTCGGTTTTACGAGGATGCGGTGGACTGTGATCCGTATCGGGCTTCGTTTCATTGGCGGTTGGCGCGAGTGTTGATAGCGGCGGGGGGACACGAGTCACAGGCGATCGAGCAACTCAAGGTTGCCGTCGCTTTGAATCCGACCAAGAACGCGTACCGGGAGGACTTGCAGGCGTTCGAGAAAAGCATTCGACAAGCATCCCCGGCCTTGCTACAGTCGCGACCTGATGAGAGTCGCTCAGCTAGTCCATCCAATTAACCACCAAGAAGATACGGCAGCGATCGGCGCTGGAATTTGACCAGTGGGCGGCCAGCCGCCCATTAATAAAGGGAACAATCCATGGAATTGGAACAAATCAAAGCCATCATTGAGATGATGAAAGATAACGACCTATCTGAGTTCTCAATGGAACAAGATGGTCTCAAGATCCGGATTAAACGCGGCCCGGAAGGTTTCCAGCCAACCGTCTCCGTGGCGGCAGCCGCACCGGCACCTGCCCCGGTCGTGGTCGCAGCGGCCCCGGCGCCGGCATTGGCGGCTGTCCCAGCAACCCCGTCCGACATCAAATACATCACCTCGCCGATGGTCGGCACATTTTACCGTTCGCCGGCACCCGATGCGCCGGCCTACACCGAAGCCGGCAAGGCCGTCGAAGAGGAGAGCGTCGTTTGCATCATCGAAGCGATGAAGGTGATGAACGAGATCAAATCCGAGATCAAAGGCACGATTGTCGAATGCTTCGTCGAAAGCGCCAAACCGGTCGAGTTTGGCCAGAAACTCTTCGCCGTCCGCGTTAAGTAAGGGCTAACCTTGTTCGACAAAATTCTCATAGCCAACCGGGGCGAGATTGCCGTTCGCGTCATTCGCGCCTGTAAAGAACTCGGCATCCGCAGCGTCGCAGTTTATTCCGAGGCCGACGCCAATTGCCTCCACGTTCAACTCGCCGACGAAGCCATCTGCATCGGTAAGCCACCGAGCAACGAGAGCTACCTCAAGATTGACCGGATTATCAGTGCCGCCGAAGTGGCCGACGTCGAAGCCATCCACCCGGGGTATGGTTTCCTTTCCGAAAACGCGCATTTCGCTGAGGTTTGCGAGAACTGCAACATCAAGTTCATCGGCCCACCCAGCAGCGCCATTCGCGCGATGGGCGACAAAGTCATGGCCCGCGAAACCATGCGCAAAGCCGGTGTGCCGATTGTTCCCGGCAGTGACGGCCCTGTTGACAAGGAAGCCGAAGCCCTCAAAATCGCCCGGAAGATCGGCTACCCGGTCATAGTCAAAGCCGCCGCTGGCGGGGGTGGCCGCGGCATGCGTGTCGCCCACAACGACCCGGCCCTCATCAACGGTTTTCACACCGCGCGCGCGGAAGCCGAACGCGCTTTCTCCAATGGCCAAGTCTACATCGAGAAATACATCGAGAACCCCCGGCACATTGAATTTCAAATTCTGGGCGACCGCAAAGGCCGGATTATTCACCTGGGCGAACGCGATTGCAGTCTCCAGCGGCGACACCAGAAACTCGTTGAAGAATCCCCGTCGCCAGCACTGACCGCCGACATGCGCAAAAAGATGGGTAAAGCCGCCGTCAAAGCCGCCCAAGCCGTCGGCTACATCAATGCCGGCACGATTGAAATGCTCTTAGCCGAGACCGGCGAGTACTACTTCATCGAGATGAACACCCGCGTTCAAGTTGAACACCCCGTCACTGAAGAAGTGACCGGTATCGACATCGTCAAAGAGCAAATCCGCATCGCGGCCGGCGAAGAACTTGGCTACGACCAAAGCGATGTCACCTTCACGAAGCACGCCATCGAATGCCGGATCAATGCTGAAGACCCCTTTAACAATTTCCAGCCCTGCCCTGGCCGCATCGAATTCCTCCACGCGCCCGGCGGCCACGGCGTTCGCGTCGACAAACATGCCTACTCTGGCTACGTGATTCCCCCGTACTACGACTCCTTGATTGGCAAACTCATCTGCTTCGGCCGCGACCGGCGCACCGCCCTTGACCGCATGTCGCGCGCGCTTGATGAATTCATCATTCGCGGCGTCAAAACGACGATCCCTTTGCACAAGATCATCATGAAGGACCCGAACTTCCGCCGGGGCCGGTACTCCACGGCTTTCATCGACCGGCTTCTGGCCAGTACCCAGCCGCTTGTTGATGAGAAGTCAAAGACCCCACCGGTCCCCAGTTCGCGCGCCGCGTAGCAGTGGGGTGGTGGGGGTTCAAGAGAGAATTGGCTGCCTCACTAGGGGTCGAACCTAGACAAACTGCTCCAGAGGCAGTTGTGCTACCATTACACCATGAGGCAGTCGCTTTCTGCGGAAAGACTAAAAGCGCTCAGCCGACCTGTCAAGCGCCCTAGTTTAGTCGCATTGGCATGATCACGTATAGGAACGGCTCGTTGACTTTGATCACACCAGGACTGAGTTCGTCGGTCAACTCGATGAAGACTTCGTCGGCATCCAGATTCCGCAGCGGATCCATCATGTACTGCGGGTTGAATGCGATCGCGATTTCTTTTCCCTTGTAGTTGATCGACACGGTCTCTTTGGCTTCGCCGACTTCGGGCGTTGTGGCTGTAATGGTCAGGGTGTTTTTCGCGAAATTTAACTTTACCGACTGCGTTTTCTCGCTTGCTAGAATCGACGCGCGATGGAGTGCCGCGAGTAATGTCTCGCGCTCGATCGGGACGCGTTCTTTCGCCTCGGCCGGGATGACTTGGCGGAAGTTGGGATACGTACCTTCGATGAGTTTAGACGCCAAGGTGGTGCCATCGAGATTGAAAATGATTTGGTTCTCGCCCACGGACAGCGTGACGTCACCTTTATCGCGGAGCAGGCGCTGTAACTCACCGACCGCCTTCGTCGGCAAGATTAATTCGGCTTCCATTCCCTTTGGCACTTCCATCTCCCGTTCGACCAATGCGAGGCGGCGACCATCGGTGGCAACGACTGTCAGTTTATCGCCCTTGAAGGCCATATAAACGCCATTCAGGACATACCGGGTCTCGTCGTTGGAAACTGCGTAGGCGGTCTTGCGTAACATGTCGCGCAGGATTCCTTGATCGATCTTCAGGCTTTTGCCTTCGGCTTGTGGAAACCGTGGAAATTCTTCTTCCGGTAACCCCATGATCTTGTAGAACGACGAACCACAGCGAATGGAGGCGGCATTTTTATCATCCACTTCGATTTCGATATCCGCGGCTGGAACTTCTTTGAGGATGGAGAACAGTTTGCGCGCCGGTAAGGTGGTGCCACCGGCTTTGGAAACTTCGGCTTCGACCGTACAGCGAACGGCAACATCTAAATCGGTAGTCGTCAGGTCCAGGCCCTTTGTGCCGGCTTGGACGAGGACGTTGGAGAGAATGGGCAGCGTCGTGCGGGTGCTGACGACGTTCTGAACATTCTGGAGACCGGCCAGAATCTTGTCTTTGGTGATGCGGAACTTAATTGCCATAGCAGTTGATACCGGAGATTAGATTAATACAAAAGGAACCGTATCCGTTCCTGTTGTGAATATCTGAAACAACTTCTGTTGTCAAGGCACGCACAGGAACTTGCGACGAATGAAAGCGACGACACAATTACCGGCGTGTTGGCAACGACCCGGCAGCAGGGAAACACCGGCCGTTGACCGGCCAACAACTCGCAAGATATTCACAGGTTGTTGTGGGGCGCAGTGGTGCCGCTGAAAGATGTCGGTGTTAGCGCTGCAACGCTTGCTGAAGATACGCAACGGTCTGACGGAGGCGCGGGTCTTCGCTCATGCGCAGCTCGATCAGTTTGCAGGCGTGCATCACGGTGCCGTGATCGCGGCCACCGAAGGTTTCGCCGATGTCCATCAAGGACCGGTCGGTCAAGGTTCGGCTGAGGAACATCGCGACTTGCCGGGGGAAAGCAACATTTTGTGGGCGGCGCCGGCTGGTCATGTCGGCCAAGCGGATATCAAAATGTTCGGCGACCTTTTTCTGAATGGAGTCGATGGTGATGGTGCGTTTGGCTTCTTCGTGAAGGGCGTCGCGCAGGAGAGTTTCGAGGGAATCAATGGTGATTTCTTTGCCGGTCAGCGACGAGTAGGAGGCGACGCGGATGAGGGCGCCTTCCAACCGGCGGATGTTGGTGCGAATTCGCTCGGCCAGATATTCGATGACGCGGTCCGGAATCTTGACGTCGAGGAGGGCGGCCTTCTTCTTCAAGATGGCGATGCGCGTTTCGAGGGCGGGCGGCTGTAATTCTGTGACCAGCCCCCATTCAAACCGGGAAACCAACCGGGCTTCCAGGTTCGCAATCTCGGCCGCGGGCCGGTCGCTCGAGAGGACGATCTGTTTGTGGGCATCGAACAAGGTGTTGAAGGTGTGGAAGAATTCTTCCTGCATCCGTTCTTTTCCGCCCAGGAACTGAATGTCGTCGATCAGCAACACGTCCACGCTCCGGTATTTCTTGCGGAACTTGGTCATCGTGCTGGTTTGAATCGCTTGGATGAACTCGTTGGTAAATTGCTCAGAGGACAGGTAGCAAACTTTGCCGCCTTTGAGACTGGTGGCAACGGTGTGGCCGATGGCCTGCATCAGGTGGGTCTTGCCTAAGCCGACGCCGCCGTAGATGAAGAGCGGGTTGTAAGCGCGGGCCGGCGCTTGCGCTACCGCCAACGCGGCGGCATGGGCAAAATTATTGTTCGGGCCGATGACGAAAGACTCGAAGCTGTACCGGGGATTCAGTTTGGCGTCCAGCGTAGTGCGGGCGGGTGCGACGGCCGGGGTGCGTTCTTCACGAGTGGCCGTCGTGGAGTCACCACTCTTGCCGGCGGCGATGACGAACTTTACTTGGAGCGGTTCTTTCGCGACTTGATTGACGGCTTCCCGGACCAGGGAGAGGAAATTGTCTTGTAACCAGATTTGGGAGAACTCATTGGCGACGCCGAGCTGAAGGGTGTCGTCCGCGATTGCGACCGGCTGGATGGGCGCAAACCAACGGCTAAACAAATCCGGATTGAGCATCGTCTGTAGGACGCGGCTGGCGTCTTGCCAAAGTTGCACGTGCCCTCGTGTCATGCGGCCCCAATCGCGCGCGGCTGTGAGTTATTCACAATTTGTTGACAGTTCCCCATGGCGGTTGACAGTTTCTTCTATATTCCCGTCAAGGCGCGCAGAGACAAGTTGATGAACTCGGTGCGACGACAAACACGGTCGTCAGAACACCCCGGTGACAGCGGAAACTCGCAAACTCGTCTCGGCCGGCAACTAAACCGGCATCTATCCGCCGCAAACCTCGTCACAACCTACATACCAAAGAAGCCGCCTGTGAACTTCAATAAAATCTCCAACCCAGGTTCTCCAAACATCCCGCCCGATTCGACCGGCGGCAACCCGTGTTGCTAACAAGTTATTCACAGAACTAATTTCTCGCTCTCTTTCGCCTTGAGCGCGCGGAGCATAGAGAGTGGAAATTTTTTCTGCAACAGAAAATTCTAGTGAACGGAAAATTTTATTTACCGGCTTGCGTAAGATGCAGCAGAAATTTTTTTGATCCGAAAAACAGCGCCGAAAAAAGAAAGCCCGGAGTTTTCACTCCGGGCTTTCGGTGATGAGTTATTGGCTTGGTGAACTACTTGAGCGGGACCGTTTCGATGGTCTGGAGGATGCGGCTCGCGATTTTGTACGGGTCGCCTTGGGAGTTGGGCCGGCGATCTTCCAAATAGCCTTTGTAGTCGTTGTTGACGAAGCTGTGGGGCACTCGGACGGACGCGCCACGGTTCGCAATGCCGTAGTTGAACTTGTCGATCGACTGCGTTTCGTGCAAGCCGGTCAGGCGGAGGTGATTGTCCGGACCGTAGACGGCAATGTGCTCGTTTTTGTATTTGTCGAAAGCGGCCATAAGCTTCTCGAAATACTTTTTGCCACCGACTTCGCGCATGTGCTTGGTCGAGAAGTTGGAATGCATGCCGGAGCCGTTCCAATCGACATCTTTGCCGAGGGGTTTGCAGTGGAAGTTCACATCCACGTCATATTTTTCGCAGAGACGGATCAAGAGGTACCGCGCCATCCAGACTTGGTCGGCGGCGGTCTTGGAACCTTTGCCGAAGATTTGGAATTCCCACTGGCCCTTGGCCACTTCGGAGTTGATGCCTTCGTGGTTGATGCCGGCGTCGAGGCAGAGCTCAAGATGGGTGTCGACGATCTCACGCGCAATCGAGCCGACGTTCTTGTAGCCGACGCCGGTGTAGTATTCGCCTTGCGGGGGCGGGAATCCACCGCCGGCGGGAAAGCCGAGGGGGGCGCCGTCTTGGTAGAGAAAGTATTCCTGTTCAAATCCAAACCAAGCGCCGGGATCATCGAGGACGGTCGCGCGGGCATTGGTCGGATGGGGAGTCTTGCCGTCGGGCAGCATGACTTCGCACATGACGAGGGCCGCGTTCTTCTTCGTCGAGTCCGGGAAAACGGCGACCGGTTTGAGCATGCAGTCAGAATTATGGCCTTCGGCTTGCCGGGTTGAGCTGCCGTCAAAGCCCCACATGGGGAGATCTTTGAGATCCGGAAATTTGGCGAATTCCTTGACTTGGGTTTTGCCGCGGAGATTGGGGACGGGTTGATAACCGTCGAGCCAGATGTATTCCAATTTGTACTTTGCCATGTGTGTGTGAACTCCCGATGTTGTTAGTTTGAGTTGGTTGCCAAACAGCTTGGCTGAACAAGCACTGGTCGGTTTAGCAGGCGAAATGCCATTTGTGAAGTCACTTGTTTAGCCAATGCGAAAATAGTTTCTAACTGGGCTTTGTCACGGCGGTTACCGGAGCTAGGATTTTGGATTGAGGCTGAGCGCGCCAACCGGCAACTGTATTTATTTGCTCTGCATGCGCAATAATTCTCCCTATATTAGAAAGTCAGCAGGACGTCCCTTATATGCTGAAAGTCAAAGATACACTCCGGGCAACGGTCAACCTCAGTTTCGACGGTCTGGTTTATAAGACGTACCACGGGCCGGATGCGATGACGCGATTTACGAATGAGACGCGAGTTTTGCGGCATCTGGAAGCCCGCGGCTGTCAGTTCGTGCCGAAGCTGCTCGAAGCGGATGCCCAGAAACCGCAGATCGTCACGTCGAACTGCGGGAGTCGGGTGGAGCATTTGGATGCGGCGCGGTTGAAAGAATTGTTTGCTGAACTGGAACAATTCGGTGTGCGCCACGATGATCCCGATATTCGCAACGTGACCTACCGGCAATCTGATGGGCGATTTTGCCTGATTGATTTTGAGTTCGCCACTATCCTCCCGGGGTTTGAATAACCACGTGACCACACCGGCAAGCATTCAGTGGTTTGGTGAAACCGATCCCGGTAAGGTCCGCGCCAATAATGAGGACGCCTTTCTGGGTCTCCAGTTTGACGCCCAGGAAGTTCATCGACTCGGCAAGCACGGGGTCGCCGAGACCGGGCAGACGGATTTTGTCTTCGCGGTGAGCGATGGCATGGGCGGAGCGAAGGCCGGCGAATTTGCCAGCCGGATTGCGGTTGATAAAATCACCACCCTGCTCCCGCGCGCGTTCCGGCAATCCGCCGTCGGTTTGGCCAGTGGTTTTGAGGATGTGTTGACAGAAATCTTCAATCAAACCCACCGGGCTTTGACGTATGTGGGGAGCAGCTATGAGGAATGCGCCGGCATGGAGGCCACCTTGAGCCTGTGCTGGTTCACGCCCCAGTGGTTGTATTTCGCCCATATTGGCGACAGCCGGATCTACTACCTACCGGCGCAAGGCAGCGAACTGAAACGGCTCAGTCACGATGATACGCACGTCGACTGGCTCTATCGCAATGGCCAACTAAATGAACGCGAAGCTCGGACTCATCCCCGGCGCAACGTGCTCCAAAAAGCCCTCGGCGGCGGCAACCAGTTTGTGGACCCGCAACTCGGCGCGGTGGCCTACACGGCGGGAGATATTTTTCTGCTCTGCACCGACGGTTTGGTGGGCGGACTTTACGACAGTCACATTACCGAGCTGTTGCGCGAGCCCGAGTCCAGCAACCCAGCGCGCCGGTTGGTCTTGGAGTCGGTAGAAAAAGACGGCCGCGATAACACGACCGCGCTAGTGATCCAGATGGCCTAGCGAACTAAACCGCCTGTTCGCCGCTTTCTTCCGTGCGAATGCGAACGGCCTGTTCCACGGGCATCACAAAAATCTTTCCATCACCGATCTTGCCGGTCTTGGCGGTTTTCAGAATCGCAGCGACGGCGGCTTCAACCACGCCGTCGGCCACGACGATTTCCAATTTGAGCTTGGGAAGAAAATCCACCGTGTACTCGCTGCCCCGGTAAATTTCCGTGTGGCCTTTTTGCCGGCCAAAGCCTTTCACTTCACTGACCGTCATCCCTTCGACGCCAACCGCGGCCAACGCTTCTTTGACGTCTTCGAGTTTGAACGGCTTGATGATCGCTTCAATTTTTTTCATGTTTTATCTCCGAAAGGTGTTGGGATGTTAGAGAAGAACGACACGAACAACAACTCAAAAGCAGACTACCCGTTTTTCTTCGCCGCCAGCGTGTCGGCGACAACCTTCTGCGCGATATGCGCCGGCACTTGTTCGTAGTGGCTGTACTCCATCTCAAACGACGCCCGCCCGCCGGTCATGGAACGCAGTTCGCTCGCGTACTTAAACAACTCCGCCTGCGGGACCTGCGCCGTGATTTTCTGCAACCCATCCACCGCGTCGACGCCGAGGATGCGGCCGCGCCGGTGATTCAGGTCGCCGGTAATGTCGCCCATGTAATGGTCGGGCACGTACACATTCACGTTCATGACCGGTTCGAGCAAGACCGGCCGCGCTTTTTGCATCGCTTCCTTGAACGCGTGCAGCCCGGCAATCTTGAAGCTGATTTCGTTCGAGTCCACATCATGGTACGAGCCGTCGTACACAACCGCTTTCACATCTTCGACGGGAAACCCGGCCACACTGCCGGCCGTCATTCCTTCAACGCAACCCTTCTCCACCGCCGGTATGAAGTTGCGCGGAATCGTGCCGCCGACCACTTCGCTATCAAACTCAAAACCGGTCCCCCGCTCGCGCGGCTCGATCCGCACGTAGGCTTCGCCGTATTGACCATGCCCACCGGATTGTTTCTTGTGCTTGTAGTGGCCGTCGCCCTTCGCGGTGATCGTCTCTTTGTAATCCACCTTCGGCGTGCTCAAGTCCACGTTCACGCCGAGCTTCTTCTTCATCGTGTCCACGACGACTGCCAGATGCATGTCGCCCATGCCGGAGATGACGAGTTCCTTCGTGTTCGGATTCCGGTGCATGTGGAACGTCGGGTCTTCTTCCAGCAGCCGGTGGAGGGCGATGCTGATTTTCTCCTCGTCTTTAATCGTGTGCGGATGCACCGCATAACTCATGACCGCCGCCGGGAACTTGATCGCCGGGAACTCCACTGGCCGGCGCGGATCGCAAAGCGTGTTATTGATGTGCACATCTTTCAGCTTGGCCAACGCAACAATCTCACCGGGGCCAGCCTCGGCAACCGGGGCTTGTGATTTACCCTGCAGCCGGAGCAACTGCGGGATGCGTTCCTTCGTACCCCGGGTCGCATTAACCACATCCAGATCTTGTTTGAGCGTCCCGGCCATGATGCGGACGTAAGTGAGGTGACCGGCAAACGGGTCAATCGTGGCCTTGAAGACAAACCCGGCAAACGGCGCTTTCGCATCCGGCTCGATCCCCTCGACCGGCCCGCGATCCAACGGCGACGGCAAGAGCGCCACGACGCCTTCGAGCAGATTGCGCACGCCAATCTCCTTCTCCGCGCAACCGCAATAAATCGGCACCGTACTACCCTTCGCCACGCCGGCGTGCGTGCCCTTGGTGATCTCGTCGAGCGTGAGCGCCTGACCGCCGAGAAATTCTTCGAGCAGTTTGTCGTCCTGTTCCGCCGCCGCTTCTTCGAGTGCTTCGTGAGCCTTGTGAAATTGCGCGCGCAACTCCGCCGGCACATCCGCTTCCGGCGTCGTCCGCAGATTCAGGACCTTGGAGAAGCCAGCCTCCTGACCGAGCGGCATCTCGAACGGAATGCAGTTCTTACCGAAAACCTGTTGGATTTGTTCGACGCACCGGAAAAAATCGCTGTTCTCCTTGTCGAGTTTGCTCACAAAGATGAGCCGGGGTTTCTGCGCTTCGTCGAGTAACTTCCAAACCCGCCGAGTCCCGACTTCCACGCCGGTCACACCGTCAACCACGATTATCGCCGCGTCCGCTGCGCGAATGGCTGCGATTGTCTCGCCGGTAAAATCCGCAAAGCCCGGTGTGTCGAGCAAGTAGATCTGGTGCTCCTGCCATTTGCAGTGAAATGGCTTGGCGTGAATGGTGATCTTGCGTTCGAGTTCGTCCGGCAAGCAATCGCAGTTACTCGTGCCGTTCCCCGGGCGGCCGTGTTTATCCACGGCCTTCGCGAGAAACAGGCACGCATCGAGCAACGAAGTTTTTCCACTGGCAGCGTGACCAACCACGGCCACGGTTCGGACCTTCGCAGTATCCACAGGCATAGATTTCTCTCCGTAACGGGGTGCTACGCCCGCGAGTTTCCCAGAAAGCCAAGTCGAAGCAACAGAAAACTTTCTTTCCGAGTTGACGCCGGTGGGAAAAATTCCTTTGATGGGCGGCGTTCTGACGGAGAGTTCAACCCAACCCCAACCGGAGGCAGAAGTAATGAAAAAAGCAGCTCTAGCCGTAATCGCCGCAATCGTCGCCGTAACCTTCGCGTTACCGGCATTTGCCGAAGACGCCAAACCCGAGAAACCCAAGAAGCGCGAGTTCACCGGGGAAGTGACCGCGGTCGACGCCGCCGCCAAGACCGTGACGCTTAAGAACAAGGACGGCGAGTCCAAGACCTTCGCCGCCGCCGCCGCCAAGATCGCGACGGCTGACAAGAAAGTTGGCGAGTTGACCGACCTGAAGGTTGGCGACAAAGTGAAGGCTAATTACACTGAAGAAGGCGGGAAAAACGTGGCCAGCAAGATCGCTCCGCCCGCTCCGCCGAAAGAAAAGAAGAAGGCTTCCTAACCACTCAATCGCTACTGCAAAAAAAACGGGGAGTCCGGCAACGGATTCCCCGTTTTGTTTTGCGGAATTACAAACTTCCCGACAAACCCTGCTCGAAACTTTCCTGCTCCAGCGCGAACGCCACCTCGGCCGGCTTGGGGTCGCCGGTATT
>JBAXYB010000075.1:0-14530 GCA_037127585.1 Verrucomicrobiota bacterium
AGCCGCCCGCGCAAATGTAGCCGGGCCGGGCGGTTTCTGATATTCTCGCGCCAACGTGAACCGCAAACTTGAACTCGTCGCTCCCGCCGGCAATCTGGAATGTGCCCGTGCCGCCGTGGCCAATGGCGCCAATGCGATCTACTTCGGCCTCCAACAGTTCAACGCCCGCATGCGCGCGGAGAATTTTACAGTCGAGAACTTGCCGGAGCTTGTCCACTTTGTTCACGCGCACGGCGTCCGGGCATTCTGCACGCTCAACGTCTTGATTTTCACTGACGAATTACCGGCCGCGGAACGCGAACTCCTGGCGCTCGATGCGGCCGGCGTGGATGCCGTCATCGTGCAAGACCTCGGCGTCGCCCGGCTCGCGCAGAAACTCGGAGTCCGGATGGATGTCCATGCGTCGACGCAGATGACCATCACCTCCCCCGAAGGCGTCGCGTTCGCCGACCGGCTCGGCATCAAACGCGTCGTGCTGGCCCGTGAAACTTCGTTGCGTGAATTGGCGAAGTTCGGTGAATCGCCGGTCGGCCTGGAAACTTTTGTCCACGGCGCGTTGTGCGTGGCCTACTCCGGCCAGTGTCTCACCAGCGAAGCGCTCGGCCAGCGCAGCGCCAACCGCGGCGAATGCGCGCAGGCCTGCCGGTTGCCCTATGACTTGATCGTCGATGGCGCGCTGCAAGACCTCGGCGACCGCCGGTATTTGCTCTCGCCGCAAGACCTCGCGGCGGTGAAGGAAATCCCGGAGTTGATCCGCTTGGGCGTGACCGGGTTCAAGATCGAGGGACGACTGAAGACACCGGAGTACGTCGCCGCGACCTGTCAGGTTTACCGGAAAGCCATTGATGGCGCACTGGTCGATGATGAAACGTATAAACTTGAAATGGCGTTTTCGCGGGGGCTGTATTCCGGCTGGATGCACGGCGTCAATCATCAAGCGCTGGTGCACGCGCGGTTCGGCACGAAGCGCGGTGCTTTCATCGGCAAGATCAACCGCGTCGGACCGGATTTTGTCACGGTCGATGCGCAGGTCGCAATCAAGGCCGGCGACGGCGTGGCGTTTGATACCGGCGGCGATACCGACAAGGAGCAAGGCGGCCGCGTCTGGGAAGTGCGCGACGGCAGCTTGTTCTTCGAGCGCGGCCATATCAATTTCAAGGTGTTGAAAGTGGGCGACCGGGTGTGGAAGACGAGCGATCCGCATTTGGGGCGAACTTTACGGAAATCGTTTACCGGCGAAATCCCGAAGCCGAAGCGGTCGATCGATATGCTGGTGACCGGCGCGGCGGATCAGTCGTTGACAGTCGAGGCAAATGGCGTGCGGGTCCATTCCACGGTCAAACTTCAGATCGCCTACAAGCGACCGATGAACACGCCGCTATTGCGTGACCAACTCGGCCGGTTGGGCGAAACGGATTTTGTGCTTGGCGAGTTGACCAACAAGCTGACCGGGCATTTGATCTTGCCGGTGAGTGAGTTGAACCGGCTGCGGCGGGAGTTGGTGGAGAAACTTTTGGCAATTCCCGCGGAAGAAGTCGTTCATCGAGCGCCGCTAGAGCCGGTGCTGTCGACCCTGCTGCCAAAACGCGAGACGACGGCCGGTAAGACGCAACTCATCGTGCTCTGTCGGACGTTGGCGCAGATTGACGCGGCGCTGACGGCCGGCGCCGGTACGATCTACGTGGATTTCGAAGACCTGCGACGGTATCCCGACGCCGTCGCGGCGGTGCGCGGGCGCGGCGAAATCTTTCTGGCGACGCCCCGGATTCAGAAAGCCGGTGAGCAGGCGTTTTTCAAGATCATCGAGGATGCGAAACCAGACGGCGTGCTCATTCGCAATCTCGGCGGGCTGGATTATTTCCGGCAGACGAAGCTGCGCAAGGTCGGCGATTTCTCCTTGAACGTCGCCAATCCGGTGACGGCGGATTTGTTGATGCGCGAGGGGTTGGAGCGGCTGACGGTGTCGTACGACTGCAACTCGCAGCAGGTGCTGGATCTGTTGCGCGCGGCGCCGGCGGCGTGGTTTGAACTGGTGATTCATCAACACATGCCGATGTTTCATATGGAGCATTGCGTGTTCGCGGCGTTCCTGACGAACGGGACTGATCACACGAATTGTGGGCGGCCGTGTGATACGCGGAATTTGAAGTTGCGCGACCGGGTCGGCATGGAGCATCCGATCAAAGCGGACGTAGGTTGCCGGAACACGGTGTATCACGCGCGCGCTCAGAGTGGCGCGGAGTTTATCCGGCAATTCACGGAGGCCGGGGCGCGGCATTTCCGCGTGGAATTGCTGGAAGAAGACGCGGCGCGCACCCAACTGGTGGTGGAGAGTTACCGGGAGTTGTTGGCGGGGACTGCGACGGATGCAGCAGCGGTTTTGAAACGGCTCAACGCCGTCCGCCAACTCGGCGTGACCAGCGGGACATTGACCGTCCTCGGATGATCGCATTTAGCCTTTTACTCTGCGTAACTTGTTGTTAGAGAGTTGCGCCAGATATGAACATCTCGAAGTACGTCGAAGTCGTTACCACTACGAACTACCAAGCGCTGCCAAACTAGATGAAAAACCTAGCCAGCCGGCGTGACTTGACCGCCCGCCTGAAAAAGATTCGCTGCTTGCTGCTTGATGTTGATGGCGTGCTTACCGACGGCAAGCTGTACTTTTCCAATACCGGCCAGGAATCCAAAAGCTTCGATGTGCAAGATGGGCACGGGATCGCGATGGCGTTGCGGACCGGCTTGCTCGTGGGCTTCGTCACCGGTCGGCCTTCGCGCGCCACGGCGAAACGCGCCGCGGATTTAGGGGTGAAGATTTTGCACCAAGGCGCCGTCAACAAGATGGACATGGTCAATCGCATCAAAGCGGAACACGGCCTGCGCGACGAAGAGATTTGTTTTGTCGGCGACGAACTCGTGGACTTGCCGGTCTTGCGGCGCGTCGGTCTGGCCGTGGCTGTGCCGAATGCGGTGGCCGAAGTCAAAGCCAGCGCGCATTACCTGACCCGCCATACCGGCGGTGCGGGCGCGGTCCGGGAAGTCATCGAAATGTTACTGAAAGCTACCGGCCGCTGGGACAAGGCGATTGCAAAATATCTGACAGTGTTGCTGGCCGGGCTGATGTTGGTGACCGGCGGGCGCGCCGAGACGAATGTCCCCACAGCCTCCGGCTACATCGAAAAGTTCGTCGTCCCCGAACGCGACGACGCCGGTAACCTGAAATGGAAACTGAGTGGCGACCGGGCCACGTTCCGGCCCGACGGGTTGATGGACATCATCAATGCGCGCGCCGAGCTTTACACGAGCAACAAAGTCAGCCTCATCTTTACCACTCCGATCCTCGTGCTCGACCGGGCCAACAGCCGGGCTGCGACCGACGCGCCGGTGCGCATTGAGCGGGAGAATTTGATCCTGACCGGCATCGGCGGTGATTGGTCCGGCAGCAATACCGAGGTCGTCGTTCGCAAGAACGTCCAGATGGTCATTACCGGGGCGCACCTGTTGTCACCGCAAGGAGATCCACCATGAAGTTTTTCTATATCGCTATCGCCGCCGTCGCGGTGTCAGCTCTCGGCGCCGGCACCGCCACCAACGAACCGACCGTTGTCACCAGCGATCGCATGCAGACGGATTACGCCAGCAACGTCGGCACGTTCGAGGGCAATGTCGTGGTGGTTGACCCGCATATCACCGTGCGTGCCGACAAGATGGTAGTCTTCTTCGGCGGCACCAATAACATCGTCAACGGTGCCACCAACTCGGTCCGTTCCGTCCAACGGATCGTGGCGACCGGCGGCGTCATCATCAATCAGGACAAGAAGAAAGCCACCGCTGACCACGCGGATTACACCACGTCCGACGACAAAGTGGTTCTCACGTTGCACCCAAAAGTCGAAAGCCCGGAAGGCACGGTGACCGGCAAGAAGATCACCATTTGGCACGGGCAGGAAAAGATGGACGTGGAAGCCGATAACACCGAAACGAACCGGACCCGCCTCATCATCTACCCCGAAGATCAGCGAAAGCAGAATAACGAAGAGAAGTAGCCGCGATTCAGGAGCACGCCGACAGAGCGGCGTGGCTACACCGGCTCAGGAAATCGGCGTCGGGTCAGTGCGCGCGACGGCGATGGTTTCGTGAAACTCGAACCGGCCGCCGTACGGATCAATCCCCTTCTCCAACAGCTTCGCGCGTTTTCCGAACCACGCCTGAATCTGATCGTTGCCTTCCATGCCCGGCAAGATAGCGAGTCAAGGCCCGATTAGCACCGCCGAAGTCAGGATGAAGGGGAAGTTGTAGTCGCGTTTCTGCGAAGCGCGTGCCGCTCAATCAATGAAGAGAATCGGCGCTTCACAGAAGCGCCGCTACACCTGAACCGTCAAATTCCTGAGCTAAACAAGCGGTGGTCACGCAAAATGACGCAAAGTCGCCAAGCACTCGTAGGAGCGACATTCTTGTCGCGATTGCGACGCTTGACGTCCCCGCCCCCGCGCGCGACACTCCCCGGCGGATGAACTGCCTGCGCCCACGCCATGGATTCACATTCCTCGAATTACTGATAGTTGCTGCCGCCCTTGTCGCGCTCGCGGCTCATCTCGACGCATCAACGAATCTGAATGAGCGTGCTCAGGAACAGGAATTCTCCAAGCCGGTAGACCTTCGAGAAAACCAAATCGCGGGAAGATTCTGGGTGCGGGAATTCACTGGGTTGCTCGACGAGATTGAGATTAACAAGGATCACACAGTCCGGTCAGGATCTTACGTCGAGATAAAGACTACGCCACAATTTAAGCAGGCCCCTCCGCGTTTTCGAACTGGCCAGTGGACTCTGGTCGAAAATCTATTCATCGTCGAGCTGCCGATCCGTCCCGATATAATCCTTACGAATCAATCCCGCATAATTACGAACCACTTCGCCACATTGATCACGAATCAGTTTCTGAGCTTTCGGAACACGTTGGTCATGCTTTCTCCTCCACCCGGGTGGTCAATCACGCAGACATTCAATAACCATTTTTATTACGTCAACGAGCCGGACTATATGCCGCGTCTGCTCACAACAACCGTGCCGGGTGAACCGCAGATTGACAGCCTACAAAACCCACCTTAAGTAAGTGATCAGCGTGAAACGCATTTTGATTTTTCTATTGCTGGCGGTCAGCGCGCAGGCGGCGAACATCGCGGATTTTGCCGAGGTGACCGGCGGGCATTATCAGGTGTTGGCGCAGGGCGGCGAACAGATCGGCCGGGAGGTCAACGGGTACATGAACGCGATGTTGCAGTTGTACTCCCGGTATTTCACGAACTTTGCCCCGAAGGATGGCGCACGCGTGTTGGTGTTCAACAATGTCGCGGACTTCCGCGCGTACTCGCGCGACTCGGTCGGGATGACGCACCCGGGGTTGGCGGGGTATTGTCACCTGAAGACGGATGAGGCGGACAATACGTTTTTTGAGTTGGTGACGTTCGAGTCGGCGGGGTTGTGGCCGGTGTTGGCGCACGAAGGGTTTCATCAGTTCATCGGGTACGAGTTGGGTCAGGAAGTGCCAGTGTGGTTGAACGAGGGGCTGGCGCAGTTCTTCGAGAGCAATACGGTGAAGAATGGCCGGCTGATTCCCGGCGGGATCGATGCGAACCGGCTGGCGGCGGCACAGGCGGTAATCCGGGCGGGACGGGTGCCGGCGTTGGGCGATTTGCTGGCGATGGATCGACAGTCATTTTACGCGAATCCCGCGGTGACTTATCCGGTGAGTTGGGCGTTGGTCCATTATTTGATGATGCGCGACTCGACGAACTTTCAGAACAGCCACTTTCGCCGGTTTTTACAGGACTTAAAGTGGAGCCGGGATGATGTGGCGAGTTTTCGGAAACGCTTCGGCAAAGATAGCGCACAGTGGCAGACGGATTTCCAACGCTACATCTTGCAACTGCGCGTCCCGGCGGAGAAATGATTGGAATTGCCGGCAGCGTTTCGCTACGTTACCGGCATGTTTGCTACCCTACCTTTTGACGCCAACTGGTTCGACGTGATCTGGGCGATTGCGCTGGTGTTCGGCTTATGGAGCGGGCTCCGGTGCGGCGCGTTGGGGGAAGTCATCCGCCTGATCAGTTGGGTGTTGATGGTTTGGTTGTCCCTGAAATATTACGAGGTGGCCGGCGATTGGGTTCGGAAGAAGATGCAACTGGATGAAGAACCATCCCGCCTGATCGCCTTTGTCGGCATCATCATCGGCGTCTATCTTATCTCGTTGTTGATACGCAAGCTGGTCTCAAGCTGGACTAAGAAATCACCCGCCGCAGCCTTTCTGGAAAACTTCGGCGGGGCCGCTCTCGGCCTGGTGCGGATGGCATTGGTCATGGCGGTGTTGACGATTTGGCTGTCGCTCGTGCGCAGTCCATTCTGGCACAAACATGTCTCGACCAATTCGAAGTTTGGTTCGGCCGTCGTGCGGTTGATTCCCTCGGTTGAAAAGGTCACGAAGAAAACCTTTCCGGAGACGGTGCCGTTTTTCCGCGACATTGAGCGCCCGATCGACGCGGATGAGAATGACCTCGCAACCTCCAAGCCAAAGAAAGCGAAGTAGCCAGTCGTGCCGGGTCGGATCTCCGAGCAAGTCATCGAGCAAGTCCGCCACGCCAACGACGTGGTGGAAGTCATCGGCGCGTATTTTCCCTTAAAGCGGGCGGGCGCCAATTTTCGTGCCCTCTGTCCGTTCCATAAAGAGAAGACGCCGAGCTTCAACGTCAATCCGTCGAAGCAAATGTGGAAATGCTTTGGCTGCGGCGTGGGCGGCGACGTGTTCAAGTTCGTCATGCAGTACGAGAATCTCGAATTCATCGACGCCGTCCGCCGGTTGGCCGAGAAAGCCGGCATCAAGATTGAAATGGAAGATGCCGGCGCCGCTCAGCACCGGGGCGAGAAAGACCTGCTGCTCAAGCTCCACGAAGACGTCTCGGCCTTCTTCCAGGAGAACATCGGCAAAGCCGGTATCGCGCAGCGGTATTTGGAGAAACGCGAAATCTCCCGGGAAGTGGCGCGTCAGTGGCGGATTGGGTATTCGACCGAATCCTGGGACGGCCTCTTGCAATGGGCAGCCGGTAAGAAATACAAACCGGAAGATCTCGAACTGGCCGGCTTGGCGATTCGTTCGGAGGAAGGCCGGGTCTATGACCGGTTTCGCGGCCGGCTGATGTTCTCAATTTGCGACGAACAAGGCCGGGTCGTCGGATTTAGTGGCCGGATCTTGACGGATGAAAAAGATCAACCCAAGTACGTCAACTCTCCCGAGACGCCGATCTTCCAAAAGGGCCGGTTGCTCTTCGCGCTCGACAAGGCCAAGCGGTCGATCATCGAAGAAAAATTTGCCGTCCTCTGCGAAGGCCAGATCGACACGATCGCCTGCCACGAAGCCGGCATCACCAACGTCGTCGCGCCGCAAGGCACGGCGTTGACGGATCAGCATGCGCGAATCCTGAAGCGGTATGCCGAAGAAGTCGTCTTGATGTACGACGCCGACGAAGCCGGCCAGAAAGCCATCGTCCGCAGTGCTGAACCGCTCTGGGAAGCCGGGATCGCCATGCGCGTCGCCGTCATCCCAGGTGATTACGACCCGGATAGCTTCATTAAAGCGCACGGCGGCGAAAAGCTGAAGAATCTGATTACCAATGGGGAGAGTTTTTTTGTCTACTTACTGGAACGGCTCTCGCACCAGCATGACCCGCGGTCCGAGCGGGGCAAACTCCAGATCGTCCGACAAATGGTCGAATGGTTGGCGCGGATTCCGAGCCCGGTATTGTTGTCGACGTACGCTCAGCAGACGGCGCAGCGGCTGGACGTACCCGAAGACGCCATCCGGCAAGAGTTGCGCAACTTGCAGGCGAGTCGACGCCGCGGGGCAGTGGTCAGTCGCCAGGAAGAAGAGGCGGATGCCGCCGGCGAAGTTGAATTTGAGAATGAGCCGAATCAGCCGGCGGAATTGTTGTTATTGCAAATGATGCTAGCCGATATGCGCGTCGTGGATTTGGCGATGGAACGATTAGACGCTGAGTGGCTGACGCGTAGTGTTGCCGGTCGGTTGATTGGTCGAGTTTTGAAGCTGCACAGTGCCGGTAAGTGGGATGGTCCGAATACCTTGATGAACGCCCCAGGCGACAATGAGGAAGTGCAATTGGCGGCAGAATTGACGGTTAAACCGGCGTCGAGTCAGAATTTGGATGGGGCCGCGATGGATTGCCTCGCGTCGCTGGAGCGAACACAGGTTGAGCACCGGTTACGCGACTTACGGAAGCAGTTGAGCCATGCCGACTTGAAGCCCGATGAGCGCGATAAATTATTACGAGAGGTTCTTGACTTACAGCCAAAGCTACGCAATATTCCCGCGCTTTCGATACGGAAGCGCTAACTAGTCCGTCTCGGAGCACACGATTTTCATGTCCACCCATAAAAAGCCAACAAAAGCAAAGTCTCTAAAACCCGTGGTTGTCGCCCCTGTCGGCTTCGATCCCGCTGAAAAAAACCTCAAGATCAAGGAGTTGATCAAGCTGGCCAAGGAACAGGGTTACCTGACCTATGGCGATTTGAACGAAATCTTGCCGGAGAACATTCTCTCCGCCGAAGAACTCGATCAAATCATGATTACGCTCCGCGGGATGGATATCGAAATCATCGACGCCTCGGAAGTCGATCGTTTCAAACGCGATAACGCCGCGCAACCGGAAGAAGAAAAAGAGCCGGTCAAAGTTGATTCCCGGCTCGACATCCTCGACGACCCGGTGCGGATGTACCTCAAGCAGATGGGCCAAGTTCCCCTCTTGACGCGCGAACAGGAAGTCGAAATCTCCAAGCGCATTGAGACCGCTGAACTCCAGGTCAAATCCATCATTAATGATTTCGGCTTCACCGCCAAAGAACATCTCAACCTCGCCAACCGGCTGCTGAACGGCAAAGAACGGTTTGACCGGGTCATCATCGACAAAAAGATCGATAGCCGCGAACAATACATGCGCGCCCTGCCCCAACTCCTGTCGCGCGTCAAAAAGTCCGATGCCGTCGTCGACGCCAAGTACGAGAAGCTCGCGCGGTCCGGGTTGACCAAGAAAGAGACTGAACGCCTCCGCAAAGATTTCAAGAAAGCCGATTTGGGCCTGCAAGTTTTATTCGAGAAGTTTTACTTCAAGCAAAAGGTGCTCGAGGAATTCGTTGAGAAAGCCAACGAAATCCGGGAAGAGTTCGACGTTGTCATCTTCGACCGCGAGCGTTTGGAACGGTTTCGCAAGTCCAACGGTGCCGATGCCGAAATTCGCGACCTCGATCGCAAACTGAAGAAATTCGAACTGGCCGTCCGCCTTCCCACCGAGCAATTCATCAAGACCCACGATGAACTGAAAACGTGGATGAAAAAAGCGGTGCAAGCCAAAGGCGAAATGGTTGAGGCCAACCTCCGCCTCGTCATTTCCATCGCCAAGAAATACACCAATCGCGGCCTCTCGTTCCTCGACCTCATTCAGGAAGGCAACATGGGCCTGATGAAAGCCGTTGAGAAATTCGAATACCGGCGCGGCTACAAGTTCTCGACGTACGCCACCTGGTGGATCCGGCAAGCCATCACTCGCAGCATCGCCGATCAAGCCCGCACCATCCGCATCCCGGTGCACATGATCGAAACGATCAACAAGCTGATGCGCATCCAAAAACAACTCGTGCAAGAGTTTGGCCGTGAGCCATCCCCGGAAGAAGTTGCCGAGGAAATGCAATTGCCGGTCGATCGCGTTCGGGCCGTCCTCAAAATGGCCCAACAACCCATCTCGCTTCAATCACCCATTGGCGACAGCGAGGACACGAACTTCGGCGACCTCATCGAAGATAAGTCCGCCGAAAACCCCAGCGAAATGGCGTCCTATTCTTTGCTCAAAGAAAAGCTCGGCGACGTCCTCCAAACGTTGACCGAACGTGAACGCAAAGTTCTGCAACTCCGCTTCGGTCTTGGCGACGGCTATTGCCGGACGCTGGAAGAAGTCGGCCGGCAATTCCGCGTCACCCGCGAACGCATCCGGCAGATCGAAGCCAAAGCATTGCGGAAAATGCGCCACCCGACCCGGCAACGTCAAATCGAAGGCTTCCTCCAAGCGCAACAGTTGTAGTAATCTCGCCCCCGCCGGGCCCGTAGCTCAGCGGTTAGAGCGGAGCACTCATAATGCTTTGGTCCCAGGTTCAAATCCTGGCGGGCCCACCATCTCCCTCATTATCAGCGCGGCCGGCTGGCCCTGCCGCAGTAAATCCGTCATCCGCCGCATGTACGGATCGACATGATGGAAAAACCGTTTGTAGCCCGCGCACAGATAGTTCAACCCCGGCTCGCCATCAATCGTGCGGATGAAGCGGTGCTTTGGACACTCGCCGTTACACGCAAATTTCACATCGCACTCCCGGCAATACTTCGGCAACGTCGTCTGCTTGTCGGTGCCGAACTGGCGTTGCTCGGGTGAGTTCACCATCTCGCCGAGCGTCTTGTTCATGAGGTTGCCCAGTTTGTAGCGCGGGTAAACGTAGTGGTCGCAGGAGAACAGATCGCCATTATGCTCGAGCACCAGTGCGTTGCCGCACGTCTCCGCAAAGACACACAAGCTCGCCCCCATCCCCATCCAACTTCCCAACGTCACATCAAACATCTGCACGAAATACCTGCCGACATCCTGTCGGACCCATTCGTCGAAAATCTTCACAAGAAACTCGCCGTATTGCCGGGACTCGACACTCCAACTCGTTACCGGCTCACTCGGCGACCACTTACCGGAAAGTGGCGGCTCGCTGTAATCTAATCCCATCGACTTTGCATCAGTGCCGGGCTTGCGCTCCACGAGCGGAATGAACTGCATGTAGCCGGAGCCGATCTCCTTGAGGAAATGATAAACCCCCAACGGCTTTTGCGAGTTGGCGCGATTGACGACGGTCAGCGTATTGAACTCAGTCTTATGCTTCTTCAACATCGCCAGCCCCGCCATGACCCGGTCAAACGACGGCTTCCCGCCCTTGTCCACCCGATACCGGTCGTGCAACTCGCGTGGACCATCCACGCTCAGGCCGATGAGAAATCCATTGGCCGTCAAGAACTCACACCACTCATCATCGAGCAAAACGCCATTGGTCTGGAGCGCGTTGGTGATCTTCTTCCCGTTGGCGTGCTTCTTCTGCAACTCGACCGCCTTGCGAAAATAATCCACCCCGAGCAACGTCGGCTCCCCTCCCTGCCAGGCAAAACTCACCTCCGGTACATTCTGCGAGCCGATGTATTGCCGGACGTATTCCTCCAAAACCGCGTCGGTCATCCGGAAATTCTCGGTCGACGGGTAGAGCTTCTCTTTTTCCAAATAATAGCAGTACGTGCAGTCGAGATTACAAATCGACCCGACCGGTTTGGTCATGATGTGGTACGCCGGCACTTGCGACATGCCGGCATGCTATCAGAAAGCGCACCGCCCGAACTACACTTTACGACCAAACTTCTTGTCCAACTCCGCATACGACATCTGAATCAACGTCGGCCGGCCGTGCGGACAGGTATAGGGCAAATCACACCGGTGCAATTGCGCGAGTAACGCCGTCAGTTCCTCGCCCTTGAGCGGATCGCGCGCCTTGACGGCATGCCGGCAGACGGTCGTTGCGATTTTATCCTCACCGAGTCGCCGCGAATGGACTTGCTCGCCGGTCTGCCGCAGTTCATCGACGATGTTGCGGAAGATCTGTTGCACGTTTTCAATGGAGAAATAGGGCGGCAACGCATCAACCAGAAAAGTCTTCTCGCCAAACTCGCTCACGCCGATACCAAGCTTGTGCAACGTCTTCAGATTCGCCTGCAGAAATGTCGCGTCCCGAGCGTCCACCTCCAGAGTGACCGGCAAGAGGAGCTTTTGTGCCGGCGCGTTGTCGGCATCCAACTCCTTCAACATCTTTTCGAACAGCACGCGTTCGTGCGCGGCATGCTGATCCATCAGCACGAGGCCATCCGGCGATTCGATTAGCACGTAGAGCCGACCGATGACCCCAAGAATCCGCCACCGGCCTTCTTCCGTTTGGACTTCGGTTGGTTGGGGCGGCGGAACTAATTCTGTAGGAGCGACATTCTTGTCGCGATCCTTCGTATCGACCGTGAGGAACTGTTCGGTCGCGACAGGAATGTCGCTCCTACGCTCGATCTGCGGCCATCCAACATTAGTGACCGGCTGAAACTTCTCCCCAGTCGGTTCGAGCGCTTTGCGCACGGCGTCGATGACGACTTGCCGGACGACGTACTCATCGCGGAACCGCACTTCCCTTTTCGCCGGATGAATGTTCACATCCACCAGTTCCGGATCGATCTCGATAAACAGGAACGTGACCGGATACCGGCTCTTCATCAATGCCGTGTGATACCCCTCCAGCAACGCGTAGTTGATGCCCTTACTCTCGACGGGCCGGCCGTTGACGAAAATGTGCTGCTGGCTGCGGTCGGTCCGACTGATGCCGGGTTTGCCAACGAAGCCGGTCACCGTGATTTCACCGCGCTGGAAATTGACCTCCAGAACCTGTTCAACAAGTTGATTACCATACAACTCACGGAGCCGGTCTGCCAACTTGACGGCCGGCGCGAGGTTGAAACGTTCGCGCTCGTCGACGACCAACCGGAAAGCAACGCCGGGATGCGCCAAGGCGCAGAGGGTCACGATGTGTTCGATATGCCCGGTCTCGGTTTGCTCGGTCCGGAGAAATTTCCGGCGCGCCGGTAAGTTGAAGAAAAGATTTCGAACCTCGATCGTCGTCCCTTCAGCGGTACCGATGTCTTGGACGGTGAGAATCTTGCCGCCGGCAATCTCGATCTGGGTACCGCTGAGTGCGCCGCGTTCCCGGGATGTCAACGTGAACCGCGAAACGGCAGCAATGCTGGGCACCGCTTCACCGCGAAAACCGAGTGACCGGATGCTAGCGAGGTCTTCCGCTTTGGAAATCTTGCTCGTGGCGTGGCGTTCGAGGGCCAGCAGCGCGTCGTCCCGGCTCATGCCGAAGCCGTCATCGGCGACAATGACGGCGGAGCGCCCCCCGGCTTTGATGGTAACGGTGATGCGTTTGGCGTCCGCATCGAGGGAATTTTCGACGAGTTCTTTGACGACTGAGGCCGGTCGTTCGACGACTTCACCGGCCGCGATTTGATTCGCGACGTGTTCGGGCAGTAGCCGGATGCGATTCACGGCGCGAGTCTCCCGAGCTTAGAAATTCTTCTCCAGCCCGATGGCGACTTCGTTGCCGCCGCGGTTGCCGTTGCGAACGGCGTTGATGCCGTAGCCGTAGCTGACGAGGAAAGCCGTCCGCCACGGCCCCCGAAAGCTCAGCCCGGAGCCGACGCCGAAGTAATTGTCGAAATCGCGTGCCAACGGCGGCACCCCGCGCGCCACGGCCCAGTCGCCGTAGAAATGCAGCGCCACGCCGTGCTTGTCACAGAGCGGAACACTTAGGGCGAGATTCGACATGAGAAATTGATCCGTATAAAACTCCCGCAGATAGTAGCCGTGGAGCGTGTATGCAAATGGATCGACATTGATGAGATTGCCGCCGAGCTTCCACGCGCTGATTTCGTCGAGATTGTTCCCGTAGCCGCCACAGAAGCGCGCACTGACCGCGAGCGGCCCCGCCGGCAACTTCGCGGCGAGAGAAGCAAAGACATGCTGGTAATCGGTTTGATGACCGTTGACGGCCGGCGCATTCGTCTGGCCAAATTGCTCAAAACCGCTCCGGTAGTTTGCGTCCGCAGCAACATAGAATTCCGCGCCGCGCTTCGACAGCAGCCCGGGCTCAATCCCGCCAAACCGGAGTTCAGCCTGCGCCGTTTGCGTGTAAAAGTCGGACGGCACGGTGAACGCCTTCGCCGTGCTGCTCGTAGTGCGATAATAGAACTGCGAGATGAAATACGACGCCCGCACATTCAGCGGGAGCGGCGTCGGATTCGGAATCGTTTGATTGATGAAAACGCGACCACCGATATCGTCGCCATTGAACTCCTGCTGCGCGAGCCGTTCGCCGTTGACGTAAGGCGTCAAGCCGTCCATGTAAATTCCGCCCCCCGCGCCGAAGCCGATCGCGGTATTGGTATTGCCGTCGACGAAGTAGCTGAATTCGGAGTCCAAATAAACCCCGGCATAAATGACGCGCAGCGCGGTATTCGTCCACGGATAGTTATTCTCATTAAACCAGAAGTAGCCAAATCCGCTGAGCGGTTCTTCGCTCTGCGAAACGGCGGCACCCGCTTGCACGGTGACCGTGCGGCGATGTTCAATATCCACTTGGGCGAAGGCGCTGTGGCTCACGACCACGAGGCAGAGCAAGAGCAGTAAATTCTTCATGAGGTTGTGTCGGAGGATAACTTGACCCCCTCCCTTTGCAATGCTAAAGTCCGCGCCGCTTCGGAAACGAGCGATGGTGGCCGTAGCTCAGCTTGGTAGAGCTCCAGTTTGTGGAACTGGCTGTCGCGGGTTCAAATCCCGTCGGTCACCCCATCCTTTA
>JBAXYB010000076.1:0-14082 GCA_037127585.1 Verrucomicrobiota bacterium
CACGCGCCGCTGGCGGAGCATGGTTACTGGGTCGACGTTCAGCAGTACGGCCGGTGCTGGTATCCCGCGTACGTCGGCCAAGGCTGGCGGCCCTACGCTAATGGCCAGTGGGTTTCGTGCGATGCCGGGTGGTATTGGGAGACCGCTGAACCATGGGGGTGGGCGACGTATCACTATGGGCGGTGGACGTGGGATTCGTATTACGGTTGGCTCTGGGTGCCGGACGTCGTCTGGGCGCCGGCGTGGGTGAGCTGGCGCGAGGGCGACGCGTACGTCGGCTGGGCGCCGTTGCCGCCGCGGTGCGACGTTTATGCCGAACGCGTCGTCGTCCCGAACTTCTACTTCGTCTTTGTTGAACACCGGCACTTCTGCGCGCCCATTCAACCGCGAGTGCTGGTCGTGAACCAGACGATCATCAACCAGACGGTCAACATCACCAAAATCAAGAACGTCAACAACGTGGTCATCAATCAAGGCCCATCCGTTCAAACCATCGAGCGGAGCAATCCCGGCCGCGTGACCAAGGTGAAGATCGAACGCCCTGCGCCCGCAGAGTTTCGTCAAGGTCGGCCCGACAGCCAACCAGGCCGCGCACCGGCCAAAGTCGACCGGCCCGTCGTGAGCCAAGTTCGGAATGAGCAACCGGCACCGGTTTATCCTACCGACCGTGATAAGAAGGAATGGAAGCAAACCAAAGGCGACAACCATCGCGCGCCGGTTCCGCCGCAACCGGTCGTTGTTCAACCTTATCAACCGCTCCCGCCGACTGCAGCCCAGCCGCCCGCATCGGACTACAGCAAAGGTAAAAAGAAGGGCCACGACAAGCCGAGCGATGACGACGAACCCAGCCAGCCGCGCGGCCGGTAGGTGGCTTGCGGTTTGAGATTCTGGAGCTAGAATCGCCCGCGTCATGAACCACGACGCGGGCGCTTCTTTCACCCCACGCTTTTCATCTCGCATTGCGGGATTGCTCGCGCTCGGGTGGACGGCGGCAGTGGCGATCATTTTCCTTTTCGACTACCACGCGTGGCTGCACCCGGTGGCGCTTGGTCAAAACCTGTCGGCGTTTCACCTGGGGCCGCACTTCAGTGAGTTCTGGCTGCGGCGCCTCGGCGATGCCGGCTGGTGTTTGGCGGTGCTCACCACCGCTTTCCCGGTCGGCAGCCTCTTGATCAGCCGGCTGGTTCGCGAACGCACGTTGTTGACCGGCTTGTTTGCGTTGGGCGCGGGCTTGTGGGTAATGGCAACCGGCGTTTTGTTGATCGGCTTGTTTGCGACGGCCAAAGTGGGCTGGGTGTTTGGGCTGGCCGGGTGTTGGCTCCTGCCGGCGCCGCGGGCTTACTTTCGCAAGTGGGTCCGGCAACCCAGCGATGGCTGGATGAAACTCATGCTGGCGTTCCTCGTTGTGGCGGCGCTGCTCTGTTTGTTGGGCGCGGTCACGCCGCCGTTCGAGTACGACGAACTCGAATATCACCTAGGTGCGCCCAGCGAATACATCAAGGCCGGTCAGATCATTTTTCTGCCGCACAACTTTTACTCGAACCTCCCGCAGCTCACCGAAATGTTGTACCTCCTCGGCCTCGTCACCCGGTCGGATATCGCGACGAAAATGTTGCATTGGTGTTTTGGGCTGTTGAGCGCCATAGCGATTTATGCCGTGGCCGGCAAGTTGTGGTCCCGGCGCGTCGGACTGACGGCGGCGGCGTTGTTTTATTGTCTGCCGTTCGTTCAAGATCTGAGTCAGACGGCGCGCATTGATTTGGCGACGACTTTCTTTGCCACGTTAGCTTTCGGCGGTGTCTTGCTGGCCTACGACGGCAATCAGTGGGTTCGTCTGGCCGGCTTGGCCGGTGGGATGGCGGTCGCGACGAAGTGGACGGCGATCCCGGTCGTTGTCCTGCCCTGTGTTGCCGGGTTGCTACTGGCCCGGCGGTTTAGTTTTTGGTTCGCGCTGGCACCGCTGCCGTGGCTGTTCAAGAATTGGTTTCTGACCGGCAATCCCATCTATCCGCTTGGCGCGGTCGGCCCGCACTGGAGCGCGGAGCAAGCGGCGCTCTTCGCGCAGAAACATTACGCCCACTTTGATACGGCCGGCCTCGCGCAATTCGTTGAACGCATCTGGCAATATTCGTTCCTCGAAAACGGCGCGTTACCGGCGTTGTTGATGACGGCGCCGCTGGTGGTGTTGATTCGGGATAATGGGCGGTTGCGCCGCGCGGTGGGTTTGTTTGTGTTGGCGTATCTCGGGTGGTATGCGCTGACTTTTCGGCCGTGGCGGTTTTTGTTCCCGGTCTTTCCGCTGGCGGCGGCGCTGGGGGCGTGCGCGCTGGATTCGGTGGGGAAGTGGAGTCGAGGAATTGTGGTGGTGGTTTGGCTGACCGGCTTGGCGTGGATGGGACTGATGGTGGATGGCCGGCTCGCGCTTGGTCAAGTGACCGAGACGGAGTTTGTCGGGAGTATTTATGAGCCGGTGGTTTGGATGAATGAAAACTTACCGGCCCAGGCGCGGGTGCTTTATGTCGGCGAAGCGCGGACGCATCATGCCCGGCACGCGGTCGTGTGGGCGACGGCATTCGATCAGTTTCCAGCGGACTGGACCAACGGGGTGACGCATGTGTATGTGAATTTATCCGAGTTGAGCCGGCTGCATGATCACTACGGTTATCCGCGGGGGCTGGACTTGGCGGTGGTGCAACGGCATTGTGGCCGGGAACTGCATCGCGGTGTATTTGAATGGACGCCATGAAAGTTTGTCACGTCATCACGCGGCTCATCGTCGGCGGGGCGCAAGAGAACACCGTTGCGACGTGCCGGGGTTTGCGAAAGTTGGGCTACGAATGTGACTTGGTCACCGGCCCGCAGACCGGCCCCGAAGGTTCCCTCGACGCCGGTATGCCGACGATTGTCGTCGATGAGTTGCGCCGGGAACTAAATCCAGTGCTCGACGTGGCGGCGTGCCGGGCGTTGCGCCGGTTGTTTGAGCAGAACCGGTACGACATCGTTCACACGCACTCCGGTAAGGCGGGGTTCGTGGGCCGATTGGCCGCGCGGTTGGCGGGCGTACCGGTGGTGGTTCATACCATTCATGGTCCGTCGTTTTACCGGTATCAGAATCCGCTCGGGAACTGGTTGTTCCGCTGGGCGGAACAGGTGGCCGGCGAGTGGACGACGCAGTTTATTTCCGTGGCCGATGCGATGACGGAGCAATATCAGGCGGTCGGAGTTCGTGGGAAATATGTGACGATCCACAGCGGGATGAACATCGAGCCATTCCTCCAGTCTAAACCCCGGTATGGTTTTGTCGTCGGCAAGGTGGCGCGGTTGTTTCGGCTGAAGGGGCATGAGTATTTGTTTGAAGCGGCGCCGCGAATTGTGGCGGCGGTGCCGAACGTGAAATTTCTGTTGGTCGGCGACGGGATTTACCGGGAACGGTACGAGCGGTGGGCGGAGCGGTTGGGGATGCGCGACCGGTTTCTTTTCACGGGTTTGGTGCGACCGGAGGAGATTCCGGGGTACATGGCGCAGATGGATGTGCTGGTGCACTTGTCGTTGCGCGAAGGGTTGCCGCGAACGTTGCCGCAGGCGTTGGCGAGCGGGGTGCCGGTCGTGGCGTTTGATGTGGATGGCGCGCGCGAGGTTTGCCGGGATGGCGAGACGGGGTTTCTAGTGCGAGCGGAAGATGTCGCGGGAGTGGCGGACGCCGTGATTCGGTTATTGCGAGACCGGGAGCTGGCGACTAAACTCGGGGCACAAGGAAGACAACTGGTTCGAGAGGAGTTTTCGGAGGAATTGATGGTGCGCCGAATCGATGAACTGTATCGCGAGCTGACCTGATATGCATTGGATCCTTGTTTATTTCTACGTCTTCGATGTGAGCTTCTTGCTCGCGTTGCTATTGACCCCTGTTTGCAAACGGCTGTCGTTTCAGTGGGGCTACGTCGATCAGCCGAATTTGGAACGCAAGATTCACACGCAGGCGATGCCGTTGCTCGGCGGGCTGGCGGTGTTTGGTGCGTTCGCGCTGAATGTGCTGTTCAACTATCTCGTGGTCATGCCGGCGGCGTTGCGGATTGAAGTGCCATTTATGGATCTCGAAGATTTGCGGGTCCACATCGAAGGCGCGTTGTCGGTGTGGCGGAAGTTGGTGGTGTTGGTGGTCGGCGGCGGACTGATGGTCGGGCTGGGAATGTATGACGATAAGTATGAGCTTGGCGCGCGGACGAAGTTGCTGGGGCAGGTGGTGATCGCTCTCTTGATCTGGTCGGCCGGGATGCGGATCACGCTGTTTATGCACAGTCCAATCGTGAGTCTGGTGCTGACGGTGTTGTGGATTGTGACGATCACGAATGCGATGAACTTTCTGGATAATATGGACGGGTTGTGTGCCGGTATCGGGTTGGTGTGCGCGCTGGTGTTTGCGTTTATCGCCGGGATGCAGGGACAGTATTTCGTGTGCGTCACCGGCCTGGCGTTGGCGGGAGCGTTGCTTGGGTTTCTGCCGCATAATTTCAAGCCGGCCAGCATTTTTCTCGGGGATGCCGGGAGTCATTTTGTCGGTTACATGCTGGCGGTGTTGCCGGTGATGGGGACGTTTTACCGGCCTGGCGAGCAGACGTATTTGCCGGTGTTGATTCCGTTGTTGGTGTTGGCGGTGCCGTTGTTTGATTTGGTGATGGTGATGTGGATTCGGATTCGGCGGGGCGAGCCGGTTTACATCGGTGACCGGAATCATATTTCGCACCGGTTAGTGCGGCTCGGTTTGCCGCAAAGCTGGGCGGTCACGCTGATCTATCTGATCACGCTGACGATGGGGCTGGGGGCAACGGTGTTGTTGTGGTCGGAGCTGACCGGGGCGTTGATCATCATCGTGCAGTCGCTCTGCATCCTCGCCATCGTGACGTTGCTGGAGCAGCTCGGCGGCAAAAGTTGACGGTCTCGGTCGAAGCTGACAAGATGCGGCGTCGATGAAATTTTACATCACCACGCCGATTTACTACGTCAACGACAGGCCGCACATCGGGCATGTCTACACGACCACCATTGCCGATATCTTCGCCCGGTATCACCGGTTGTGCGGCGACGATGTTTTTTTTCTGACGGGGACGGATGAACACGCGGCGAAGGTGGTGGATTCGGCGGCGGCGAATGGGATGACGCCCCAACAGTGGGCGGATCAGAATGCGCAGGCGTTTCAGGATACGTTTAAGAAACTCGGGATCGCGAACAACGATTTCATCCGCACCTCGCAGCAACGGCACAAGGACAAGGTGTTGGAGTACGTCGGCGAGTTGTTGAAGACGGGCGATGTTTATCTTGGTGAGTATGAAGGTTGGTACGACGCAGGCGAGGAGGAGTACGTCCCGGAGAACAAGGCGAAGGAAACTGGGTTCAAGTCGCCAGTCAATGGCCGGCCACTCGTCCGCAAGAAGGAGAAGAATTACTTTTTCCGGCTCAGCAAGTACGGCGACGCGCTTCTGAAGTTGCTGGAGGATCAGCCGGATTTCGTGCGACCTGAAGCGCGCCGCAATGAGATCAAGAACCGCATTCGCGATGGCCTCAATGATGTGCCAATCTCGCGGACGGGTGCCGGCGATTGGGGGATTCGTGTGCCGGGTGAAAGTGAACACGTGATCTATGTGTGGATTGATGCGTTGTTCAATTATCTTTCGACCATTGATACGCCGGAACGAAAACACTTCTGGCCGGCCGATGTGCATCTGATTGCCAAAGACATTCTGTGGTTTCATGCGGTGATTTGGCCGGCGTTGTTGCTGGCGCTGAAGCGACCGCTGCCGGGGCAGATTTACGCCCACGGCTGGTGGATCGCCGAAGGTCAGAAGATGAGCAAGAGCCTCGGCAATTTTGTTGATTTGGAAAAGATCGACCGGTATGTGGCCGATTACGGGCTGGACGCGTTGCGCTTTTTTTTGGCGAACAACGGTCCGCTTGGAATCAACGATAGCGATTTCGCCGAAGCGAAGTTCATCGAGGTCTACAATAACGACCTCGCGAACGAACTGGGGAATCTCATCAATCGCACGCTCTCGATGATTCACCGCTACCGGAAGGGTGAAGTGCCCAAGTCCGGGCAGTCTGAATTTACCGCGGACTTTTCCAATTACCGGAAACACATGGACGGGCTCGATCTCACGAGTGCGTTGGTCGAGGTTCGCAGTTTTGTGATCCGCGCGAACCGGTACGTCGAGGAAAGCGCGCCCTGGACGTTGGCGAAGTCACCGGACAAGGCGCAGCAACTCGATACCGTGCTTTATAATTTGGCGGAGTCGGTCCGGTTGATCACGGTGGCGATTGCGCCGGTGATGCCGACGATTTCGGCGCAGGCGCGCGCGCAACTTGGGGTCGGGGAGATTACCGGGAAGTTGCCGGAGGAGTTGACGTGGGGACGGTTGCCGGCGGGGACGAAGGTCGGCACGGTGGCGCCGTTGTTCCCGAAGAAGGTGTGATGCAATTTCCGGATTCGCCGCGGTTTCACATCATCGACGCTGACCGGGTGCGACCCCGGTATGGCCGAATCTCGATGCGTCCGATCTATGTCTACTTACCGGCGGCGGCGGAAGAAGATCATCGGCGCCGATTCCCGGTTATCTACTGCCAGGATGGACAGAATATTTGGGACGATCCGCACGCGTGTTTTGGGCATGGCGGGTGGTACTTGAATCGCATCGTCGATGAGTTGGTGGACGAGGGGCAAATCGAGCCGGTGATCCTGGTGGGAATTCCGAATAGTGATGAGCGGTACCGGGATTTTATGCCGCGCCAGAGTTTTCAGGATGTGCTCGATCATCCGTACGCGAACTTTGTTTGCGACGTGGTGAAAAAGTATGTGGACCGGAATTTCCCGACGAAGAAATCGCGGGAGCAGACGGCGGTGTTGGGTTCGTCGTTGGGAGGATTGGTGTCGTTGTGGATGGCGCACACATTACCGGAGACGTTTGGCAAGGCGGCGTGTTTGTCGGGCGCGTTTCAAGTGCGGGATCGTGCCGGGCAATCGTTCGCGGAGTTTTTGGCGGGGCGGGAACATCAGAAGTTGCGGATCTATTTGGATAGCGGAACGGTGGATGATGGCGTGGCTCTGACTCGTAAAGTAGCCGCGACATACCGGGCGCAGGGGTGGCGGGATCGTGTGGACTTAGCGCATCACGTCGAGCCGGGCGCGGGGCACAACGAGCGGTGGTGGCGGGACCGGGTGTGGCGGGCACTCGGGTTTCTGTACGGCCGGTAGCGGCTAAAAAACGGTCTTTGCAAATAAATGCGGAAAAGATGTTGACATAAACTGGGGTGAAGTGGCATACAGTGGGGCGTTGTGGGGGAGTTGGTGGACATCAAGGAGGTTCCACGAATCCCAATGGTTACAGCACTTAAACGCATTGTGTTCGTCGGTACGTTTCGACACTCGGTAGACGAGAAGAAGCGGCTGGCGATCCCGGCAAAATGGCGCGGTACGGCGGGCGACACGCAGGAGTATTACGTGTTGCCTTTGCCGAACGGTCACCTGTTTGCCCTGCCGGAGGCGGCAATGGCCAAGATGCTGGAGAAGGTCGATGACATTTCAATCGGGGACTACGAGCGGCGGAATGTGCTGCGGCTGATCAGTGGCGATGCACATGGTTCGGCTTGCGATGGGCAGGGGCGGATTATTTTGACGGAGGAGTTGCTGAAGCATGCGGGCATTAAGGGCGACGCGGTTCTCGTTGGGGTGTTGAAGGGTTTTGAAATTTGGGCACCGGATCGGCTGGCAGAGATGAAGTCGAATACCACCGGTAATTTTGCGGAGTCAGCGAAACAATTGGGATTATGAGGTCAGTATGGGACGTGATGGCATAGCCGGTTTGTTCAATGCGAATCGAAGTGTGACGAACTTCGGCGGGGAAGCGCGGCAAATGCGGTTGCCGACGATGAGCCAGTTCCCGAAGTTGGATCAGCGGATTGTCCGGCCGTCAGCCAGCGCGCAGCCGATGCGGACAGGTGGAGCGGTGGTGCTGAGTGGGGGTGGTGGATTTTTACCGGAGATGGCCTCGGATGTTCTCGGGGTGGATGCCGGGTACGCGGTTGAGAATGTGAAGCGCAACCGGGTGGAGGTTCAGCCGGTAGCGAAGAGTGGTTTGGCGCACTTGGTTGGGCGGATGATGGGGAGTTCCCAGGCTGCCGGACGATGATGAAATTTCAAGCAGACAGGTTGTGAAGGTCGGGAAGCTGTGGAGCGGAGAAGTGGGGATCGATTTGTTGCCGATTCCACGAGTCGAATGACCTACCACACGCCGGTATTGCTGAAGGAAGCGGTGGAGCAGTTGCGGCCGCGCGACGGCGGTTTGTATGTGGACTGCACGTTGGGCGGTGGCGGACACGCGGAAGCGATTCTGCAGGCCGCGGGACCGAGTGGGAAGTTGATCGGGTTGGACTGGGACTTGGAGGCTCAGGAGATCAACCGCGAGCGACTGGGGAAATATGGAGAGCGCGTGCAATTGCTGCGCGCGAACTTCGCAGAAGTTGAACAGGTGCTCATGAGTACCGGCGTAACAGCGGTGGACGGATTGATGTTCGACGTGGGTGTAAGCTCCCGCCAGTTCGATGAACCGTCTCGCGGTTTCAGCTTCCAGCGCGAAGGCCCCCTCGATATGCGGATGAACCGCGCGAGCGGGGTGACAGCCAGAGACGTTCTTTGTAACGAGAGTGTTGACGAGTTGACGAGGATTTTTCGAGTCTACGGCGAAGAACGCCGGGCGCGAGGCATCGCCTTGCGCATCAATCGCGAACGCGCCCTCCGGCCATTGGAAACGACGCTGGATTTGGCGCGGGTTGTCGAAGCGGAGTTAGGACCGAAGCGAGGTAACGCCATCCACCCGGCCACGCGAGTCTTTCAAGCCTTACGCATCCATGTGAACCGCGAGCTGGAAAACCTTCAGCGCGGCTTGGCTGGCGCGGTGAACGTGCTCAAGTCCGGTGGTCGTCTCGCCGTCATTTCATTTCATTCGCTGGAGGATCGCATCGTTAAACAATTTTTCGTGCAACAGAGCACGGGATGCGTTTGTCCGCCAGCGTTCGCGATGTGCGCCTGCGGGCGCAAAGCAATTCTGCGGGTGATCACCCGCAAACCAATCACCGCCACGGACGCGGAGATTCGGGAAAACCCACGCGCACGCAGCGCCAAATTGCGGGTGGTGGAAAAAGTTTGATGGGGGTGGGGAACCCCACCGGTGGCCGTTACCAAGGAAGCGGCCACCGGAGAATTTGAAGGAAGCATGAGGAGGAATAGGAAACGCGAGCCGTTGCGATTTGGGACAGTGGCCCGATCGCTGATTACGTGCGTGAGCATTGCCGCCATCGGTGTCGGTTACGTCTGGCAGAAGAACCAGATCTACCGGCTGGGCGACGAGATCAAGAAGCGTGAAGCCGCCCTCCTCGCCACCGAGAAACGCAACACGATGCTGGCCGCCCAACTGGCCCAATTGAAATCGCCGGCCTGGCTCGAAGCGCGTTGTCAGCAATACGGCCTCGGCCTCGTCGCGCCGAAAGAGACGCAGACGATTCGCTTGCTCGAACCCGGCCCCGAATGGGACACGCGTTTTCTGCCGCCCGTCCGACCGGCGGCGCAAACCAAACCACGGTTGGTGGCCGCGCGATGAAATCGTTCACTCACAAACAACGTGCGCTCGGCGTGGTTTTGTGTCTCTCGCTTTCCTTCACCGCCCTTGCGGGCCGGTTGGTGGACTTGCAAGTCTTCCGGCATTCCGAACTCAGCGGCGTGGCGGAGTCGAATCGCGAACAAGTCGTTCACCGGCAAGGCCGCCGCGGCGAAATTCGCGACTGCAACGGCAATCTTCTCGCCAACAGCCAATCGGTGCGCATCGTGGCCGCCGACCCGAGCATTACGATTTCCAACGCCCCGGCCATCGCGCAACAACTCGCCCCGTTGTTGAAGATGGACCCGGCGAGCTTGCAGGCCAAGCTGGCCGGTCAAGGCAAGTATGTCCGACTCAAGACCAAGATCGATGAAGACACCATTACCCAGATCAAGGCGCTGAAGATCAAAGGGCTCGTCCTCGAAGATCAACTTCTCCGCACGTACCCGAACGGCCCGCTCGCGAGTCATATCCTCGGTTTCGTGGACAATGAACACCGTGGCGTGCAAGGCATCGAGTCCGGTCTGGAGGAATACCTGCAAGGCCTGGCCGGGTATGAAGTCATCGAGCGCGACCGGAAAGGCCGCGAGATTCGCGCCCTGCGCGATGAAGAAATTGGACCGCGCGATGGTTTCAATGTTGTGCTGACCATCGACCAAGTCATCCAACACATTGCCGAGACGGAACTCGATAAGGCGATGGCCGAATTCCATCCGCAAGCTGGTGTCATCATCGTCATGCGGCCCAAGACCGGGGAGATTCTGGCGATGAGTTCCCGGCCGACGTTTGATCCGAACACACCCGGGGCTGCTCCCGCCGATGCGCGGCGCAACCGGTGCGTGAGTGACGTGGCCGAACCTGGCTCGACTTTCAAAATTGTCGTCGCCTCCGGTGCGCTAAACGAAGGACTCGTGACGTTGGACGACCGGTTTGACTGTGAGAACGGCGCCTGGCTCTACGCCGGTCGCATTCTGCACGACGCCCATCCCTACGGCATGCTCAGCGTCATGGAGATTCTCTTCAAGTCGAGCAACATCGGCGCGGCCAAGATTGCCGTCACCCGCTTGGGCGCACCCCGGCTCTACAGTTACATCCGCGGGTTTGGGTTTGGCCGCAAGACCGGCGTCGCGCTTCCCGGTGAGGTCTCCGGTATCGCGCATCCGTTGGCGAAATGGAATCCGCTGTCGATCAGCCGCATCCCGATGGGACACGAAATTGCGGCGACGCCCATGCAGATGCTGATGGCGATGAACGCGATTTCCAACGGCGGCCGATTGATGAAGCCCCAGATCATCAAGAGCATCGTCGATGACAAGAACGTCCCGTTGATGACGTACCGGCCGCAGCAAGTTGGGCAGCCCATTACGCCGCGCGCGAGCATTTTAATGGCAGCCGCCTTGCGGAAGGTGCCGACGCCCGAGGGCACGGCGCCCAAAGCGGCTGTCAAAGGTTACGATGTTGCCGGCAAGACGGGCACGGCGGAGAAAATCGAGAACGGCCAGTATGTAAAGAAATACTACTCGTCGTTCATCGGCTACCTGCCGGCGGCGGATCCGGAAATCTCGATTTTGGTGTCGTTAGACAACCCGGCGGGCGGAGCGTATTACGGCGGCTCAGTAGCCGGGCCGGTATTCCGCGGCGTGGCGGAAAAGGTCACGCAATATCTCGCCATTCCACCCCAATTTGCCGAGCCCGAAGAAAAGAAGGTAGCGCAGCTCTGATGAAACTGACTGACATTCTCCACACCGTCAAAATGCTCGCCGTCGAAGGCACGCTGGATCGTGACATTACCGGCATCACTTACGATTCACGGCGCGTGATGCCGGGCAACTTGTTCGTCGCCATGCGGGGCGAAAATACGGACGGCCACCGGTACGTTGAATCGGCCGTCGACCGGGGCGCGACGGCGATTGTGTTTGAACGCGAAACCGGCCTGAACCCGCGCGCGACGCGCATCAAAGTGCAGGATGCCCGACTCACGTTGGCGTTGGCGGCAGCGCGGTTTTACAACCATCCATCGCAAGCGCTGAAAGTCGTCGGCGTCACCGGTACGAACGGCAAAACCACCACGGCGTTCATGGTGCAAGCGATCATGGAAGCGGCCGGCATTGGCACGGGTTTGCTGGGCACGGTGCAATACCAAGTCGGCCAGCGCATCATCCCGGCGGCGCGAACGACTCCTGAGTCGGTGGAGATTCAAGATTTGATGTGCCAGATGCTGCGGGCCGGGTGTGGCGGAGTGGCGATGGAAGTTAGTTCGCACGCGCTCGATTTGCACCGGGTCGATGGGCTCGACTTCGACGTGGCGATTTTCACCAACCTTTCGCAAGACCATCTCGATTACCACAAGACGATGGAAGATTATTTCAGAGCGAAATCGCGGTTGTTTGCGTCGCTGGGGGCAATGCACAAACGCGGCCGTGCGGTGGTGAATGCGGACGATGAGTATGGGCGCCGGTTGATTGCGGGCCTGGGTGGGGAAAACGCCGTCGTGACTTACGGCGTCCTAGGTGATGCAACCATCCGCGCGACGGATGTTCGTGTGTCAGCGGACGGAACCTACTTTGTCGTTTGCACCCCGCTGGGCTGCGTGCCGATGCTGCTCCCGTTGCACGGCCGGTACAACGTGCACAACGCGCTCGCTGCCATCGGCGCGGCGTACGCGCTGGGCATCGACCTCGCGACGATTGAGCGTGCCTTGGCGCACATGCCGGCGGTGCCGGGCCGGTTGCAACGGCTGCACATCCGCCAGCCGTTCAATGTGTACATCGACTACGCGCACACCGAGGACGCGCTGCGCAATGTCTTGATGACGGTGAGCGAGTTGACCAAAGGCCGGCTCATCTGCGTATTTGGCTGTGGCGGCGACCGCGATACCGGCAAACGCGCGCCGATGGGAACCGCCGCGTGCGAACTCGCCGACTTTACGATTCTCACCAGCGACAATCCGCGCACCGAAGATCCGCGCGCGATTCTCCAGCAGATCGAAGCCGGTTATCCCGGCGGCACACAAAGCCGGTATCAAGTGATTGTCGACCGGCAGGAAGCGATTGAACGCGCGCTCGACCTCGCGCGCCCCGGGGATTCCGTCCTCGTGGCCGGTAAGGGTCATGAGACGTATCAAGAATTTGCCGACACGGTCGTGCCGTTTAACGACCGGCAACTGATCGAAGAATATTTCACCAACCTCGGAACCCGGTGGAAACCATGCGCATAGCTGACTTGGCCGAGCTTTGCGGTGCAGAAGTGATTCAGGGCAATCCGGACCAGCCGGTGCGCCAGGTAAGTACCGATACGCGGGCAATTGAACGCGGTGATTGTTTCATCGCGCTCCAAGGCCCGCATTTCGACGGCCATGAATTCCTCCAGGATGCGGCCCAACGGGGGGCATCCGCGGCGGTAGTCTCGTACCATCCTACCCGTGCGGCCAACTCGCCTAGTGTTCTCGCGCTTCTCCAAGTGCCAAACACCCTCACCGCGCTGCACAAACTCGCAACGAACTACCGCCGGCAGATGCCCCCCTCCACCCGTGTCATCGGAATTACCGGCTCATCCGGGAAAACGACGACCAAAGAAATGATCGCCGCCGTCCTCGGCCAGCGCTTCAACGTCATCAAGACCGAGGGCAACAAGAACAACCACATCGGCCTGCCGTTGAACCTGCTGAAGCTCGAACCCGATTATGATTTCGGCGTGTTCGAACTCGGCACGAATCATCCCGGCGAGATCGCGCAACTGGCGGGCGTCTGCAAACCGGAGATCGGCGTCATCACAAATATCGGCATGGCACATGTGGAATTTTTCGGCGACGAAGCCGGCGTGGCCAAAGAAAAAGGTTCGCTGCTCGAAGTCTTGCCGGCGAATGGGGATGGGCTGGCGGTGCTCAACGCCGACGATAAATGGTTTCCGGAACTGCGGGCGCGGACACGCGCGACGGTGGTGAGTGTCGGGATTGAAAACTTTGCGGACATCCGGGCAAGCGAGATCAAAATCAATGGCGAGGTAAAGTTCCGGTTGAACATCGCGAAGAAGCGCGAGGACGTTTACATCCGGCTGAAAACGCTGGGCCGGCATCAGATTTACAACGCGCTGCAAGCGGCGGCGGTCGGCTACATGCAGGGCATGGACCTCGACGAAATCCGCGAAGGCCTCGAAACGATGGAGTTCCCCGGCATGCGGATGCAGGAAGTCACCCGCGCCGGCATCCGATTCATCAACGATTGTTACAACGCCAACGTCGGGTCGATGAAGGCGGCGTTGCAGATGATGCGCGAGACACCGGGCCGGGGCCGCAAGGTCGCGGTGCTCGGCGACATGCTGGAACTCGGCGAACACGCGCGCCCGGCGCATCTGGAGATTGGCGCGCTGGCGGCGCAAAGCAATTTGTCGTTGCTGGTCACGGTCGGCCCGAACGCCAAGTGGATTGCGGATGGCGCGGTCA
>JBAXYB010000077.1:0-13835 GCA_037127585.1 Verrucomicrobiota bacterium
GAACCGTAGCGGTGCCGGTCGAAGGGAATGAGTTCGTCAATGACCGGGCATTTTTTCAGGAGCGAGGCGAAGGTGGTGTTGACGAGCCACGCGATGTGGGCGGTCGGGTACCGGCGGCGGATGAGGTTGACGGTCGGGAGGGCGTGGATGATGTCGCCTAGGCTGCTCGGTTTGAGAATCAGGATCCGCATGGCCTACCGGCCGTGCTCGAGCCGGTCGGCGAGGGTTGGCGGCAGGCCGGCAGCGCGGATTTTCTGTTGGGTGGTGCCGATATCGTAGTCGACCCGGTGGAGTTCGATGATGTTGTTGATGAGGTCGTAGGTGCAGTAGGCCGCTTTGGGATTGCGGTCGCGGGGCTGCCCGATGGAGCCGACGTTGATGAAGTATTTGCGGCCGACTTCGATTTTGATTTTGGTGTAGAGGCCGCCTTGGATGCCGGTCGGACCACGGACAAAACCGATGGGGACGTGGGTGTGGCCGTTGAAGCAGACGGGGGTGTGTTGGTAGCTGAAGCTGGAGGAGGCGGCGAGTTTGTCGAAGACGTAGGCCCATTTTTCCGGCAAGTCGAGCGTGGCGTGGACGATGGTGAAACCTTCGACGGGGCGGCTGTATTTCAGGTTCCGCAGCCAGGTGCGTTGTTCTTCGCTGAGTTGTTTGCGGGTCCATTTAATGGCGTCGGCGGCCATCGGATTAAAGCCGGTCAGGTCGATGTCGCTGGCGCAGTATTCGTCGTGGTTGCCGATGACGGTCGGGCAATTCAACGCGCGCACGGTTTCGAGGCATTCGAGGGGATTCGGACCGTAACCAACAATGTCGCCGAGGCAGACGTAGTGCGTGCACTGTTGGGCCTTGGTATCGGCGAGGACGACCTGCAAAGCTTCGAGGTTGCTATGGATATCGCTTAGGATGGCAAATTTCATTTGGCTGTCACCTTAGGGAATAGCCGGGATGAGGTCGGAATGTCGAGCCGATCTTCGAGACGCCGAATTTCGCGTTCGACGATGGCGCGGTCGAGGTTGTTGCGGATGCGGCGATCTGCCCGCCAGATTTTGTTGCACCAGTAGTCGTAAGCCGCCCGGAGGTCGCCAGATTTTTCGAGACACCGGGCAACGTCGCGCGCGATATAGACCGGCGCATTCGGGTACTCGCTGGCTTTGTCGAAGAGTTCAGCGGCTTTGGCGTACTCCGCTTTCTCACAGGCAGGATAGCCACCGCAATCGCGCCTGAGTTTCTGTTCGTGGAGCCAGCCGAGCTTGAAATAGAGGTCGAACCGGTTGGGGATGTTTTGCACGCCGCGCTCAAGGAAGGCCCGGCCACGCTGATGCCAGTAGCGTTCACGGGTGAGGGCTTGCGCAACGGTCGAGTCATTGGTGCCGATGCGTTCGGCGTACGCGATGTTCCAAGCCATATGCCACGCGCCGGAATCCCAGAAGAAGGTCGAGCGCGGCTGAAGTTTGGCGGTGTTCTCGATGCATTCGGCTTGCTTGAACCACTGCCGTTTCTCCCAGAAGTCGTGACCCCGAATCCAAATAAAATCCGCCGCCACACCGCGAAACCCGGCCAGCAACGCGATCGCCAACCCCTGCCCGATCTGGTCGCGGATCTCCCGTGTTACCGGCGACCCGCCGTACTGGAGTTGCCGGCGTTCGCTCTCGATTTGGTGCTGGAGCGGCAACAGCGCCCACGCCGGGACGGCGATGAGCAGGGCGGCATAAAGGCGGGCGCGCACCATGTCAGATTTCCCGGCTCGCAAAAATGAGGTGTGCCGCGCCGACGACACAGCTCAGGTAAACCACGCCGTACGCCGCGACCTTGCCGACGTGCGGCCAGGGGATGACGTTGCCGAGAATGATGTCGTCCGCCACGTTAAACATCCCGAGATCGGGAATCACCCCGAGCAAGTACGTCACGATCGTATGCGCTTGCCACGCCTCCTTGGCGATCCCGACGAGGTGACCGGCAAAGAACACCAGCAATGCGACCGCGACATTAAAAACCATCGACGTCGAAAACGTCGAGACGAACAACGTGATGGCCGCGAGCAAACACAGCTTCACAAAGATCAGCAGGATCCCTTTCACGATATCCGGGTCATAGGCTTCGTCGTGAATCTTCACGACTAGCTCCTGGGCCTTTTGCTTCTCCGTGTCCGAACCGGCCGCGGTCACTTCCGCCTTGGCCGACTTCGATAACCGCACTTCTTTGAAAGCCAGGACCGCCAGAAACATCAACGACATCAAGAGCACACTCACGAATGTGAGCAAGACGGTGCCGAAATACTTCCCGAGCAGGAATTCAAACCGGCGCACGGGCTTCGAAAGAATCGTGTAAATCGTCCGGTTCTCCAGCTCGTTCGGCAACAGCATCGCGGTCCCGACGATGGCGATCAACATGCCGATGACCGACAACGCGCCGAAGCACGTGTCCTTGATCGACTTCAATTCATAACTCGCCACCGCCGCCACGTCTTCCCCCAGCGAAAATTCCGCGAAGAAGCTCGCGCTCGCGATGATGACCAGAGCGAAGATCAACAGGATGTTGAACACTTTTTGCCGCACCGACTCGGTAAACGTGTTACCGGCGATGGTCCAGACGCGGGCTAATGAAAATCCGACGCGCTCAGTCATGGTGGCCGGCCCCCCGTTCGTCTTTGCGGACCGCATCGAGGAACAACGTCTCGAGCGTCGTCTGCGGATGTTCGACGTTGACGACTGTCGCCCCCGCCGCCCGGGCGGCGTCTTCAATCTGCCCGCGCGCCACCGCCGGTAACCCTTCGAGCGTGAAACTGAGCCGGCGTTGGTCGCTGATCAATTGGTTCACGTCGCCTTCCAGAATGAGCTGGCCGAGATTGAGCACGCCGATCCGGTCGCACACGTCCTGGACTTGCGCGAGCAAATGCGATGACAACAAAACTGTTTTTCCCATTTTCTTTAACCGTAGAATCAGATCGCGAATATCCCGACTCCCAATCGGATCCACGCCGGCCGTCGGTTCGTCGAGCATCAGCAACTGCGGATCGTGAATCAACGCCTGCGCCAGTCCGATCCGTTGCAACATGCCCTTCGAATACCCAGACAACCGCCGGTCGCGCGCGGTGGTCAAGCCAACCAAGTCAATGAGTTCATCGATCCGTTTTTTCAATGCCGCGCCGCGAATGCCGCAGAGTTGCCCGTAGAACTCCAAGGTCTCGGCCCCGGTCAAATATTTGTAGAAGTACGGATTCTCCGGTAAGAACCCGACATGCAACCGGGACTCGACCTTCGTTGACGGCACATCGAAAATCCAAGCCGCCCCATCGGTCGGTGAGACCAAATCTAAAATACACTTAAGCGTGGTGCTTTTGCCGGAGCCGTTGGGACCGAGCAGGCCGTAAACTTCGCCTTCGCGGACATGCAGGTTCAATCGTTCCAGAGCGAGGAACCGCCCTTTGCGCCAGCCTAGGTTGTATTTTTTGGTCAGACCTTCGGTTCGGATCGCGTCCATTTTAGTGCTGCACCTCGAATTTTTTGAATTCACTGCTGGCCGGTTGCCACGTCACGTCTTCGCCGCGAATGTAATTGCCGAGTTGCGAATCGCGCAAGCCCTGCAAAAACGCTTGGGCCTCGGTTTCCTCCGCTTCCGCGACCAATTCGACACGGCCGTCTGGTAGATTCCGGACAAATCCGGTCACTTCAAAGCCGCACGCGACCTCCCGCGCACTGTAACGAAAACCAACCCCCTGCACTCGGCCAGTATAAAAGACGTGCACACGCTTTCGCATTTCTAGTTTTGCGAGACTAACGGGAAAGCCCGGGCAGGTCAAGTGACTGGCACCGCGCTAGCTATTCAGAGCAACTCGATGCGCAAATTGATTATTCTCGCCGCCATTTGCTTGGCTACCGGCTCGGTCCTGGCCGCCGCACAATGGCAGACTCTCACCGGCTGCAAACTCAGTCGCAATGAAGCGAATGATGGCGACAGCTTCCACGTCGAGCACAACGGCCACGAATATATTTTCCGGCTCTATTACGTCGACGCGCCGGAAGTCGAAGATGATTTTCCAGACCGGGTTGCGGAACAAGCCAAGTATTTCAACATTTCTCATCGGCGGGCGCTTGAGGTCGGACGGGCGGCCGCCCGGTTCACAGCCCGGCAACTCAACGACCACTTCACCGTGATCACCCGGTGGGACGATGCCCGCGGCCGCAGCAAGCTGCCGCGGGACTACGCTTTCATCATCACAGGCGAAAAGAAAGATCTCGGTCAGTTGCTCGTGCAAAATGGGTTGGCCCGTGTTTTCGGGGAGAAAGCGGTACCGCCAGATGGCGCGACTACCAAGTTCGTGGAACAGAAACTCAACGCCCTAGAACGCCAAGCCAAGACCGCACATCTCGGTGGTTGGTCAGCCGTCAACTCAACGATCAACAGCGACACCACGCTGGCCAACACTCAGCCGCGCCGGCTTTGCTCCGCCAGCGGGGAACGCCACAACAGCCGGTGTCCGCTCTTCAACGCCGCCGGTAATCGCGATTGTTCAGCCGACGAAGGTCGGCCGTGCCGGCTCTGCGGCGGGTGAATTACTTCGTCAAACGGGCGAGATGGATTTCGTTCTTCAGGATTTCGCCGGTCTCGGCACTCAGTTCAGCGCCGCCAACCCAAGCTTCAAGACTGGGTTTTGACCGCGACCGCGCCTTCACGCGCACCTGCCAGATCGGCGGCACATCGCCATCGCTGAGTTTCTTCAAGACCATTTTGGCGTCGGTGATCTGCACGTTGTTCATGCCGGGCAGGGCGGCCACTTTGGCCAAGGCATCCGTCGAATCGAGTTTCCAGCGCGCAAGATTGAAGACTTCCGCCGCGTCGTAGCCGGAAAAGTTCCGGAAGAACCGGGACCAGCGGGCATCGTCAACAATCCGCATCGCCCCACCAATACTGATCACGACGCCATCTTTAACGCGGATCACGGTACCGTTGTTGGCGCGGTTGGAATCGTAAAACGTCACGTCCCATTGGCGAGGGCGGAGGTCGCTGTCGGTTTCGGCGCCCTCCATGCGAATCACTTGATTCTGCGAGCCGGATTGAAACTTGGCATTGGCGAGTTCGAGGGCCTTCTTGGCCGTCGGCACATCCGCGGCCTGAGCGGCGGTCAGGGTCATTGTCAAAGCGCAGAGCGAACAGGTTATCCACATCTTCATAATATTTACCTTGGGGAAATGGTCGGGACGGCGGGATTTGAACCCGCGACCTCTTGGTCCCGAACCAAGCGCGCTACCAAACTGCGCTACGTCCCGGATCCGACTCTGCTACTTAATCACACTTTCCTGCGCGCACGCAAGAACTCAATCACCATCGGCAGGATGGATAAAATGATAATCGCCAACTCGACGAGCCCGAAATGCTTCTGCACGAACTCTAACTGCCCAAACCAGTACCCACCCAAAATAAACAGCACCACCCAAATAACTCCGCCAATGATGTTATACGCCAGGAACTTTCCGTACGTCATACTGCCAATCCCGGCCACGAACGGCGCAAACGTCCGCACAATCGGCACAAACCGGCACAGGATAATCGTCTCGCCGCCGTACTTTTCGTAGAACGCATGCGTCCGCTCGAGGTATTCTTTCTTGATTACCCGCGGATATTTCTCCGCCAACCGGGGTCCGAAGAAATGCCCAATCGTATAATTGACCGTGTCGCCGAGGATCGCTGCCACCGTCAGCAGGACAATCAACCACACCGGACTCAACGCCGTCGTGGCCGACAGCGCCCCCGCGGCAAACAATAATGAATCCCCCGGCAAGATCGGCGTCACTACCAACCCGGTTTCACAGAAGATAATCAGAAACAAAATCGCGTACGTCCACGTCCCGTAATCCTGAATCACCACGGCCAAATGTTTGTCGAGATGCAGAAACAGGTCGATGAGTTGTTTGAGCAGTTCCATAGAAGGCCGCAGTGTGTATCACGGCCAATACTGCTTGGCTAGTTTGAAAAGCGGCGAGGCTCGTCTTCAGCTTTTGCCCCGAACGCCGCCACGGCCGCGAGCCGCCGGTCACCCTCGACGTCCCATAGATCGTGAAAGAGGTACCACTGTTCGCTATGGGCGCGGATGACTTTCTCCAACTCGCCGGCAATGCGATTCATCACATCGGCCACCGTGTCGTGCTGCCGGTCGACCCAGATCGGTTCCCCGAGCACATAGGCAAACTTGTCACCTTCCACCCGCACCATAAACACCGGCAAGATCGGCGCGCCGGTCGTCAACGCGAGCTTGGCCGGACCATCAGGCAACCGGGCGGGCTGGCCAAAGAAATTCACCGTGTGCCGGCCCCCGGTATAATCGCGATCGCCAAGCACCGCGACGATTTCATTCCGCCGCAACGCCGCAATACATTCCCGAGCCGCCCGGCCGAACGGAATTGGAATGATCCCACGATTTGTCCGGTAGCTTTGGTATAGCGCGTTGAGCTGCGGGTCGGGTTGCCAGAGCGCGACGGCGTTAATGGGATAACCCCGCTGGGCTAGCACGGCCGCCCCGAGTTCCCAATTGCCGAGATGCGCGCTCAGAGTGATCAGCCCCTTCCCTTTCGCGAGCAAATCATCAAACACCTGCGGAACGATGCCGAAGTTGACCAGCCGGTCGGCACGCTCCCGACTCAGATGGAGGAAGTGAAAAAAGTCGACAAGGTACTTGGCGAAGTTTAGAAAATTTTCGCGGGCCAAGGCTCGCAGCGCACGCGGCGACAGCGCGGTCCCGCTGTACTGGTGAATCCGGCGGAGGTTGTTGATGACGCATTCCCGGCCGCGGCGGTCGCAGAGCAGGTAAAGATCCGCGCCCCGGCGGGCAATGCCGTAGCCCATCTGCCGCGGCATGACCCGCGCAATCGACTCGGCCAACTTCATCTGCAGATACTTGAGGCTCATCGAATCACGGCCAACGGTGCCGGTCGCGGGGCGCGCCCGGCCAATCGCAAAATATCCTGCGCCGCATCCCGGGCCGCGTGCGGACAACCCAGCTCACTCGCGGCGGCTCGCATGCTCCGGAGCTTTTCCGGATTGCGGAAAAAATCGTCAACAAACTCGGCGACATGGGTCGCCTTCGCCGCTTGCACGGCCACGCCGCGCGAGAGCAGAAACTCGGTGTTCTTGGCTTCCTGACCGGGAATGGGGTTAATGATGATCATCGGCAATTGTTTGACGAGACATTCGGCGGTCGTGATCCCGCCCGGTTTCGTGACGACAACTTCGGCGACTTCCATCAACTCGTGCACATTATCGACGAAACCAAAAATGCGCGTCGGGTGCCGCAGCTTCGCACCGCGCCGTTCAAGGCGTTCCTTTAACTCCTCGTTCTGACCGGTAATCGCGACGATGTAAAACGGCTGCGGCAACTTGTCGAGTTTGCGAATGACCGATTTCATCGGCCCCAGACCGAGACTGCCTCCCATCACGAGAATCAACGGCAGCCCCGGCTTGAATCCCAGCGCTTGGATCACCGCGTCCTTAACAATGGGCTGTTGATACCGACCGTTGATCGGAATGCCCCGCACGCTGACGCGATCCGCGCGGACACCTTGCGAGACGAGCGTGCTCTTCGTCGCTTCGGTCGGCGCGATGTAAAGATCCACCATGTCGTGCGCCCAATACCGGTGCGCCACAAAATCCGTCAACACCCCCACCAACGCCGGCTGCCGATTGCCCGTCGCCGCCTTCCACGACGCAAGCACGCCGCACGCAAACGCCTGCGTACACACGACCACATCGGGGTTGAAATGCTGGAGAATTTTCTGGAGCTTCCGCGAATTGCCGCGATTCAAGAGCTCCCGGATCTTGACGGTGCGCTCCTTCAACTCCCGATTGTCGTACATCCACTCCCAAATCTCCGGGGCCGCCTTCAACGCCGTCAGATACGCCCGCAGCGTGACCTTCGACAAGATCGGATTCGCGTGGCTGAACGAATCGAGCAACATCGACTCCACCGGGACCCCCAGCCGCTGCGTCGCCTCTTCCACCGCGACCGCTGCCGAGTAGTGGCCCGAGTGTTTCGTCAAATAGAGAAAAAGAATCCGTCGCGTCATGTCGATTGTCAGGGGCGCGACAATACCCAACCCCGAACCGGCCGGCAACCAATCTATTGTCATCCATAGTATTGGCTTGCCCGACGCTTGCGCGCGTCGCTACAACTCGCGCGTGAACCGCCTCGCCCGCAACACCCTCGCCCTCTACGCCGCGCAGTTCACCGTCCGCCTCTTCAACATCATCGTCATCGTCCTCATCGGCCGGCAACTCGGCCCGGCCGACCTCGGCCGCTTCTCCTTTGTTATGGCCACCGTCAGCTTCGTCCACCTCTTCGCCGTCGGCGGCCTCAATAACTGGCTCGTCCGCGAAGTCGCCCGCACCCCCGCGCGCACCCCGGCCCTGCTCACCCGCGCCCTCACCATCAACCTACTCCTCGCCACGCTCGGCACCCTAGCCGTCTGGTCGGCCACCCTCGTCCCGGAATTCAATGCCGACCCCCTCCGCACCCTCTGCCTTCGACTCTTCATCCCCTCCGTCTTTTTTTCCGCGACTGCCGAAACCATCTTCGCCATCTTCGACGGCCACCAGGACATGCGCTTCCGCGCCGTGCTCGTGTCGATCCGTGCCGGCTCGCGCGCGCTCATCTGCGGACTCCTGATTGCCGGCCTGCGCAATCTCCCGTCGCTCTTCGCCGGTTACCTCATCATCGAACTCGCCGTCGTCATCCTCGCGGGTTGGCTCACCTACCGGCGGTTCGGAAAACCGCCCCTGCCTACCGGCCAACTCGACCGGCAAGTGATCGCCGAACTCCTCCCCTTTTTCATCACCTCGCTCCTGCTGCTTGTCGACTCACGCGTTCACATCTGGATCATCACCGCCGTCCAAGGCAACGTCGCCGCCGGTCAGTTCTCCGCCGCCCACGGCCTGATCCTCGCCGTCCTGCTCCTGCCGGGCGCGGTGACAAATGCCGCCTTCCCCCAACTCGCGCAAATGACCGACACCTCGCGAGTTTTCTTCCAAAAACTCCTCCGCTGGATCACCGCCGCCGGCATCCTCGCCGGCATCGGCCTCTTCCTCGGCGCCGGCCTCTTCTTGCAACTATTCTTCGGTGACCGCTACCTCGACGCCACGCCCACACTGCGAATTCTCGCGCTCACACTCCCCGCCGGCTTTATCAACGGCGCGCTCCTGTCCTGGCTTTACGCCACCCACCGGCAAACCCGCGTCCTCTATCTCACGGTTGCGACAACGACCATCTGCGTCATCGCCAGTTGGTTCCTTGTCCACCACCTCGGCTACGTTGGCGCGGCGTGGGCCGCCCTTGGTACCGAGCTGTTGCAACTCAGCCTTTTCGCCTGGGCCTGCCGGCCATGAACGTCCTCCATCTGATAACCGAACTCGATGTGGGTGGCGCCGAACGGCAACTCGTCGCCCTGGCCCCGCGCTTCAACCGGTCGCGCTGGAATGTCACCGTCGCTTATTTCCACGGATCGGGCCACCTGCGACCAGAACTGGAGGAAGACGGCATCGCCGTCACCAAACTCGACTCGCGCCACAAAGGCGATCTCGGGGCACTCGTCCGGTTGGTCCGTTTACTGCGCGAGCAGCGCATTGACATCCTCCACACGCACTTGATTCAAGCGGATCTGCTCGGATTGTTGGCGGCTCAATTGACGCGGGTGCCGGTCACGATTTCAACAAAACACAGTGTGGACTATTTCACCCGGCAGGGCCGGTGGCTAACCAAGGTGGATACTTTCGCAAACCGCCATTTTACGCGACTGGTTGCGGTCTCGGAGTCCGTTAAAAACCATTACATCAAAACTCAACACCTCCCACCCGCAAAGATCGAAGTGATCTACAACGGCATCGATATTGCCGGACTTGAGTGCGCCCCGCCAATTTCACGAACCGAGTTGGGCGTTGCTCCTGATACCAAAATCATCTGCGCGGTCGGCACCTTGAGCGAACGCAAAGGCCAATCCTTCCTCCTCGAAGCCTGGCCGACTGTGCTGACCCGGCACCCGTCGAGCGTCCTCGTTTTCGTCGGCGATGGTCCACTCCAGGCGTCTTTGGAGGCAACAGCTAAGTCGGCAGGGCTGCATGATTCAGTCCGGTTTTTGGGACGGCGATCAGACGTGCCAGCCATCTTACACGCTGCTGATCTATTCGTACTCCCCTCACAAACGGAGGGCTTCGGTCTCGCAATGGTTGAAGCGATGGCGGCCTCCGTTCCGGTCATCGCCACGACGGTCGGCGGCGTGCCGGAGCTTGCCCGCCACGAACACGAGGCGCTTCTCATCAGTCCCCGCAACGCACCCGCCTTGGCCGGAGCCATCAACACCTTGCTCGACGATCCCGGTCGCGCTACCGCGCTAGCGACGGCGGCACGCCAGCGCGTCGAACAGTTTTCAATTCAGCACACGGTTCGTCGCCTCGAGTCGTGCTACGAGTCTTTGCTTGCGCCGGCAGCCAACGCGCAGACGTAAGGCATCACGATCACGCTGAAGCGCAAGTCCGCGTAGCTCAACGCATGCAACAGCATGACATAGCCGATAACCCCCAGCAGCCAGCCGGTCCCGCCGCTCCACGACCGCGCGCGCATCAGTCCGATACATAGCAGTGCCATGTATCCAGCCTGGATCACAAAGCTCAGAAACTGCTCACGCCGGGCCGCCCCGAGAAACCAGAACCGCCAACACTTGCGGATCGCTAATTCAACCGCCATGCGTGGGTTGCCGGCAACTTCCTGCCACGCCGCGCGGTAAAACAGCCGGTCCATCTGCACAACCGACTTGCCGGCATTTTGGGATTCGATTTCAGCCACCGCAGACTGCCACCGTGGTTTACCGGGTCCTTCCCACAGACCGAGCGTCGGTTGATAGTTGCCGATGAACGTCGTCACCCCACCCCGTTCGGTCGCCACCGGCAAGAATTCACCGCCGGTCACCCGCCAGTTCCGGTACGTCCACGGGGCGATCACCACAACCATTCCCAGAACGAGCGCGCCAACTCTGTAGCTGAGGCGTAAGCCGCGGCCGAAGCTCACGCTTCGGCTCCAGCAACAGATCCCGATGACCGCCACCGGCCAGAGCAGAAACATCGGCTTGCAGAGATTCACCAACCCGAGCATCACACCCGCCAGCATCCAATCCCGCCAGCAATCCAATCGCCAGGCCCGGACTTGGATGCAGAAGTAGACGATCAGCAGAAAGGTCAGGACCGTTTCCTTATTCACGAAAGCAACCCGCCAGATTGCGAATGGATAAACCGCCCACAACCACGCCGCCCAGATCCGCCGGCCAGACAGCCAGAACACGAGCCCGCACACTGCCGTGTCGAAGATCGACTGCACAACCTTCAACGACATCCCGGGACAAGCCGCCACCAATAGTGGATACACCGGCCCGCGTGTTACATCGTCATACCGGCTGAGGAGAATGGTCTCCGCAAGCTGCCGGTAACCGTCCCCGTCATCCCGGAGATGCCAGCGCTTTTCAATGAACGGGAAGCCGATGAAGACGAAGATGAGCCGCAAGAGTAGAGCGACGGCAATACAAGCGAGGAGGGCGCGGTTCACAAACGTTTCTTTGCGAAAGCCCGGCCAGAACCAGATTTTAGATACCGTTCAAACTCAAGTGCGCGCTCGCGGTCGGTAAATGCGGTTGTTGTCTTCAATCGCCACGGCCGATACTTGGCCGTATGGGACACCGCTCCGCTGTTGTGATGATCAAGTCGGTCACGGAGGTCTTCGGTGAAGCCGGTATAATACGTCTGCGGCTTCACAAGGCTCTCAAGAATATAGACGTAGAAGAACTTGTCCATGGCTGGCGTGCCGAGCCGTAGCTCTGCCGTGGGAACGAGCCCGCCTACGCGCTGCGCTGCGGCGTGGCATCCTTCGCTCCGCCGCGAAACGACCCGCGGCGGAGCGAAGGATGGTGGGCGTGACAGGACTTGAACCTGTGACCTTTCGGGTGTGATCCGAACGTTCTAGCCAACTGAACTACACGCCCATCCAAAACGCGTTGCACAGTAGCAACCGGCCCCACACAATTCAAGCTCAGTGATAAATCAAAAACTGCCCAGGCATTTTTTCGACACCCTGTGCAGAACGCGACAGTCACCGGCAACCCAGAGAATTCTCAGAAAATTTCCCGGCAGCGCCGGAATCCTTACCGGCAGCAGTTTTTTTGAGCTGGCGACGTTTGGCTGACCGCCGTGTGCATCCTGTCTGCTCTCCGGTCAATCAACATGATCGGCATCGAAAGGGAAGAAATGAACGCGAGCATTCAGAAGAACCGCCGGCAGGTGCTTTATCGCGCCATCCACGAATCGATGGGCGACCGGCTGAGCGAAGAGGAATTGGATATTCATTTTACGCACATGCCGGACCGGTACTGGCCGCGCGCGACGGAAGAATCCGTCACCGAACATCTCCTGCTGATCCGGCAATTCTTCGCACATCTCAACACCAGTCACGCCGAGGCCACCACACCGGTCGTCGCCTGGCGGCAGATCCCCAAGCGCAATGTCACGGAAGTCACCATCTGTTCATGGGACCGACTCGGGTTGCTCGCCCATGTCGCCGGGGCGTTCGCCGCTGCCAATTTGAACATCCTGCGCGCTGATGTTTACACCCGGGTTGACAGCCTCGCGCTCGATGTGTTTGAAATCACCGACGCCGCCGGTAACTTCATCGCCGACGAAGCTCAACTCCACACGATGACGGCGCTGCTGTCGACCGCGCTCCGCCCCAATGCCAAAGCTCCGAAAGTTCCGTTCAAATCCGGGCACGCCCGGTCGTCACAACCACCAAAGGTTTACTACGACGCCGAACCGACGTTCACGCAGACGGTGATTGTGATCGAAGCCGACGATCAAGTCGGGTTGTTGTACCGGGTGTTCTCCGTGCTGGCCGATTGCCGGATCAACGTCTCCCAAGCCATCATCACCACGGAGTCCGGTCGCGTGGGTGACGTCTTCTACGTGACGGATGACAACGGCCGGCCCATCACCGACACGTTTCACCTCGACCACATTCGCGAGGGCCTGCTGGCCGCAGTTTAACTCCGGCTATTGTGCGGCTATATCACAGCCGCGTGTCGATAATGTCGGTTACTACCGGGCCGAGACTACCGTCGGGCTGTTTTACGCCGCAACCTTTGTCCATGATCTTGCTGTTGAGTGGGTCGACGCCGAGCGCGTCGTGCGGGCAGGCGTCATCAGCCGGATCGGAGTCCGGCAGTCCATCCAACACTTCGTGGTGGGTAGTGACCAGATACTGGTAGTCATTATGATTATCGGTCTTCGAAGTCGCCAGCGCATCGGTGGCGCACGTGAAGTTGACTGTATAAGCGAGCTTCACGCTCTTGCCCGGCAAAACCACGTACGGCGGCAGTTTCTTCGGCGTGACGAGCGTCACCACTGGCGCTGGGCAGACGTTCTCGCCCAGCGGCGTCAACGCGATCGTCACCAGATTGCTCAGCGTGGCGAGATCGGGGATGGTCTCTACGTGGTCGCTGCGGTTCTGGACGGTGATGGAGAGCTTGCTGGTCACGCTTGGTTTCGTGGTGCTCAAGGAAACTTTCTTTGGCGCTTTGAACGCCGTCACGGCGAGGTCGTTGATGACGACCGTCGTACATGGGGATGACCAGTTGTTGTTGGTGTTCGGGTCGAGGGTGTCGCTGTGGACCGGCAGAGGTGGTAGGTCGCAAACGACCCCGGCGGTGATGGCGCTGACAACGAGGCTGATGGTGGCCGACGACCCACCCTCGAGCGTGCCTAAGTGGCACCTCAAATGAACACCGTCGAAGAATACGTTGCCGACGCTACTA
>JBAXYB010000078.1:0-13516 GCA_037127585.1 Verrucomicrobiota bacterium
CGAAGATTTGCCGGCCGTCGAATCCGACCGCTTTGAGGATGGAGATTTCCCGGGAACGTTCCCGGATCGCCATGCTCATCGTGCTGGCGGTGACGAGCATCATCGTGAACACAATCACCACGAGGATCGAGCCGAGAAACATTTTCACGTTGCCGATCATCGAGATGAATTCGAGTTGGAACGCCCGTTCCGTCTCGGTCTTCGTCTCCGCGTCCGAGTTCGCGAACACTTTGTCGACGGCGGCAATGACGCCGGGGATGGCTTCCGCATTCTCAGCTTTCAGCCAGAAGGTGCCCACCAAACCGAGTTTGCCCAGGGCTTCATCGAAATATTCGTGGTGGAAAAAAAGCAGCGTCTCGTCGATCCCGTTCCCCCGGTAACGCGCGCGCACGACCAGTTCCAAATCGCACGGCCAGAGCGTGCCTTTCAAGTTGACGCGATCGCCGATCTTCCAGCCGAAGCGTTCCATCAGTTTCCCGCCGACGAGACACGCGGTTCGCTCCCGGATAAACGCGCTTTCTTGGAGCGGATCGATCTCCATCTCAGAAAAAATTTTCAGGATCCGGTCCGCATCCACCCCGAACTGGGCGAAATTACTTTTGCTGATGTCCTGATAAATGCCGCCGAAGTAGGTGAACTTCGAGCAGTGTGCCACGCCGGGGATGCGTTCGATCCGGTACTGGTATTTTTCCGGCAAGACATTCGCGAGTGACACTTTGTGCCGGACCGCGAGCCGCAACGCCGCCGTGTCGGTGGTCGGCGGATTGGTCATCAACTCGAGTGCCGTCCGCAAGGTGGTGAACAGGAAGAGCGACAGCGCGACGCTAAACACGGTGAGAATGAGCCGCCGTTTATTGCGGAAGGCATTCCGAAGAATGAAGCCCGGTATCGTCATGCCACGTTCGGTTTCGTAATCTTACTCTTAATCGCCGGCAGATTACGATTAGGAGCAAGATTAAGAGTATGGGTGCGGCGGTCAGTGTTGGCCATTGAGCAACTGTCCCTTCTCCAAGTGAATCGTCCGCTGCGCAAAAGCCGCTGCTTTCGGATCGTGCGTCACCATAATCACCGTCTTGCCGGCTTGGCGGTTGAGTGACTGGAGCAAGCCGAGGACTTCTTGCGCGGAATGGGCGTCGAGATTGCCGGTTGGTTCGTCGGCGACTATCAGCGTTGGGTCGGTGACGAGGGCGCGGGCGATGGCAACGCGTTGTTCTTGGCCGCCGGAGAGTTGCCGGGGGAGGTGGCGTTGCCGGTCACCGAGTCCGACCAACTCAAGGGCGGCCGTGACGTGTTCCCGGCGTTCACGGGCGGTCAGGCTGGTCAGTAAGAGGGGGAGTTCGACGTTTTCAAAGGCCGACAAGACCGGGATGAGATTAAACGTCTGGAAGACGAACCCGACGTTCTGGTTGCGCCATTCGGCCAAAGCGGTCTCGCTGAGAGCGGCGACATTGATGTCGCGGACGAGGCAATCGCCGGAGGTGGGGCGGTCGATGCCGGCGATAATATGGAGCAGGGTACTCTTGCCGGAGCCGCTCGGCCCCATCAACGCGACAAACTCACCGGACTGAATCTGAACCGACACATGGTCGAGGGCGGTGACTTCGATTTCGCCGTGGCTGTAAAGTTTTGTCAGGTCGCGGATTTGGACGAGCGTTTCAGGCATCGGGAACGGATTATAGCATAGCCGGGAATGCCCGGAAAGTTTCGAGGAAATGCGGACTTGGGAGCAATGACTCTACCGCGTAGAGTTCAACTGTGAGCGCTGCTGAGATCATCAAGTATCAGCGAAGCTGCGGCCTGACGAACGCGCCCCGGTGGCATATGCCTCCGCGACTTCCCAGGAGCAGGAATGCGTTTAAGTCTGCAACACTCTTTACGGTGTTTTCTTTTCAAGGCGGCGACTCAGTGTTATAGGATTGTTTTCATGAAAACGACCCTCCTGCGGTTCCTGCCCCTATTGACACTTGTTACGTTGCTGACTGGGTGCGCCTTTACGAAAGAGAACGTCTCGTTGAACTATCAGCGTCCACCGTTGGGTGAAGCCGTTAGGGTAGAAGCTACCATTGCGGTGCAGAAACTCAAGGATACGCGTGGCTCCGACCCGCATTTGCTGGCGAACAAAGGGGTTCAATTCAAGACCAGCGGCGCGTACGTCACCACGAACGAAGTGGCTGACATTGTTACCGCGGTGTTGAAAGACACTCTGGCCGGCATGAGTTGCAAGCTGGTGGCCGAAGGTGCCGATCTAAATCTGGGTGGAGATATTCTGAAGTTTGATTCTACCGTGTTGATGGGATTCTGGTCGGGGGCAATGGAGGGTTCCATTCAATTGAACCTGAAGCTTACCAACGCCAAGACTGGTGCGCTGGTTTGGAGCGAAGTGTTGAGCGGGTACACCAAGATTGATGGCTTGCAAGTGGATCGGGCGGCCCATCGACAGATGGTCGCCGAAAAGGTATTGCAGGACGTGATGCAGAAGCTGGCTTCTTCTGAAAGCTTTCGCAAGGTGCTCACTCACTATACCGCGGCTCCGCCCAGTCCCTAAGCTTCACTCACACCTGATTATTTCCTCGCAAGGTGCGGGCGTGCGGTGACGGTATGGATTGGTGGTTAAGTTTCCAGCAATTTGGAAAACCCGAGTGGCATTTGTTAGGCGAAAATGTTCCGACTGGAGACGACGCCCTCTTGCGCTGGCTGTTTCCAAGCCTGCTGGGAGAATCGAATTAGCGGCACTTGTGCTGTATTGGCATCGCCGGGAGCAGCAATCCCAGCAAGAGAAAAAGCGAAATACTGTGGACTGACCCATAGGATTGGCCGGCATTTCCGCCCTAACCGACACGCAGGAGCGCTCGTTGCTGACTGTGCTGAAAGTTTCAGGTTGATATGTCGGAGGTGATGCAGTAGAAAGACGGCTCGCTTGATGGGCCATGGCTGTATGGCGTGGCCTTAATTTTTCGCGAGTTAGAACCTTTGTGGAACCTGAATTGAAGATTTTCTCTGGAAATGCGAATCGGCCGCTGGCGCAACGCATCGCTGACTATGTCGGGGTGCGGCTGGGCGAGGCTACCGTAGAGCCATTCCCTGACCGGGAAACGTTCGTTAAGATCAACGAAAACGTTCGCGGGCGGGATATTTTCATCGTGCAGCCAACGTGTCCGCCGGCGAACGAGCATTTGATGGAGTTGTTGATCATGATTGATGCGTGCCGGCGCGCGAGCGCGACGCGGATCACAGCGGTGATTCCGTTCTTTGGCTACGCCCGGCAAGACCGGAAAGATCAACCGCGGGTGCCGATTACGGCGAAATTGGTCGCGAATCTGATTGTGGCGGCAGGGGCGCACCGAGTGTTGACGATGGATTTGCACGCGCAGCAGATCATGGGGTTCTTCGACATTCCAGTCGATCACCTCTATGCGGCGCCGGTGATTTTTAAATATTTTCAGAAGAAAGATCTGTCGAATCTCGTGGTGGTTTCGCCCGACATCGGTGGGGTGAAGATGGTGGCAGCGTACGCGAATGTGTTTCACGCGCCATTGGCGATCGTCGCCAAAAAACGCAAGAGTGCGACGGATGTTGAGATTCTGAATGTCATCGGCGAAGTGAAGGGTAAGGACGTTCTGCTCGTGGATGATTTGACGGAGAGTGCCGGCACGTTGACGCGGGCGGCGGAAGTCTTGAAGGCGCGCGGGGCGCGGAAGATTTACGCATCGGTCAGTCACGCCGTGCTTGGGCCGCAGGCGATTGAACGGCTCAAGAAGTCGAAAATTGAAGAGCTGGTCACGACCGATACGGTGCCGCATTCGAAGGTGACCGGGTTCAAGCTGACGGAGTTGAGCGTCGCACCGGTGTTGGGCGAGGCGATCAAGCGGATTCATAATTCCGAGTCGGTCTCGTCGCTGTTCGACATCAATGGCGAGCGGCCGGAAAGTTAAACGATAAATTTTTGAGGAGAACATCAGTATGGCTAAACAAGTAAAACTAAATGCGAAATTGCGAACCGTGGCCGGTCGCGGTCCGGTCAAACAGTTGCGTGACCAGGGCATCACGCCCGGGGTGGTGTACGGCGCGCACACGAAACCGTTCAGCATCACCGTGAACTCCCGTGAACTCGGCGAAGTCCTGCACCATGCCACCGGCGAGAACGTGCTCGTTGACTTGGCGGTGGACGAGAACGGCTCGACCAGCAACCGGCTCGCGCTGATTCAGGAAGTCCAACATCATCCCTTTAATGACGTGATCCTGCACATTGATCTTCACGAGGTGCTCGCGACGGAGAAGTTGCGCACCAAGGTGCCGGTGCGACCGGTCGGCGAACCGGCCGGCGTCAAGAATGGCGGCGGCGTGCTCGAATACATCCTGCGCGAGTTGCACGTCGAATGTTTGCCGAAAGATTTGCCGGACGTGATCGAAGTCAGCGTCGAGAAGCTCGAAATCGGCGGAGCCATTCACATTGGTGAAATCGCGGCCCCCGCGGGGGTTGAGTTGTTGGATGACAAAGGTCAGCCGGTATTCCTTGTGGTTGCGCCCATCGCGGAAGAAGATGCTGCGACTCCGGCTGCCGGTGCGACGGCCGAGCCCGAAGTCATTGGTGCGAAGCCCGTCGAAGGCGAAGAAGCCGCGGCTGGCGATGCGAAACCAGCAGCCGGCAAGGCCGACGCGAAACCCGCCGCCGCTGCCGCCGCCGGCAAGGCGGAAGCCAAGCCCGCCGCGGGCAAGGCCGAGGCGAAACCGGCCGCCAAGAAGTAAGTGGTCGTGGCAGACCGGCCTCAGCTGGTCGTGGGACTCGGCAACCCCGGCAAGGAGTACGTCGGGACGCGGCACAACGTCGGGTTTGCGATTGTCGAGGCGTTGGCCGAGAAGTTGGATTGTTCTTTGCGAAGCCGGACGAAGTTTTCGGCACAGATGGGTGCCGTCGGTCCGGTCACGTTGCTGAAGCCGCAGACGTTTATGAATCGGAGCGGCGTCGCGGTGGCGGCGGTGGTGCACTGGTTGAAGTTGATGCCGGCGGATGTGTTGGTGGTGGTGGACGACGCGGATTTGCCGCTCGGGCAGTTGCGGTTGCGACTGGCCGGCGGGAGTGGCGGCCACAATGGGCTGCGGTCGATCTGCGAGGCGTTGGGCGGCAGTGAAGATTTTCGCCGGTTGCGAGTTGGGATTGGGCGGCGCGAAGCGGTTGGTTCGGACATTACGAATCACGTGCTGGGTCGGTTCGCTGCGACCGAGCGAAAAGATGCCGAGTTGGCAGTGGCCGAAGCGGTGCAAGCAATCGAGTGTTGCCTCAGCGACGGATTTGCGGTAGCCATGAATCGGTTTAATCGAAAAAAGGGAGACGAAGTTTGAAAAGATACGAAGGTTTATTGATTTTGGATGTAATCGGCAACGAAGATGCCGAGAAGAATATTATTGATCGCGTGCAGAAAGAGATCGAACACGCCGGCGGACACGTCGAGACGGTTCAGAAGATGGGCCCGAAGCCGTTTGCGCGGCCGACGTCCAAACGCAGTGCCGCGCATTATGTGAATGTGATTTTCCTGGCCCCGGCGCCGGCAATCAGCGCGTTGGATACGAAGTTCCATCTCGATAACGAAATGTTCCGCTGGCAGATCACCGAGATCATCCCGGAGAAACCGTATCTCCCCCGGCGCGAAAAGAAAGCTGCCAAAGCCGCAGCCGCAGCCGCCACTCGCTAAACAGCCATGGCGAATTTCAACAAAGTGATGTTGATGGGGAATTTGACGCGCGATCCGGAGGTGCGTTATACCCCGAAGGGGACCGCGATTGCCACCATCGGCATGGCTGTCAATCGAGTGTGGTCAACGGAATCCGGCGAAAAGAAAGAGGAAGTGACTTTTGTCGACGTCGATGTCTGGGGCAAGCAAGCCGAGACGATTGGCCAATATATGGCGAAGGGCAAACCGATCTTTATCGAAGGCCGGTTGAAGCTCGATTCGTGGGACGACAAAGAGTCCGGTCAGAAACGCAGCAAGCTGAAAGTTGTGTGCGAAAGCTTTCAATTCATCGGGGCCCCGAAGGGCGCTGGGGAAGTGAGTGAGAAACCACCGGCTCGCAGCAGCGCTCCCAGCCGGTCCGCCGCGCCCGCCCGCCCGGCGGAAGAAGATGCCCCGCAATCCAGCGGCGGCGACGACAACATACCATTTTAAGAAGAAAGAGTAAGGACTATGCCAAGAGAACGAGAATACGAATCCGCGCCCCCGCGCCAGAACAAACGCGACGTCATCATCAAACGTGACTGCAAACTCTGCAAGGACCAGGTGAAGCTTGATTACAAGCAGCCGGACCTGTTGAAAAAATTTATGACCGAGCGGGGCAAGATTTTGTCCCGCCGCCTCTCCGGTAACTGCGCGTCCCACCAACGCGAACTCGCCACCGCCATCAAGCGCGCGCGGGTGATGATGCTGGTCCGGTAACGATTGGAGCACTATGAGCACACAAGTCATTCTCACTGGTAAAGTCGAACATCTGGGCGACGAAGGCGCCGCGGTGAAAGTCGCCGACGGCTACGCGCGGAATTTTCTTTTCCCGAAGGGGCTGGCCTTGCCGGCTTCGGCGGCGAATTTAAAGCGCGTTGAAAGTCTCGCCAAGAAGCGCAATGCCGTTCACGAAGCCGAATTGGCAGCCGCGCGGGAAATTGTGACCAAGCTGACCAAGGGCACGTTCACCATCAGCGTCCCGGCGGGCGCGGATGAGAAACTGTTCGGCTCGGTGACCGCGGCGGATATCGCGGAGGCCTTGCAGAAGGAAGGCATCACGATCGACCGCAAAAAGATCGTGTTGGAACATGCGATTCGCACGTGTGGTCACTACGACGTGGACATCAAGCTGCACGCGGAAGTGGCGGCGAAAGCCAAAATTTGGGTTGTGGCCGCCGAGGGTAGCGTTGTCCCGGTCGTGCCGGTCGTGGAAAACCCGAAGAAGTCCAAGAAGAAATAGCCGGTCGAAACGGCCCATTTCATGCCCCCGACAAAAACCATGGCGTCGGACAAGGCAAACCCACTCGGTGGCGGGCGCGCATTGAACGCGTTAGCGTTGGAACGCGTCCTCCCGAATAGCGTGGACGCCGAGATGGCGGTGCTGGGCGCGATGTTGCTCAGCCCGGCGGAAGCCGGCGCGCAAGTCCGGGAACGCCTCGACGAAGAGCATTTCTACTTCGCCGCCCATCAGGTGATCTTTCGCGAGATTGCCGCCTTGCAAGACGTGCTGACGGCGATCGACGCCATCACTCTTTCCCAGCGGTTGCACGATAAGGGACTCCTGGAAGAGATCGGCGGCGCGGCGTTTCTCGCTGATCTCGTCAATCGCGTCCCCACCACGGCCAACGTCGAACATTACATCGACATCGTCTGGGAAAAACATCTCCTCCGCCGGCTCATCAACGCCGCTCACGACATCATCAGCAAATCATTCGATGAGCAGGATGACGTAAAAAACTGGATCGACGAAGTCGAGCAGCAGATCTTCAGCATCAACTCCGAGAAGACCGCCAGCGGCGCGAAGCCCACGAAAGTCTTGGTCCGGGAAGCGATGACGAGCATCGAACGGATGTTCGAGAATCGCGGCGCAATCAGCGGACTCTCGACCGGCTTCCGCGATCTGGATAAGATAACCTCCGGGTTGCCGCCCGGCTCGATGTTCGTCATCGCCGCGCGCCCGTCGATGGGCAAGACGGCGTTGGCGATGAACATCGCCGAGAATTGCGCCATCGACCAAGGCCGACCGGTGGGCGTGTTCAGCTTGGAAATGTCATCCGAAGAACTCGTCAAGCGCATGCTCTGTTCACGCGGGCGCGTCAATTTGCGCTCCTTGCACGATGGCTTTCCGAAGGAACGCGATCACGCCGACTTGACGACGGCCGCCAGCGCGTTGATAAAGGCACCGATGTACATCGACGACACCCCGGGTTTGGCGATCAATCAACTTCGGGCACGCGCCCGCCGGATGCACTCGCAATATCAGATTGAATTAATCATAATCGACTACATGCAGTTAATGCGCGCCCCATCCCGGCGGGCGGATTCGAGCCGGCAGGTCGAAGTGGCCGATATCTCCGCCGGCGTGAAAGCGTTGGCGAAAGAATTGAAAATCCCGGTCATTGTCCTCAGCCAGCTCAACCGGCAACCCGAAGCGCGGGATGACGGCAAACCGCGGTTGTCGGATTTGCGCGAGTCCGGCTCGATTGAGCAAGACGCGGACATCGTGGGTCTGTTAGTGCGGCCGGAAGTTTATGAGGACGACTTGGAGGCGCGCGAACAATTAAAGGGCAAGGCGACCTTATACATCGCCAAGCAGCGGAATGGTCCGACCGGGGATGTGCCGTTGACCTTCCGCAACGAGTTCACCCGCTTCGAAGATGCGGCCCGCGTCAGCGATGACGATTTACCGAGCGGGGGACGCTGATGAACCGCTGGATCTGGGTGTTACTCGCGAGCTTTCTAATTGGGCTGCCGGCGTGGGCGGTCGACGAAGAAGGGCCGGTGGTGCGCGAGATTGAAATCCGGTTTGCCGGCTTCGAGACGGTGAACCGCGCCATCGTGCGCGCGAACATTCAGACGACCGTTGGTAAGCCGCGCAGCCGCGACATGATTGAGCAGGATGTCCGGAGCTTGATCGCGACCGGTTTCTTCTTTGACGTGCGCGTCCTCGAAGAGCCGGTGGCCGACGGTCTCAAAATTATTTATCAAGTGACCGGTAAGGCCACTATTAAAGAGATCACGGTCGAGGGCGGCAAGGTCATCAAGAACGCGCGGCTCAAGCGCGAGGTGAAAATGAAGGTCGGCGACGTGCTCGACGAGCGCAAGGCGCACGAGGACGAGTTGAAGATGCTCGATATCTACGAGAAAGGTGGTTTCCCCGACGCCAAGGTTGAGGTGGTCATCACGATTGACAAAGACAGTGGCAAGGCGTTGTTGAAATACAAGGTGACCGAGGGCGACCGGGTGTATATCAAAAAGATCATCATCGAGGGCAATTCGGCGGTGAAGACGGCCATGTTGCTGAAGATCATCAAGACGAAGGCGCGCTGGTGGGGGTCGTTTCTTGCCGGCTCCGGCGTGCTGAAGGACGAACAGTTCCAGGAAGATCTCGATAAGCTGCGCGAATATTACCGGTCGAAGGGGTACATCGACATGGAAATCAAGAGTTGGAAGACGGAGCGCGTGGCGCCGGAGTGGATGGAAGTTCGCATCGTTCTTTTTGAAGGGCAGCAATACAAAGTCGGGACGGTCAAGATCGAGGGCAACAAGCTGTTCACAACCACTGAGCTCACAAAGAAGTTGACCCTAACGGCCGATAAGGTTTTCACGCCGGATGGTTTTGCCAAGGATATCAAGGCGCTGGAAGATTACTACGGTTCGCGCGGGTACTTGGATACGCAAGTGCGGTCGGCCAAGGAGCCGAATATTCAGACTGGCCGGCTCGACCTCGGTTTTACCGTTAAAGAAGGCGACCTGACGTACATCGAGAAGGTCGTTATTCGTGGCAACACCAAGACCAAGGACAAAGTCATCCGCCGCGAATTGGCCGTCGCGCCCGGCGACATCTATAACACGGTGCGGATCGATGCCAGCAAGGAGCGGTTGAAGAATCTCGGCTTCTTCTCGAAGGTGGAGGCCACGCCGGAGCCGACGTTGATTCCGAACCGGCGCGACCTCGCCATCCAAGTGGAGGAGCAGCGCACCGGTAATATCACCTTCGGAGCGGGCTTCAGTTCCATTGACAGCCTCATTGGTTTTGTCGAGGTGACGCAGGGAAATTTTGACATCTTTAACTGGCCCAACTTTACCGGGGCTGGTCAGAAATTGCGGGTTCGCGCGCAATTGGGTTTACAGAAACAGGACTACACCATTTCCTTCGTCGAGCCTTGGTTCCTTGATCAGCGCTTATCGCTCGGGGTTGATATCTTTCACCGCGAAGCGTCGAATCAAAGTAATGGTAAGTATACGGAAAAACAGACCGGTGGCACGGTCCGTCTCGAACGGGCTTTGAACGAATTTCTCCGCGCGAGTGTCGGATACACGCTGAATAATATCGGCATCAATGTTGATAAAAACGCCTCGCAGGAATTGCAGTCGCAAGATGGCACGAATCTCCGGAGTTCAATGGAACTGACGCTGGTGCGCGATTCACGGAATAATGTTTTTCTCACGACCCGCGGCAATCAGACCACGTTGTCAGCGCAACTGGCGGGCGGGCCGCTCGGCGGCGCAGTGTCGGACTATAAATTAAATGCCAAGACCGTTTTCTTTTTTCCGTTCTTTGATAAACAAGTGCTCCAAGTGCTCGGCGCCTGTGGCGTTGTCCAAGCTTTCGCTCAGTCCGGCGGTAAGGAGGAAATCGTCAACGAAGGCCCGTTGCCGTTTGCTAACTTGGTCAAAGTTGATAACGTGCCAATTTACGACCGCTATTTCCTGGGGGGTGCCAACACCTTGCGCGGATTCAGCTATCAAAAAGTCGGCCCGAAAGATGTCAACTTCGAGCCCATCGGGGGCAATACCTTCTTCAATGCGACCGTGGAATATACCTATCCGATCGTCGAAAAAGTTCGCGGCGCGATTTTCTTCGACTGCGGCGAAGTCCAGAAGAATTCCTACGCCGTCAACTCCGCGGATATTCTGGCCGACGTCGGCCTCGGGGTCCGCTTGAACCTCCCGATTGGCCCGTTGCGACTCGATTACGGCTACCCGATTATCACCGACAAACACAGTGGGCATGTCGGAAAATTTCAATTTAGCGTTGGCTTCCAGTTCTGATACACTGGCTGCCAATTTAACCGCCAACGAAAGGAACAAAACCATGGTTACCAAACTGAAACTCATCACCGTTGCCGCGCTGCTGCTCGGCACCACTGCGTTCGCCCAAGTTCAAAGCGCCCGCATCGTCACTATCGACCTCAACCGCGTTTTCAACGAGTACTACAAAACGCCAGTCGCCTCCGCCAAACTCAAAGATCAGGCTGAACAATACAACAAAGAGCACGAAGACTTGATGGCGACCTACCGCAAGCTCGTTGACGAACTCAGCAAGCTCCGCGAAGACCAGGACAAACCGGAATACACCGCCGAAGTCCGTGAGCAAAAGAAGAAAGCCGTCAACGACAAGCTCACCGAGACCCAGAAAGGCCAGCGCGACATCGAAGAGTTCCGCACCACCCACCGCCAAATGCTCGACCAACAGACCCAGCGCATGCGGCAAGGCATCCTCAAGGAAGTGCGCGATATCATCCAAAAGGAATCCCGCGATGCCGGCTACAGCCTCGTGTTCGACAAATCCGGCAACACGGCCAACGGCGAACCCTCGATCATCTTCTCCCAGGAAGCTCTCGACATCACTGAGGACATTCTGAAAATCCTCAACAAGAACAAGCCCGCCGACGCGCCGAAAACGGAAGCCCCGAAGCCGGCGGACAAGAAACCAGCGGATAAGAAGTAGGCGTGCAGCTGACCGCGAGCGAAATCGCGAGCTTGACCGGTGGCCGTGTCGCCGGTAACCCCGACGTTATCGTCACGGGAGTTGCCGGCATTAAGGAGGCACAGCCGGGCGACGTCACATTTGTGGCGCACCCGAAATACGCGTCCGCCCTCAAAGACACCCGCGCGTCCGTCGTGATTCTCTCCAAAGCGCTGGACGCCGAAATACCGGCCACGCGCATCATTGTCGACAACCCACTGCAGGCCTTCGCGGCGCTCGTGCAGAAAATTGCCCCGCCGCCGGTCCGCTACGGCCCTGGCATTCATCCCTCCGCGGTCATCGACCCGTCGGCCAAACTCGGTCAAGACGTCTCGATTCAACCCCACGCCGTCATCGAAGCCGGTGTCGTCATCGGTGCCAAGACCGTGATCGGAGCCGGTAGTTACATTGGCCACGGCTGCCAGATCGGCGCCAACTGTTTGTTCTACCCGCGTGTCACCCTCCGCGAGTACACCGTGGTCGGTCACCGGGTCATTCTGCATGGCGGCGTGATCCTTGGGTCGGAGGGTTTCGGTTTTGAAATTGTCAACGGCGCCCACCAGAAAATCCCCCAACTCGGCAACGTTGCGATTGGCGATGACGTCGAGATCGGCGCGAACACCGCCATCGATCGGGCCCGGTTCGGCACCACGCGCATCGGCAAGGGCACGAAGATCGACAACCTCGTTCAGATCGGTCACAACTGCGTCATCGGCGAACACTGCATCATCTGCGGTCTCGCCGGCATCGCCGGCAGCACGCTCATCGGCAATTACGTGACGATTGCCGGGCAGGTGGGGATTGCCGGGCATCTCACCGTTGGCGACAAGTCCATCATCATGGCGCAGTCCGGTGTCGTGAAAGACGTGCCCCCCGGCTCGATGGTCCTCGGCGCACCGGCAGTACCCCATAAAGAATTCAAGAAATCCTACGTCACCCTCCACCGTTTGCCGGCGTATATCGCCAAGGTCCGCGAACTGGAACAACAGTTGGTCGAAATGCGGACCCGGTTGTCTCCGCCGGATGCTGGACGGTGACTCGCCGTGATCCCGTTTGAGATGGCTCCGGCCATCTGCTGTGTTAGTTTGGACCGGCAGAAGGTATCAGACGATCAATGGCCATCGGTTTCTGCCGGAAGACAAGATTCGGATTCTACGCGAGGCCGACCGTGAGCCGGCGAGCCGATCCAGTTCGACGACCGCAACAGCGCCCTCGGTATCCGTCACCGTAAACGACCAACCGTCGAGCGCGCCGGTCGGTTCCGTGCTGGCTTGCAGGAGGTCGTCAGTGTTGCCGTTATTAACGATGCTGTTTGTCGCCGGAATCGCTTCGCCGACTTCAAACTTGGCTTTACCAGTCGCTGCTGGATGGCTAACAGTGGGACATCCACCAACGCGAATACCGGTAAGCCTGCCACAATAATGATCGCCACCTTGAGCGTTCCACGGCAATTCATGACCGCGTTCTCCAATTTCGAACACAGCACCATCGCCTATCCGGCACGTTTGCTACTGGTAAGATTACTTGAACAATGGCAGGCAGGCTTTGAACTGGTCCGTCCCGGCTACCTGCAACATCTCGAACACCGCGCTCTCAACCGTGGTGATGACCGCGCCGCAATCATGCATTCGTTGAATGGCGACTGTGGCGTCGGTGTCCTTCCGGGAAGCGATCGCATCGGCGGCGACGTAGACGATGTAGTGTTGAAGCAAATCGATGACCGTTTGCTGGACGCACACGTGCGCTTCGACGCCGCAGACTATCAAGCGTTGCCGGTGCAGATTTTTGACCGTCTTGACGAATTCTTCAGAGCCGCAGCACGAGAATGTCAGCTTCTCGATGGGAATGTCGGCGGATGGCGGGACGCGCTCCGTCGCGTCCGTTTGTGCAGTCGGCGCGGCCACGACGGAGCGTGGCCCTCCAATATTCGTGATCTCCTGTAAAACTGGCCCAAGTCCTTTGACGTATTGTGCGGTCATGACGACCGGTAACTGGAGTACCTGCGCCGCTCCGAGCAGTTTCTGCACGCCGGCAATCAGTTCGGCGCGGCGCG
>JBAXYB010000079.1:0-13504 GCA_037127585.1 Verrucomicrobiota bacterium
TCGCCTTGGTGCTCGTGATGTTGCCGGTGCTGCGGCTGCCGGAGTTGTCGTGGCTCGTGTGGGTGTGCGTTCTGGCGCTCGACACGTTGGTGTTTGCGCTCGCCTTCATTACCGCGTCGGTGTTCGCCATCCTCGGCGCGTTGGTGCTGACGCTAGTGGTGGTTGGCTTGTGGGTGCTGCACGTGCCGGTCGTGACGTTTGACTTGCCGGGAACATTGTTTGTGGTCGGCGGCTTTGCGTTGGTGTTTTTTGGATTGGGAATCTTTGCGGCGCGCCGGCTGACTCTGAAACTGCCGGGATTGAACGGTGACGCTCGGGCGCACATCCCGGCCATCTCGGCGGTGCTGCCGTTTCTCTTGTTGATCATGGTCGTGCTGCGGATGCCGATTGCGAATCCCGCACCGGTCTTTGGGTTGGCGTTGCTGTTGGTGGTCTTGCTGCTCGGCGTTGCTCGTTGGACGAGTCTTGGGGCGTTGACGTTGGTGGGGCTGGTGTCGACTGCTGCGCTGGAATACGCGTGGCACTCGGCCCGATTCAAGCCGGAGAACGCACCAGATGTTTTGCCCTGGTATCTGACGTTCGTGGCGATCTTCACTGTGTTCCCGTTCCTGTTTCGCCGGCAATTGAAGGATCAAGTTCTCCCGTGGGCAACGGCGGCGCTGGCGGGGCCGATACATTTCGCGCTGGTCTACGGCCTGGTGAAAACGACATGGCCAAATCCGGTGATGGGCCTGTTGCCGGCGGCGTTTGCTCTGCCGCCGCTGATCGGGTTGATCGTGCTGCTGCGCGGCGAACGGAATCTGGCCCACTTGGCGTGGTTCGGCGGTGCGACGCTTTTCTTTGTCACGCTCATCTTTCCGATTCAGTTCGACCGGCAGTGGATCACGATCGGCTGGGCACTCGAAGGGGTGGCGTTGCTGTGGCTCTGGTATCGCGTCCCGCACAACGGGCTGCGCTGGGTCGGGGTTGGTCTGTTGTGTGTGGCGTTTGCCCGGTTGGCACTCAACCCGGCCATCCTCGGCTATCACGCGCGCAGTGCGACGCCGATTCTCAACTGGTATCTCTACGCTTACGGCGTGACCACAGTCGCCTTGTTTGTCGGCGCGAATCTCGTGGCCGAACGCCGGGCGACCGCGCTACTCGCGACGCTCGGCACTGTGCTCGCGTTCCTGCTCTTAAATATCGAGATCGCCGACTACTTCACGATGGCCGGCGCGCCCACGTTGACCTTCCAATTCTCCGGCCACTTCGGGCGCGACATGACCTATTCCATCGCGTGGGCGCTGTTCGCGTTGACGTTGCTGGTCGCCGGCATCGCCAAAAGAGTCCGCCCGGCTCGTTATGCCAGCATGGCGTTGCTGGTTGTGACGTTGCTCAAACTTTTCCTCCACGACCTCGGCCGGCTCAATCAGCTTTACCGGATTGGCGCGTTCGTCGGCGTGGCGGTCATCCTGCTGGTCGCGTCATTCCTCTATCAGAAATTCGTTCCCGCGGAGAAAAAATGAATCTCATCCTCTTGGCCGCCCTCGCCGTCTTGCCTACGGAATGGAAAAACGTCCAGCCGTTCGCCGTCGAACGCGCCGGTTTGGTGAAATTGAGCTTACCGGCGGAGACACTCGACGCGGCTCGACCGGGACTGGAAGATCTTCGCGTTTACGACGCAACTGGGCAAGAAGTGCCGTTCCTCATCGAACGGCCGACTCGGCGACCGGCGGTGCTCCACGCTCCGAAACGTTTCGACGTCACACTGGCCGGTTCGGCGACTGTGATCACGCTTGAAACTGGTCTCGCGCTGCCGGTTGTCGCCATCACGCTGGAAACGCCGGCCAGCGGTTTTATCAAAGCCGTCAAGATCGAAGGTTCGCGCGACCGGCAAACGTGGCAGACGGTCGCGGACGGCAAACCGATCTTCCGGCAGTTGGGCGGCGCGAACCAGTTACAGATCGACATGCCAGAGAGCGTTTGGCCGTGGTTGCGCGTGACCGTTGACGACCGGCGCGCCGAGGCCATTCCGTTGACCGGCGCAACACTGCATGCCGTCAGCGACGTGCCCCCGCGAGTGGAAACCATCCCGGTTAAAATCGTTGAGCGCATTGAGAACGACGGCCAGACCCGGCTCACACTCGACCTCGGTGCAGCGGCGTTGACTCTGGCGGCGGTCCAGTTGGAAACGAGCGACGCGTTGTTTACGCGGCCGGTCAGCTTCGCCGTCCGGCAAGTGACCGAGAGCGCCATCAGCGAGCAAGTGTTGGCGCGTGACACGATTTACCGAGTGGAAGTGGAAGGTTTCCCACGTTCGGACCGGACGGAAGTGCCGCTCGATTTGAAAGTGCCGGGCCGCGAATTGCTCGTGCTCATTGACAACGGCGACAGTCCGCCGCTGACGGTGACCGGGGTAGCAGTGAATCGGCGCTCGGTTTATTTGGTTTTTCTCGCCGCACAACCCGGTCTATACCGGCTCTACACCGGCAATCCGCGCTGTCCCACGCCCCGGTATGACGTCGCCGCGCTGGGCGCGAAATTGAAAAACGCGGTCGAGTCCGCGATTGCACTATCGCCCCTCGCCGGTAACCCGGCCTACGCGCCGGCGGAAACGTTGCCGGAGATCGAAAATCTCGGCGCCGCCTTGTCCGTCACGGAATGGAAGTACCGGAAGCCGGTCGCCATCGCGCGCGCCGGTGTGCAGCAGTTGGAGTTGGATTTGGAGGTGTTGGCGCAGGCGGAGCCGACGTTCCGTGATTTGCGTCTGCTGCGTGACGGCCAGCAACGGCCGTATATTTTGGAGCGGACATCGATTCAGCGGAAGCTGACGCCCGAAGTAAGTCAGATCAATGATCCGAACCGGCCCACGGTCAGTCGGTGGCAAATCAAACTGCCGAAAGCGCGGTTGCCGGTGACGAGGATGACGTGCACGACGGCAACGCCGCTATTTCGCCGGCAAGTCCGGTTGTTTGAACGCGTCGCCGACACGCGGGGCGAGAAGTATGAGCGGTCGCTGGGGCAAGCCCAGTGGGTGCGGACGCCGCCGAAGGAAGGTGGGACGTTGGGGCTGACGTTCGACACGGCGCCGGTCACGGACACCTTCATCCTCGAAACGGACAATGGCGATAACCCGGCAATCGAGTTGGCGAATTTCGCGGTCTTCTACCCGGTGACGTGGGTGTTGTTCAAAGCGCCAGCCGAGCCGGTCACCGCGCTGTACTACGGCAACACCGCGGTCAACTTCCCGCAATACGACCTCGATCTGATCGCGCCGCGTTTGTTGGCGGAGGCGAAGTCGCTGGCGACGCTCGGCGCGGCGGAGGCGCTAAAGAAATCATCCGTCGGTGAGTTGTTCGCGTTGTCCGGCACGAAGAGCCTGTTGTTCTGGGGCGCTCTGGCTGTGGCGGTCGTAGTGTTGCTGGTGGTGATCGCCCGGCTGCTGCCGAAGCCGCCGACAACCTGAGTGTAATTTATGATTACGCGCCGATTGCCATGATTGCCATTGCTGAAAGAACCGTCCGCGTCCAAGTCGTACATCATGTCCGCGATTACCGGCTCCGTATCGAATTCACCAATGGCCAGACGCGCGAGGTGGATTTCGAGCCGTTCTTGCAGGCCGCCGCTCATCCCGGCATTCGACGCTATCTGCAACCGCTCCGCTTCAAGCAATTCGCTATCACGGACGGCGTCCTCCAATGGAACGATTTCGACCTCGTGTTTCCAATGGCCGGCCTCCACGCCGGCGTGATCCGGTAGCAACGACACTATTCCGATCTGCTGACTGACTTCCTTGTCGATCTGCCGTGTCATGCCTTAAAGCACTGTTCCCAGAATTGCTTCCTCGGCGTAGGCTCTCGCCTCGTCCGTCAGCTCAGGGTTCTGAGCGAGGTAGGATCGAATGATGCGCTCCTTGCCGGGGTGTTTGAGGTGACCGAGTCCGTGGAGCGCACTCATCTGGCAATCAGGAGAATCCAGCGCGAGAATTTTCTCTAGCGAATGCAGTGTGGCGTCGACAACTTGTTCGTCGGGCATTGCCTCGACGCAGTGACCAATCAAATCCCACCACATATAGCAAATTGTGCCGAGCGGTTTGTCGCAGAAGAAGCGGTGGAAAAGGAAGGGCATCGCTTCGATACACTCGATACGCTCCGTTGGCGAGACGTCCTTATCCCCAAAAATCTCCGGTAAATGGTGGCATGCGATAAACCAGAGTCCTTGCTCAATCTGCTCGTCGCTGTAAGCACTAAGCGAAGGCAAAGGTTCGCGGAATAGCCGGACATAGTAGCGGAGAACTACACCAGGATCGCAAATGAACTCATACTCTTCGGTGTAATGCCAGGGATCATCGGAAGGATGCTCAATACAAGGATGGTCAAAGGCAAAGCGAATCCACTCTTCGTACGTGTATTGCCGCGTGTCGATTGGGTTCTCGTAGGACATAGACGTCACGCCGGTGCTTGCGCGCTGCCCATGGCAATTGCCGTTTCGCGAATCTTGCGCAAATCAAGTTTACCCGTGCCGAGAGCCGGTAATGCTGCCACTCGGTAGAATTGATCGGGGCGCGGTTTCCAGAGATTGGGCAAATCGCTGGCGGCGAGTTTTTCAATTACCGGCTTTGGATCCGGTACTGTGTAGAGGACGACGAGGCGTTCGCCTTTCTTTTCGTCGGGGACGCCGGTGACGGCGAAACATTGTTCGGTGGCGCCGGCGAGTTCATGGAGCTTTTCTTCGACCTTGATGTGGGGGACCATCTCGCCGCCGATTTTGCTGAAGCGGCTGAGCCGGTCGGTGATTTGGAGGAAGCCGTCTTCGTCGAGCGTGGCGATGTCGCCGGTCACGTACCAGCCGTCGCGGAGGACTTCGGCGGTTTTCTCGGGCTTGCCGAGGTAGCCTTTCATGATGTTCGGACCGCGGACGAGGAGTAGGCCGGGTTGATTGACGGGGAGGGGTTGGAACGTGTCGGGGTCAACGATGCGGACGCTGATGCCGGGGAGCGGGTGGCCGATCTTGCCGCGTTTGGCGCCGACTTGTCGGAAACCAGCGGCGCGGAAGTCGTGGGTGTTGACGGTAACGGCGGGAGAACATTCGGTTGAACCGTAGCCTTCGAGAGGGCGGATGCCGAATTTCTCATCGAAGGCTTGGGCGAGCCGGTCGGGGAGTTTTTCGGCAGCGGTGACGACGTATTGGAGGCTGCCGAATTGTTCGGGTTCGCAGGTGCGGAGGTAGAGTTGCAGGAACGTCGGCGTGGCGAGCAGGAAGGTGACGCCGTATTGCGGGACGAGTGCGCCGACGGCTTTGGCGTCGAGCGGGCTGACGTGGTAGATGACGCCGCAGCCGAGGACGGCCGGCGCCATGAGCGTGGCAGTGAAACCGAAGCTGTGGAAGAACGGGAGAATGCCAAGAATCCGGTCGTCGCCCTTGAATGCAAATGTCTGGCCCATCTGCTCGATGTTGGAGGCAATGTTGTATTGGGTGAGCATGACGCCCTTGGGGTCGCCGGTGCTGCCGCTGGAGAAAATGACGGTGGCGAGGGAGTCGAGAGCCGTACTTTGGTCGCGCGGAAGCGCGACCCTCCGATCGGAGGGCGGCGCTTCTGCGCCGCCAGAACGAACAGAGCGTTCGAGAAGACGGACCGGCAAGGTCCAACTCATGAGCAGGGCGGTGAGTTTCTCACCGAGGCCGGGCGTGGCTGCGAGATCTTCGAGGTAGATGAGGTTGCCGGGGACGGTGAGTTTGAGTTTCGTGAGAAATTCTTTCGAGGTGATGACGGTCTGGAGGTTGCATTGCTTGGCGCAACTGGCAAGGACGGTTTCGGAGACGGTGTAGTTGAGGTTGACCGGGACTTTGCCCATCAGGAGCGCGGCGTAGTTGACGAGCGCGCCGCCGACGCTGGGCGGGAGGAGGATGCCGACCATTTCCTGGCCTTGCCAGTGTGGCCGGAGCCGACGGGCGAGGAAGACGGTGCGGGTGAGGGCGGGGCCGAAGTTTAGTTTTGGCGTGCGCCCGTCGGCCATGAAGAAACGGGTCGGGTGATGCCGGGCTTTGCGGATGAAGGCGCGATGGGGCAGGAGCATCCGCTTTTTCCGGTGCGCCCAGGCGGTGGTGTTGAGCTCTTGGACGGCTTGCCGAACTTCGTAGGGCTTGGCCGTGGCAGGCATCGGTTTGCCAAAACTGACGGTGACCGGGTAGGGGAAATAGCGCGGGACTTTCCAGAGGAACCGGCCTTTCTCGAAGGAGAAGATGCTACCCCAAACATGATCAAGGCAGATGGGAATGATTGGGGCGTCCACATCTTTCATGATGCGTTCGAAGCCACGCCGGAACGGGAGGAGTTGGCCGATGCGGGTGATCTGGCCTTCGGCGAAGATGACGACGATCTCGCCGTTCTTGACGGCTTCACTAGCTTCCCGGAGCGAAGCGATCATTTCGCGCGGGCGTTGCTGTGAGGAAATTGGAATGTGGCGGGCGATTTTGGCGAAAGGTTTGACGACTGGATGATCATAGATGTCTTTGAATAAGATGCAGCGCAATGGCCGGTCGGTCGCGGCTTGGACGAGGAGGGCGTCGACGAACGAGACGTGGTTGCAGACGAAGAGCGCGCCGCCGTGTTCCGGGATGTTGTCGCGGCCTTCGACTTTGATCCGGTAAAGCGAATGCGTCAGGAAAAATAGAACGACCCGCATCACCGAGTCCGGCATCAAACACATTGCGTAAATGGTGCCGACGAATGTCATCACAGCGCTGACGAGGAAGATGGACGACGGGTGTTTGGGCCAGTAGGTCTGCATCAGGAAGTAAACGCCCGCGGCAAGAAACGCACCGGCGCTGGACATCAAGTTTTGCGCGGCGAGCACACCGGCTTTGTCTTCCTTGCGGGGCCGGTGTTGCATGATGGCATTGACCGGCACGGCGTAGAACCCGGCTGAGAATCCGAGCCCGGTCAGGCCGATTGCAATTTGCAGGAAGGTCAGCCCTGGCCACGCGAGCAGACCGGCGCAAACGGTGATGCCGAAGCAACCGAGCGGGATGAGGCCGATTTCGATTTTGCCGGCGGAGAGGTAGCCGGCAACCAGGCTGCCCACGCCGATGCCGAGTCCGAGCGCGGCTTGGAGATAACCGTTGTGTGTTTGATCGCAGCGCAGGACATCCAGACCGTAGATGATGATATTTTGCGAGAGCAGGACAGCGAGAAACCAGAAGTAAGTGTTGCCGAGGACGGCGAGATTTAAGACCCGGTCTTTGCGGATAAGTTGAATCTGTTCCCAGAGATCGCCGAGGAAATTCAGGCGGAAGTGTTTGGTCGGATCGGCGGCCGGGACGCGCGTGATACCGAAGCTGCTGATCAGGCCGGCCACCGCGAGTCCGATCAGAACGATGCCGGCCCAGAAGGGCGCGAGATGTTGCGACAGCATCGCGCCGACAACGGTGCCGAAGATGATGGCGAGAAAGGTGCCGAGTTCGAGGACGCCATTGCCCCAGGAAAGTTTTTTCTCCGGTAAGAGTTCCGGCAGGGAGCCGTACTTCGACGGCCCGAAGAGGGCGCTGTGGACACCCATCAGAAACACGCAGCCCATGACCAATGTCAGTTGGTGGCGCGCCAGGCCGATGGTCGCCAAGACCATGATGCCGATTTCGAAGACCTTCACGCCGATGGTGACGGAACGTTTGCTGTGCCGGTTGGCCAGATAGCCGCCGCCCATCGAGAAAATGATGAACGGCAACGTCAGGAGGGCGGTGGCGAGTGAGACGAGCTGATCGCGTTGGATTTGGGAGAGGCCAATGCTGATGCCAACGAAGATGGCAAGTTGCTTGAGCGCGTTATCGGAGAACGCGCCTTGAAACTGCGTAATGATGAGACTCCAAAAGCCGCGGCGCCATTTGTCTGGCGTGTGTTCGCTCACAGGCGCACTCTAGCGGGCGCGAGCCGGCCACGCAATACCTGAGGTATATGCTGGATGACAAGTCGCCAAACTTGTGCTTTAATGCGGCATTCGTGGACGGTGCTGGAGATGAAACTAATCTTACGTGTGGGTGGTTTGTGGTTGGCATTGGTGGTGGCGAGTCTGGCTTCCGAGGGTGGCCGGCCGTCTGACCAAAGGCCAGCGCCGTCGTCGGTTTCGAGCGCCAAGAAGTTCTGCGATCCGGTGTGCTCGCTCCGCTCCCAAGATGCTGCTTTCAGCTTGCTCATGGAGACGTTTCGCCAACACCAGTCGTGCCACATCGAGATTGATTACCAATTTCGGTTACAAGGCATTGCCGAGATCAAGGGCGACCCCACCGCGAATGTCATCGAGTCGAACTCCAAAGGGTTGCAGATGCTCCGGCAATTTGTTTACGGCTTGGCCAAACGCGAACGCGAGTTGCGCATGGTCAAACTCGAAACGCAGGTGGCGAATCTCCAAGCCGCCTACAGTTGCGTGCGCAAGATCGACGAAGACTACGTCGGCGAAAAAGTTCCCAAGAACCTCGACCAACGCACCGCCCAAGAGACGCTCAAGGATCTGGTCATCATCGTCCCGGGCACATTGGCCAAAGGGGATGCCGTCCATGCTCGGACCGTTCCCGCCAGTGTGGTCCTGCTCAATCCGCCCCCCCCGGCCCTGTGAACGATAACGAACTGATCGACCCGTGCGACTAATTACCATGCCTACCAAACCAAAAATTCTCGCGTTCGCCGGCAGCACCCGAACCGATTCGTTCAACAAGAAACTCGTCCGCGTGGCCGCCGCCGGCGCCAAGAATGCGGGTGCCGACGTGACGGTGATTGACCTGCGCGACTATCCTCTGGCGCTCTACGAGGGCGACAATGAAGCCCGGGAAGGCGTGCCGCCCAACGCCAAAAAATTGAAACAACTTTTCCTCGCTCACGCCGGTCTGCTGATTGCCTCGCCCGAGTACAATAGCGGACTGTCGGGTGTTCTGAAAAACGTCATCGACTGGGTTTCGCGCCCCGAGACCGCGACCGAAAAACCGCTCGCGTGTTTCGCCGGTAAAGTTGCCGCCATCATGAGTGCGTCACCGGGTGGACTGGGTGGAATTCGCGGTTTGGTGCAACTCCGGTCGATTCTCGGCAACATCAAAGTGCTCGTCCTCCCGGACCAGATTGCCGTGCCCGAAGCCCACGCGGCTTTTAATGCCGATGGCACGTTGACCGATGCGAAACGCCAAGCCGCCGTGGAAAAGTTGGGCGCGGATTTGGCCCAGACCGTCGCGAAGTTACAGGCGTAGAAGCCACGCCGTGATTCAGAATGGTGGCGTGCATTCGGAAAGGGAGTGTGAGAAATTCTCCGCCACCATGAAACTCCGACTGCTCCTGTTGGTTGTGCTCACGCTGCTTCGCGCCACGGGGACGTTCGCGCAACAGACCAATTCACCACCGGATCCGCGCCGGTTGTTTGAATCGGCCGTCGAACTTCAGGCGGAAGCCGGTCGCTCGACGAATCCCGCAAATCGTGCCGCTCTGTTGCAGCGGGCAATGGAAATGTATAGCGCGACGGTGCGGGTGAAATCCGACTATTCCGACGCCTGGCTGGGGCGTGGTCAATGTTTGGTTAGCTTGGCCAGTCTCAGCGACCAGCCCGAACAGCGCCGGCAATACCTCGCCCGCGCCATTCAGGATTTCACCACCGCCACGCAGTTGCCGGCGGCGGACTGGCACGCGCATTACGGCTTGGCGAATTTGTACATGCAGGAGTCACAATTGCTGGGCGATTCGTCCGCACAAACCCGGGGCGTTCTGGAACAGGCGCGAGCGAGTTATCAGCGAGCCATCGCCTTGGCCAAGTTCAAATCGCGAGAGGCGCAAACCGAAGCCGAGCTGGCCGTGTGTCTGACCACCCTCGCCAAACAGACGCCCGATCCGACCGCCCAACGCGCGCTGTGGGAAGAAGCCAATCAGCGCTTCACGCGGGGCGGCACCGACCTGATGGTCAGTTCGACCGCGCGGTTCATGAATCTGTGGGGCGTGACCTTGATTGAAATGGGCAAGCTGACTCAGGATCAGAATTACTACCGGCAAGCGATCGAAAAACTGACCGCCGCCCTCGAACTGGAGCCGGGCGACCTCAGCACAACGTACAATCTCGCCTGTCAATATTCGCTCACCGGCCAGACCGACGAGGCGCTCTTTCAACTGAGCCGGTGTTACGGTGATACCCGGCAGGGCGCGTATTTCCGGACGGTTTCTGAACAAGATCCCGACTTGGCGCCGGTCCGCCGCACCGCGGGTTACGCCATGTTGACCAAGCCGGCTCAAGACCAATCGCCCGCGAGCGTCAACGTCGTCCGCAAGCGTGGCGAACAATTGCTCAGCGAGGCGCAAGCCAACCCGGCCGGTGCCGACTCGTGGGGCAAATTGCAAGCGGCCGCGGCCGCCTTTGAACAATTAGTGACTCTCCAACCCGGGCGCGCCGAGCCGTTGGTTTTGCAAGCGACCGGCGAACAAATGCTCGCCACCCAAACCCCCGATCCCAAGTCCCGCCGGGCCCTGCTCGAATCCGCGCGCCAACACCTCTCCGCCGCCACCGCCTGCCGCGATGTCCAGCCCGGCCACTGGCGGCAACGCGGGCAGCTCCTGCTCATGAACCTCGACTTCCTGGCCCAAGCCCCGGCGGCCCAGAAACAATTGCTCAACGAAGCCCAGACTCACCTCGAACAGGCCTTGCAATCGGCCACGACCATCAGTGATCGGACCGCCACCGAAAGTGCTTTGGGGATGTTATCGAATCAACTCGGGCAACAGGCGACCGCGTCCACCGGCAAGCAGCTCTACTACACTCAAGCCATCACCCATTTGGAAGCCGCCATCCGCGGCGATGTAGAAGCCAAACGCGCCAGCAACTATCAGCAACTCGGCCTCGCGTTACTGCGGCTCTACCAGCTCGACAGAGACAAAATGAAAGCCCACAGCGCCATCGAGCGATTGGACACGGCTTTGAAAATGGCGCCCGGTGACCTGCCGATTACCTACACGCTGGTCCAAGCGTGCGCAATCGCGGGCCAACCCAGTCAGGCAATTCGCCAACTTCAAACTTGTTTCGAAGTCGACCCCGGCAATGTGTACCGGCAACGGGCCATGACCGACCCGGATCTGGAATCGCTCCGTCAGTTACCGGAATTCCAGGCGCTCAATGGTGCCACAACTTCCGAGCCCGCGCCCTTGAGCCTGCCCACCCCCCGCATTTCCGACCGGTAGGGACGAGCCATGGCAGATAAACCAATCCGACTGGCCATCCTCGGTTGCACCGCCGGTAACGGGCATCCGTACTCGTAGAGCGCGTTGTTCAATGGCTACGACCGGGACCGGCTGACGCGCGAGTGCCCGTTCCCCGGCATCCCTGCGTATCTGAACCAGGTGCCGGCGGAGACGCTGACGATCCCCGGCGCAACGGTCACGAACATCTGCTGCACAGTCGATGGCGGCTTCACTGCCGAGCATGTCGAGCGGTGCCGACCGTTTATCGCGGCGGGGCTGCCGGTGTTTGTGGACAAACCGCTGACGGATAACGCGCCGGATTTACGTGTCTTTCAAGATTGGATCGCCGCTGGTAAGCAGATTATGAGTTCGAATTGCATGCGGTACGCCAAAGAGTTTGCGCCGTACCGGGCTTCGACCAGTGAACTCGGGGCGCTGCGGTTTGTCAGCATCACCACCCCGAAGAGTTGGGAGCGGTACGGGATTCACGCGCTGGAATCCAACTATCCGATTCTCGGCCCCGGCTTTCTGTCGGCGCGCAACATCGTCCATCTCAAACACCGGTGCGGCGCGGATGTTGTGGTCATGGCGACGGGCGATATGGCCGGGTCATTCGGTTGTCTCCAACTGTGCGCCACAGCCGGGCACACGGCGGTTGCGTTTGGCGATTCCTATTTTGCGTTCAAGGCGCAACTCGTGGTGTTCATCGAATTCTTGCGGACGGGCGTCCGGCCGTTTCCCTTTGCCGAAACCAGCGAACTCATGCGACTCGTCATTGCCGGGATTCGCAGTCGCAATGAGGGTGGGCGGGAAGTTCTTCTTTAGGAGATATGAAAACTGATATGGGCATACTCGAATCCTTCTCTCTCAAGAACAAGGTGGCACTGGCGGAGGCCGGGTCGCGCACGTACATTGCGTCCCGGAATCTGGCGGCGTTGGAGCAGTTGGCGGCGGAGCACCGCGCACTCGGCCACGATGTGCGCGCGTTGCCGGTCGATCAGACCGACGAGAAATCCATCACGGCTCTCCGCGATGCGATCCTGCAGGACAGCGGCCGGCTGGATGTGTTGGTGAATAACGCCGTGGCGCGCCCGGCGAAGGACGGTTATTTCAGCGCGGCGGCGGCGCTTGAGGAAAGCATGCGCGTCAACGGTACCGGCTCGATCATCAACATTGGTTCCATGATGGGCTTGGTGGGAGTCGAGCCGTTGAACTATCAGGGGACCGACATGCACGGCTGGTATCCCGACTACTTTTTCCACAAGGGCGGCATGACGAACTTGACGCGCTTTCTCGCCAGCTACTACGGCCCGCGCGGGATTCGAGTGAACTGCATCCATCCCGGCGGCTTGAACACCGGCCAGCCCGCGGCCTTTCTCAAGAATTACAGCGAACGAACCTGCCTCGGGCGCTTGGCCAATGACACCGATCTGATGGGCATCGTCGTGTTCCTCGCGTCCGCCGCCTCGGTCTATCTTACCGGGACTAATATTCCAGTGGACGGCGGCTATACCGCCAAGTGACGGAGCCTCAACCTTCGCGTTCAATCTGGATGGCAAAAAATTCGGCAGCCGCACTCATGAGTTTGGCCGCAGCCCCGGCGTCGAGGCCGGTCGGAGCGTCAATCCACGTCGGGACGGCTTCTTGATCGTCGACAAACTCCATGATGAAGCGCGGCGCGTGACAATGGATCACAAAAAAACGGTCCCCGCCGTTATCGGCAATCAGGAATTTCGGCAAACGGTCGAAGTCAGTAGTTGAGCTCATAGTGGTGGCATCCTACTGGCCGGTGCGGGCGCTGGCAATCACTGGCTGATCAGGTGTCTTAACTACGGAAGCCGAATCGGATGAGTCGCCGTCCCCGGCACCCACGAACTACACGAAACCGGACTCACCACAGAGGCACAGAGGACGCAGAGTCGTGGCTGACGGCTGATGGCTGATCGCTGATGGCTGACCTCTGTCTTGCTGCGCTTCCCGGCTGGGCCGGTGTCCTTGGCGTGATCGCCTTCGCGAGGCGAGCGCCGCTACCGCCTGAGCTGGGCCATACCGGGGGCGCAAGCGGACCATTTCATCCGTCTGCCCGTGTCGCGCCGTCGTGTCCGCCATAGCCTTAGCGACGGTGAAAGTTCGAAGAGCACAGGCGGATTCATCCCTCATAGCCGAGCCCTACGGAATCGAGTTGGACTCGAAGCGGGCACGCAAACCCGTCCACGGCAATACTTACTTCATCCTTTCCCCTGAGCGTGGCGAGTGGGGAGTTGACCCCGACGATTCTGTCAATTGTCGATTCCGCTGAAAAACCCCTGCGAGTTGGCGGTGAAAAGT
>JBAXYB010000080.1:0-13444 GCA_037127585.1 Verrucomicrobiota bacterium
ACGACATCGAACAGACATTCCGCGAAATCGTCGGCAGCAAATTCGAGAAACGCCTGCCCGTCGAGTATGCATTTCAGGAATTAAACAAGCTCCCCGCCGGCTTCACCGTCCCCCCAGGCCGCTCCAAACCGTGGGGCACCGGCCATGCCATCCTTGTGGCCGAACCGGTCATCCGCAAACCGTTCGCGATGATCAACGCTGACGATTTCTACGGGGCTGACACGTTTCGCGTTCTCGCCGAGCACCTGAAGCGAACGCCAGCCAACTCCAACGATTACTCCATGGTCGGCTTCACCCTCCGCAAAACCTTGAGCGAACACGGCACCGTCGCCCGCGGCGTCTGCCAAGTGGACGGCGCCGGCCGCCTCAAACAAATCGTCGAAATGTTGAAGATCGAAAAAACAAGCACCGGGGCCCGGCAAGATGATCAACAACTGACCGGCGACGAGGCCGTCTCGATGAACTTCTGGGGATTCACCCCAACATTGTTCCAGCATTTGCGCAGCGAACTGGAGCAATTCCTCAAGCAACGCGGTCACGAAGAAAAGAGCGAACTCCTCATCCCTTCGGTCGTCAACACACTCGTCACGCAAGGACGTGCGACCTGCCAAGTCTTGCGCACGACATCTTCCTGGTTCGGTGTCACCTACAAGGAAGACCGCCCCATTGTAGTTGAGAGTGTCCGTCAGTTGATTGCGCAGGGCGAGTATCCGGCTGAACTCTGGAAATAGGCGTGCTACCGGCCCGACCGGTAAACTTCACAAGCCTTGCAGTCGCCGGTATTGCCCGGGCGGGACGCCGATCAACCGCTTGAATGTATGCGCGAAGAACGCCGTTTCCGCATAGCCCACCTCAGCGGCGATGGCCTCCACAGTGTGATCGGTCTGGCGCAACAGCCGGCGTTGGTACTGGACCGGATGCGTCCCCACGGCGCGATGAAAGACGCGACGGAATTGGGATTCGGACAAACTGCACTGTTTCGCCAACTTCGTGATCGTCGGCGGATCGGTCAATTCGGTCTGCAACATCTCCAGCGCCGGCAAGAGTCGGCGCAAATCGGCGACGTTATGTGACCGCACTCCTTGAATACGGATTTTCTGGCCAGATCAACCCACAAACCAGCACAGGGCGATTGTGGAAATCATTCCATGTTTTTACGAAAGGGAAAATAGCCCCGAATGCGGTATGTGGAGCGCGGAAAGCGGAAGCTGGGAACTACCGACTGGGTAACCACGGAGTGCACGAAATGACACGGAAGGGTGAGTATCACCGGCGAGGAATCGCGGTTGCAAACCGCTCCTACGAAAACGGGGAATCCGTCGCCGGTAGGGACGAGCTACCGGCTAGTCCGTTGCGGGTGGGTGATCTGTAGCCGCAGCGTGAGCTGCGGATTTCCAAGGACGGACCGGACCGAAGCTCACGCTTCGGCTACAGTGCAGTTCGCCGGGAGGCTAACCCTCCCATTGAAGTCTAACAGAGCACTCGATGCGCTTTGACACGGGGGTGACGGGTTAAAAATTCTTGCTTAAAAATTTGCATCTGTGATATTCGATGTCCATTGGGAGCCGAGTTGGTACAAACATTTGCAGTGGTTAGTCAACCGTCACCAACGGCTTTATTGATTGAATGATTTTGGTCGTGCTAGGCGGGGAGTTAGCGGTTCCCTGTTACCAGCAACCCGCTATAGCTGGGCGGAATTCCCGGGGGCGGCGGCGATGTGGGCGAGCAAACCGCAGGGCGGCGTTGAGCGTTGGGTCCGATGCAATGGATGCGGGTGAAACCCGCCAGGGCCGGAAGGCAGCAACGGTAAATCTGATGTTCCTTGTGCCGTCGGGTCGCCTGACGGGAGCCTCAACTGCGGTAAGTAAGCCGACGTCGTTAGTCAAGCCAGGGTGCACGATCTTTTTTTAGGAACGATGGCGCAACAATATCAAGTGCTCGCCCGCAAGTGGCGACCGCAGCAATTCGACGAGCTCGTCGGACAGGATCACGTCTCGACGACGCTCAAGAATGCCATCGAACAAGAGCGCCTCGCCCACGCCTACCTGTTCGTCGGCCCGCGCGGCATTGGCAAGACTTCCACCGCCCGCATTTTTGCGAAGGCGCTGAACTGCATCAAAGGCCCGACCGCCACGCCGTGCGACAAGTGCGACAACTGCAAAGAAATCATCGCCGGCAACTCGCTCGACGTCCTCGAAATCGACGGCGCGTCAAACAACGGCGTCGAGCAAGTCCGCGAATTGCGCGAGACGTGCCGGTATGCGCCCGCGCGCTCCAAGTTCAAGATTTACATCATCGACGAAGTCCACATGCTCAGCACCGCGGCCTTTAACGCGTTGCTGAAGACCCTCGAAGAACCACCGGCGCACGTCAAATTCATCTTCGCCACGACCGATCCGCAAAAGGTCTTGCCGACGATTCTCTCCCGCTGTCAGCGCTTCGATCTGAGCCGAATCCCGGCGGTGTTGATGATCAAGCATCTCAAGAAAATCGCGAAGGACGAAAAGATCGAGATTGCCGATGCGGCGTTGGTTGCCATCGCCCGCGGCGCGGAAGGTGGCATGCGCGACGCCGAAAGCACGCTCGACCAACTCATCGCCTTCTGCGGCAAAACGATTGCCGAGAAAGACGTACTCAACGTCTTCGGCCTGGTGGCCCACGACAAAATCGCCAGCCTGACCGATGCGCTCATCGACGGCCACACCAACATCGCGTTGCGAACCGTCAAAGAACTCGACGAAGTCGGCAAAGACTTGCAACGCTTGCTAGCTGATCTCCTCGATCACTTCCGCAACTTGCTCATCCTAACGCTTGGCAGCGAAGGCGAAGCGCTCGTGGATGTGGCCGACACCGATCTGGAGTTGTTGAAGCGGCAAGCCGGGCGGATTGATGCGGATGCCGTGCTGCGCATCATCGATGCCCTCGCCGCCGCCGAAAGCCGCCTCCGGTATGCGTTGTCGAAGCGCATTTATTTTGAAATCGCACTCGTCCGCGCCATCAAAGCCCGGCAAATGGTCAGCCTAGATGGCGTGTTGAAAATGCTCAATGAGTTGAAGGGGCAGATCGGCAGCGCTACCGTGGGAGCGGCGTCCTCGCCGCGACCGGCGCGCGAAGATCGCGGCGGGGACGCCGCTCCCACATCATCATCACCGGCCTCCCTCGGTGACGCGTGGACGCATGCCGTCGCGCACCTCAGCAAAGTTAACCCGCTGGCAAAATCCTATCTCGTCGGCGCGAAACCGCTCGGGTTGAAGGACGGAGTCATGACCATCGGACTCGATCCGGAATTTCCCGAACGCCTCGACTTTGTCAACACGACTCGCAACAAAGACGTCTTGCAGTCCAAGCTCCACGAGCAACTCCACACGCCGGTAACATTGAAGTTTGAATTGTCGGACTCCATCACCCCCACCCCGCTGGCCCGGCCGCCGGCCAGCAAGCCGGTTGTGCCTGCGTCACCCGCGCCCGAACCACCGCGCCGGGCGGTCAGCGTGGACGAATTTAAGAACGATCCGTTAATCAAAAAAGCTCTCGAAATATTCAAGGGCCAAATCGTCGAAGTCAGAAAGTGAGAAACCAACCATGGCTGGATTAGGCAAATTTCTAAAACAAGCGCAGAAGATGCAGGAACAAATGGCGCAAGTTCAGGCCGACCTCGCGCAACGCGAAGTCGAAGCCTCGTCGGGCGGCGGCGCCGTCAAAGCGGTCGCCAAATGCGACGGCACCATCGCGCGCATCAAGATCGATCCGAAGGTCGTTGACCCGAAAGATGTCGAGATGCTCGAAGACCTCGTGCTCAGCGCGGTCGCGAACGCGTTGGAAGTCGCCAAGAAAACGCAGACCGAAGAAATGAACAAAGTCACCGCCGGCATGAGCTTGCCCGGCATGATGTAATTTCCACCGGGGAAAGCGAGCGGCGCTCGTTGGCCCGGCAGGAGCCTCGCCCTCCCGATTCGCATCATGGACTATCCCAAGCCCGTTCAAAACCTCATCGCGCAAGTCGCGAAGTTGCCCGGCATCGGCAAACGCAGTGCCGAACGGGTTGCGTTGCACCTGATGAAATCCAACGCCGAGGTGAGCAAGCAACTGGCGCAGGCGATTCTCGAAACGAAGTCGAAGATTCGCAATTGTTCCCGGTGCGGCAACTATACGGAAGCCGATCCGTGCGAGATTTGCCAGAGCGCGCGCCGCGACCAATCAATCATCTGCGTCGTCGAAGGGCCAAACGACATTCTCTCGCTGGAAAAGACCGGCAGTTTTGCCGGCGTCTATCATGCTTTGATGGGCCGCATCTCGCCCCTCAACGGCATCGGCCCGGAACAATTGCGGATCGCCGCCTTGGTGGAACGCGTCCGGCAAGAGAAGCCGGCCGAAGTGGTCATCGCGCTCGGCGGCGAAGTCGAAAGCGATGCGACGGCGCATTACATTGGCGAACAACTCCAACCGCTGGGCGTGTCCGTCACGCGCATCGGCCTCGGGTTACCGGCGGGGAGCGCGCTGGAGGCGGCGGATGAAGTCACGTTGACCCGGGCGCTCGAAGGCCGACGCAAACTTTCGTAAACGCGCCATCACGGACGCTCGAACTTCTGCTTAAACTCCGGCATGTCCAGCAGCGACGTCAAGTCGTCACGCTCCGTCTGGATCCATTGCTTGGTCTGAACCGGGTCTTGTTCCAAACCAATGACTAGATGCCGGAAGGCTTGATCGTTCTGACCGAGCACCACGTACGTCCGCGCCAACTCCAACCGGGTCACCAAGTTGGTGGGGTCCAACTCCATCGCCGATAAGAGTCGCTCCACGCCTTGGCGGGTCAACATCCGGTCATTCTGATGCTTGCCTAATTCCGCCAGCGCCATCCCCCAATACCGGAGTCCGCGGGCAGGCTGCTGATCACGCAATTTGCCGGCAATCTCCGTGAAGATTTCATTGGCGCGCGCGAGCAGTCGTCGCCGGTCATTGATGTCAGTGCGGAGTCGCGCCAGCGACACCAAGCTGATCGCTTGTTCACGCGCCAACTGCTGACGTTCACCGGTGTAGGCCGTCAGCTTGATTCCCGCCGCAAACTTTTCCACGGCGCTTTGGTACCAGCCGGCGCGTTCGGCCGGGCTGGCGATCCACTCATCGGCGGTGGTCAGGAATAATTTGCCCCACGCCGCTTGCGCCCGTGAATCGGCGGACGGTAAAACACTGGCCGCAGCAAAAGCGGCCTGCGCCTCGCTCAGCAACGCCTCGCGATCCGGTCGAGGGCTGGGACGGCGCGACAATTCCGCGAGATTCTCACCCAGGAACAACTGCGCAACGTACGAGTCCGGCAGCGCTTGCAAGGCTTGCCGCGAAAACGCGACGGCCTGCTGGCGGTAGCCTAACGCGGTTGGATCATTGCCGGCTTGGGTGGCTCGTGTCATCGCTTGCGCGGCCGCGCGGATCAACTCATCATGCCGGGGCGTCTGCGGCGAGGAGGTGAACAACCGCTGAAAATCGGCGCGCTCCCGCAGGCTCGCGAAATCAAGTTCTTGCCGGGCCCGCGCCAGCAAGGCTTCGGCATGGCTGGATTGCAGGCTCTGCCGGAATTGGCGAACCGCCTGATCGGGTTGCCCAAGCAACGCATGCCCGCGCGCCAGTTCATACCGGAGTGGCGCGTTGTCCGGTAATAACTCCAAGGTTTCTTGCAGTCGCTCCACAGCCTGCGTGATGATTCCCGGCGCTCGGGCGCTTGGGCTGAGCGTCAATAAGGCCGTTCCCCAACTCTGCCCGGCCGGTCCATCCGCGAACGCCGGCAACGTTTGAGCGGCATCGGTGAAACAGTTGATCGCAGCGCGGAGGCGCTCGTCGCGCTGGGTTGCATCGGGTGTGAGCAATGCCAGTTGGTAGAGGCATTGGCCGTGGGTATTCTTGAGCAGGCCGCGATCATTGGGCAACCGGACTTGCGGGGTCGCTTTGGTAAACAGGGCTTGTGCTTCAACGAGGGCCGCGAGCCGGTCGGTGTCGTTGGTGGTGAGATCCGTCGCCACATAAGTCAGGAAGCGCCCCCACGCGCTGGCGATCCGCCAGTCAGCATCCGGCAATGCGGCTGCGCGGGCGAATTGTTGCCGGGCTTCCGTGGCTGCGGCGTGACGCGCAGGCGACTCCGGTATTTCTTTGGCCAATCCGAACAGCGTCTGCGCCAGCAGTGCCCGCGCGCGATAGTGGCCGGGTTGGATTTCCAGCATCGTCAGGAATTGGGAACGAGCAGATTGGAGAGCCGCGATCCGTTCTTGCGGTGTCGTGCCTTTCTCGGCGCGTTGGAGATTCGCGTAGCCTTGTTTGTAATAAATGATGGCCGGGTCGTTGGTCTGCGCCAGCAAGCCGGTCCCAGCGAGCGCCAGCCAGGCTCCGGTCAGAATAGCGCGGGGAAGATTCAACGGAGCCGACTAGCTCCGCTCAAGTCGAAGTGCGCGCCGGCGGCGGAAGTAGAGGATCATCGCCCCAACCGACAACATGGTGACCATCGTCGGTTCCGGAACGACCAATGAGAGCGGGGCACCTTCGTATTTCAACTGCACCGAGTTCCCGCTTTGGAGAATCGACCAGGTGCCGCTATACGGATTGGCGAAAGCGCTCAAGTCCAAGTTGAATTTGTTAGCCGCAAAGCCGGTAACTCCGCCCGAGGCGGTGGCGATGGTCCACGTCTGCGTGGCGTTGGCATCGAAGTCAGCAACAAGCCCGGCGACATTGCCCAAAGTTAGCGATGTGACATCGATATTGAACTGATTGCCGCTGGTAGACGTGATGTTCAACCCGCCGGTAATGTTAAGAAAATCCCAGCCTGGGTCGGTGCCTTGACTCGCGTCGAAATCGTTGAATTCCCAGATGTAGTTGCCGCCACCAGCCCACGTTGTCGCGCCAGCCGACTGAGTGCCGGGGCTGTTGCCGGGGGAGAACGATCCGCCGGAGTTGACCACGAGTGCGCCCACCGTTCCCGAGCCTTTGAGGAGGCCGCCGCTGTTGATGGTGACGGCGCCGGCGGTACCATTGACGATCAAGTTGCCGGCGTTAGTGACGGTGATGGCGGAGCTGCCAGAGAGCGCGGCTCCTGAATTCACAGTAATACTGCCGGCATTGATGATGGTCGCGCCGGTGTAGGTGTTGATTCCGGTCAAGGTCAGTCTTCCAGTTCCATTCTTGGTGAGCGAGCCACTACTGCCACTGATGACACCGCCATACGTTGTGTCGGAATTTTGGGAAAGGATGAGCGAGCCAGCACCAAGCGTGACGTTGCCGCCCGCGGCCCCGCCACCGGAGAGTGAACTGATGGTTTGCGCATTGCCGTTGATATCCATGATCGCACCGGCTGTGTTGGCAAGAGTGACATCCGTCCCGGTGGGCAAGGCGTTGGCGGTACCGACGCGAAGCATGCCGGCGTTGATGGTCGTACTTCCGAGGTAACTACTCGCAGTACTCAAGACTTGCGTGCTGCTGCCACTCTTAATGAAATTCCCTGAACCGCTGATGACCCCGGTGAACGTGTCCAAGGCAGCGGCGGTATTTTGCACGGTTAAATTGCCACCGTTGAGAACGACGTTCCCGCTGCCAGCGAGTGATTTGATGGTTTCGTTGAAGCTATTGAGATCGAGCAGACCAGACGAGTTAATCGTGACCGCCACGGTATCTTTAATCTGGTTACCCGCCAGCAGCTTGAGAATGTCGGCATTCGCGCCACCCGTGCCGTCACCGATAGTCACACTGCCGGCAATGGCGTCAATACCGGCGGTCTTCTGAAGGTCCATTTCTCCAACATTAATGTTCATGATACCGGAGTAGGTGTTGGCGCTGGCGCCGCTGAGAGTGAGAATGCCGGTACCTTGTTTGATGATCAACAAGCTCCCGCTACCACTGATTACGCCGGAGAGATTCTGGTTATTGGCATCACCCAGCGTGAGCACAGCACTGCTGCCGAGATCGATGTTGCCGCTGCCGGTCACTGAAGCAATCGTTTCGCTGAAGCTGTTCAGATTGAAAAATCCAGAACTGCCGAGCGTTATCGCCGAGGCATTGTTGATTTGGTTGCTGGCCAGCAATTTGAGAATGTCGGCGTTTACCCCACCTGTGCCGTCGCCAATAGTAATATTGCCGCCGATAGCATCGGTCCCGGCACTCTTGTTAAGATCTAGTTCACCCGCATTGATAGTCGTCACGCCGTTGTACGTATTGGCGGAGCCGCCGCTTAACGTCAACACACCCGCGCCTTGCTTCGTCAGCTGGCCACCGCTGCCGCTGATGACGCCCGAGAATGAAGTGCTGGTGGCATCACCGACGGTCAGCACACCGCTGCCGAGAGTAACGTTGCCGCTCCCAGAGAGAGCGCCAATGGTTTCGTTGTTGTTGTTCAGGTTGAGCGTGCCGGTAACTGTGACGGCGGCCGTATCGGAGATTTGGTTAGCGGCAGACAATTGGACGTTCCCAGCGCTGATGGTCAGATTGCCGGAGATTGCGTTGCCGCTGCTCTTATTCAACGTCAGCTGACCACCATTGACCGTGGTCAGTCCGGAGTAGGTATTGGCGGACGTGCCACTCAAGACCATCGTACCCGTGCCTTCTTTGGTGATCGCGAGGGCACCGCCGCCGCTGTTTTGAATCACACCGGAGAATGTCCCCGCCCCGCCATCATTGCCAGTCCCAACCGATAGAGAGGCGGCGCTGGCGGAGGTGTTATCCACAGTGCCGGCCCCGGTCAGGCTGTCGAACGCCTCGGTCCTGCCGTTCGCGTCGAAGCTACCTGCGGTGACGATCACATCGGAATTGGAAAAGATCTGGTCGCTGCCGGTGCCGCCCAGTTGAACGGTACCGCCGAGGATGGTCACGCCTGTCCCAACGGCATGTACCGCCGCGCTGCTGGTCTTGCCCAAGACCGTCGTGCCGGCGCGGTTGGTGAGGGCGAGGTTGACGTTGTCGAGGTTGCCGGCCAGGGTCAGGATGCCGCTGCCAGATTTAGCGAGGGCGGGACCAGCCAGCGCCGTGGTGACGGCGCCGGAGAGCGTCACTGCATTGTCATTGGTCACAATCAATTGATTGGCGTTGGCGATGATGTTGGACGCGTTGAAGGCGCTGCCGGAAATCGCCTTGATGGTGAGCGCCCGATTCATCGTGATGCCGCCCGAGTAGGTCGTCGCGCCACTGTTGGCGGTCGATTCAATTGTCCGCGCTCCACTGCCCGTGGAGGTGTTGACGGTGAGTGACCGGTCGATATCGACGCCATTGGCACTGAGTTCGAGAGCAGCGTCGCTGGAGTTGCCGGTATTGCCCAGGGCGATGGCGCTGCTGGCGGTTATGTCACCACTCACCGTTAGCGAACCGCCGTCAATCGATGTTGCGCCGGTGAATCCGCTCACGGCACTGACCGTGAGGCGACCGGTCCCTTGCTTGACGAGTTGGCCGCCACCGGTAATCGCGCCGGCAATGACGACCGCACTGGAATCATTCACGGTGAGATTGTTGTTGCCACTATGGCTGAGGTTGACAGCACCGACGGTGAGGGCACCGCCGGAGTTGGCGTTGATGGTGAGATCGCGCTGGAGGTTGATGGCACCGATGGTGTCGGAGCCCGAGGTGGCGGTGACGTTCAAGGTGCGCGTGCCGGCCCCCGTCGAGGGATTGACCTGCAAAGTGCGGTCGCTGATATCAATGCCGCCGGTAGAGAGTTCGAGTGTGGTGCTCAGTGCATTCCCACCATTACCAAGGAAGATACCGGCGGTCTGTGTCAGGTCGCCACCGGCGAGTTTCAACGTCCCATCGTCAATTTCCGTATTGCCAGAGTACGTGTTGGTTTTGTCGAGGGTGAGAACTCCGCCACCTTGTTTGATGAGCTTGCCGGCACCGGAGATGACTCCACTTAGGGCGGTCGTCTCGCTCGTGCTGGCGTCAACCGTCAAATTGTCATTGAGCGTGAGGCTGCCGGCGAAGGTGACGGTGCGGCTGCCGGTGCTCGTGGCGTTGTCAATCTTCTTGGTGCCGGAACTGCCGGAGCGGACTATGATGTTGTTGCTGATAATCGTGTCGCTGACGCTGCTGTCGAGCGTGGCCGCGTCGCTGCCGCCGGTCTCACCAAGATTGACGGTATTGCCGGTGCCGACGGCGTTGTTATGGTTCAAACCAACCACCCCGCCAACGGCAAACCAAGTGCCGGTGAAGTTGGAGTTATCGCCGGTGACGCTGATTGTGGTCGGCCCCTTCTTCACGATGCTGCTGCCGCTTTCGCCGGAGAACGTGCCGGCGTAGGTGCCTTCCCCTTTGTTGAGGATGAGTTGGGCGGCGCTGCCGAGTTTGACTAGGCCACCGGAGTTGAGGACGAGATTGCTGATGGTTTCGCTGTTGCCGTTGAGATTCCAGGTGCCGGACACGGTGACGGTGGCGGTGTCGGCAATCTGGTTGGCCGCAAGGTTGCGCAGGGTGGCGGCACTGGCCACGGTCACATCCGCATCAATGGCGGCGGTGCCGGCGGTTTTGTTGAGGTCGAGGAAGCCGGAGTTGACTGCCACGGAACTGAAGTCGTTGGCGGAGGTGCCGCTGAATCGGTTGGTGCCGGGGCCGCTGATGCTGGCGGCTTGATTGCCACCAATCGCACCCGTGTAATCCACCGTCCCGCCCGTTCCTGCTGCGCTGAAGACTGTCGCTTTCTCGAGCGTGACCGAACCAGAATACGTCGCGGCACCGCTGGTGTTTCGTCCGCCAACGGTCAGGACGCCGGAACCGCCAGTGCGGACGGTAACATTCGCGTTCTCAGTAACGCCGCCCGTTCCAATCATCAAGGCCGCATCATCACTTCCACTCGTTTCACCAACCGACACTGCCTGGGGAATGTAATTGCCTTCAATCAACAACTCACCATCGAGCACGAACGTGTCGGCGGCATAGGTCTTGGCCGTGGTGGTATAGCGAACAGTTCCATTGGCGTTATCGGCATTGATGAGAACAGAGCCACTGCCCGTGATGTCGCCGCTGAAGGCAACCGTTCCGCCTCCCGAGTAAAGAGTCAGACCAACGCTGGACGCCCGGCTGATGGTGCTGGAGAAGATGTTCTCGCCGCTGGTGTTGATGCCACCCACGGTGCGGTTGTCCACATTGCCGTTGCCGGGGTTGACGTTGATAGTCCTAGTAAAAGTGCTCCCTCCATCGGTATCGCTCATGAAGAACTTGGCGATATTGGCTGTCTGACTGCCATTGCCGACAAAAATCGCCGAAGAAGTCAAATCCCCGCTCGGACCAACCCACACTTCGCCCTTGTTGATTTCGGTATTGCCCGAGAAGGTGTTGGCCGCATTCAGCTTGACGATCGTGTATCCATCCAAAATCAGCTTGCCGCCTCCGCTGACAACACCGCCAAAAGTGATGTTCTTGCTGGTATCCGAAAACACCCGGATATTGCTGCCTTGATTATTGACCGTTCCACCGAATACCAGATCGCCAGACGTGGCTCCAAGCTGCAAGGGATCCGCCGCATCGCCATCGCCCTCCAGATTATTGTTAATCGTCTGAATGCTGGTGCTATTGTTCTGAATCTGTGGATCGTTCGTGCTGAAATCGAAAAGCCGAATGGAATTTCCGCCGAGCGTGAACACCCCGGCCCCCGAATCAAAAACGATCTGGTGAGTGCTGAACGGTGTGCTGACATTTTGATTCGGTGTTAGGCGAGTGCTGCCCGCAAAATGTTGAACGCCAAAACCAACAGTGGCACCACCCCAATTGGCAGTAAGGCTCCAATTGTCATTCACCCCTAGCCCGTTCCACGTGTAACTGGTCTGCGCAAATACTTTTGGGGATAATAGTGAGTCGGCGACCCCCAAGGATATCAATGCCGCAAGCACGGCACCTAGTGGTTGGAAAAGATGTTTACTCATGTGCATACAAGCCTCACTCGTTTTTCTAAAACCGAACCCGTTATACCTCTAGCTGAAGCTGAAACATACCTCGCCGTAAAACGCTTTAACAAAATATGGTAGAACGCTATACTTGTCAACTGGTTTTTTGGGGCCTTTTGATGAGAACGGCGGATCTGGATAGTGCGGCTGGTTTGGGAGGCCGATGTAACGGCGCTTGTGACAAGCGCCGTCGGCTTGCGGATAACGCCGGATGGGGCGCGATTGCGAATCGTTCCGACAAGAAAAGAGCGGCCTTGTCGGATTTCATTCGCTTCGCTAGATTGCGCGCCTCAATGAAAGTCCGTGGCGAGAATTACCGGGCAGTCTGGATGGAGGGACGCGATGTAGTGGTCATTAATCAACCACTATTGCCGCACAAGTTCGCCCTGCTCCGCCTCAAGAATCACCGGCAAACCGCCAAAGCCATCACCACGATGATCATCCGCGGGGCCGGCACCATCGGCGCTACGGCCGGCTACGGAATGGCGCAGGCTTATCTCGAAGGTGTCGATCTCGACCAGGCGTACCGGACATTGCTGCACACGCGCCCGACTGCTGCCGATCTCAAGCACGCGCTCGACCGGGTTCGCGCCCACGCACGGACACCGGCGGAAGCGGTCGCCGTCGCGGAAGAGATTGCCGATGAATACGTCGCGCGGATGCAGGCGATCGCTCGCGCCGGGTTGCCGTTGATCAAGAATAATTACCGGGTGCTGACGCATTGCAATGCCGGCTGGCTGGCGTTGGTGGACTGGGGCAGCGCACCGGCCCCAATTTATCTGGCGCACCGGAAAGGCCGGAAGGTTTTTGTCTGGGTCGATGAAACCCGGCCGCGCAATCAGGGCGCGCATTACACGAGTTGGGAATTCATGCAGGAAGGCATCCCGCACAAGGTCATCGCCGACAATGCCGGCGGCCATTACATGCAGCACGGCGAAGTTGATCTCTGCATCGTCGGCGCCGACCGGATCGCGGCCAATGGCGATGCGGCCAATAAGATTGGCACGTACACGAAGGCTGTGCTCGCGAAGGAAAACGGCATCCCCTTCTACGTCGCCGCGCCAAGTTCAACGATTGATCTGAAATGCAAGACCGGCGCCGACATTCCGATTGAGGAGCGCGACGAGGATGAGGTTCACTACGTCGGCCGCGAACGCATCACGCCGGTCGGCGCGCGCGCCGGCAACCCGGCGTTTGATGTGACGCCCGCCAAATATATTACTGGGATCATCACCGAACGCGGCATCATCAAACCCGGCCAGATTCGAAAGGAGTTCAGTCAATGACGGGCATCGACGCAGTCATCTTCGATCTCGGCAATGTCCTAATTTCTCTGCACGAGCAGCGGGCTCTCGACCGGTTCGCCGCGCGCACCGGCAAGCCAGTGGCGGAAATCCAAGCGTACTTTTTAACAACGGCGCACGCGACGGAGTTGGCGCTGGGGAAAATGACGAAGCGCCAGTTTTACCGGACGGTGGCCGGCGATTTTGGATTCACCGGCGACTACGAGGAATTTGCGTTCATCTACTCCGACATCTTCGAACCGATCC
>JBAXYB010000081.1:0-13333 GCA_037127585.1 Verrucomicrobiota bacterium
TCGCGTTTGCAGGCGGCCAGCAGGAAGTCGTGCGGCATCTGTACAAGGATGCCGGCCCCGTCGCCGGTATTCACTTCGCAGCCGCACGCGCCGCGGTGACTGAGGTTGACGAGAATCTGGAGCGCTTTCTCGACGATCGTGTGGGACTTGCGGCCTTTAATATTGGCGACAAAACCAACGCCGCACGCATCGTGTTCGTTCGCGGGATCGTAGAGTCCCTGCTTGGCTGGAAAATCAGGATGCTTCATAGAAAGTTACCCAACAAAAATTGCGTCTTTCGGCCATTCATCCCGCAACACGCCGTGGCGCATGTTCACCATCGGGAGATAATTGTGGAAAATGCGGATCGGTTCCAGCAGGCGAATCGTCGAGATCTCCTCGATGGAATCCGGCCCGTGGTTCTTGCGCAACGACGGCACAATTTTTCCCTGCACGTTCTCGACGATGTCGGCATCGTTTTTCCCTTCGATGATCATCACGAGCGCCACGCGACCTTCGATCTCGGCGATGTGCGACTCGTAAATGAGATCGGTGAAGATCGAGCGGATGTTCGGCTCGTTTTTTATTTCTTCGACGATCTGTTTGACGGTAATGCCGATGCGAAACTTGATGACGTAGTGATGCCGGGCGCTGAAGTTGCCGGTCCCTGACTCCTGCATGTCGAGCGCGCAGAAATAATTCAGCAGGCCTTCGTCTTCGAGTTTCTTGCGTTTGCGGCGCACGGTGGGAGTCGGGACGCCCGTGAGTTTGCCCACTTGATTATCGCTCAAGCGAGAATCACGAATCAACGCCCGGATGATCATGCGTTCCTGATCATCCAAGACCCGGGCGTCGTGGTGACCGTTGCCAGAAAGATTCATATTACCCTTAAACTCGCCGAATTCGGCACGTGAGTACATGAGGTATGAACTAAAAGCAACATAAAACATCATTTTAAGAACAATTTAGTCGTCTCACCGCCGACGAGTCGCATGGACAGACAAGGACTGCTCCTAGCTCGCAAGACCGCGAGAATGGAAGTCGATACCAGCGTGTGTTGGGCGGGGGATTCGGACGGCCTGAACAGTTGGGTGGATGGCACACCGGATTTTTTTCATGACAAAGGCGGCCAACATCGGACCGCTGTTGACTAGAAGTTTGCCAGCCTCTGCCGGCCGTCGCGCCCGAAGAGCATTTCTAACCCAAAAGAACGCCCAGCCACCCAGACAAGCGTACCGGGCAAAGCGGCGCTCCCGTCCACCCGGGAACAATCCCTGCCGCTCTTCCGCAATGAGCAAGCGCATGGCGTTGACCATGGCCGCCAAATTATTGACCGTGTTGCCGGCATGCACGCGATAGGCAACCGTCGCGGGTCGCTTCAACACAAAACAGGATCCCGCTATACCGAACCGGAGCACGGTGGCAAAGGTGTCCACCTGATACGTCGTCGGCGTGCTGAGGCGGAGTCCGCCGGCTTGATCGAACGCGGTTTTCTGAATGAGGACATTGCTGGACGACAAGAAAACCCCCACTTGCTTGGACAGGAAATCAGGATATTTCCAGCCCTCGATAGTGGCCGGCGAACCACTGCTTTCCGGCCGCGGCCGGGCCTGCGTGAAATAGTCAACAGCCCCGATCACCAGCACCGGCGATGCGCACTCGCGAATGACCTGATCGTAGGTCGCGAGCGCATTGGGGAGCATTAGATCGTCACTGTCCAACAGCGCGAGATACTCGCCGGTCGCATGTGCCGCGCCTAGATTCCGGGCGACCTCTGGGCCTTGATTGGATTGCCGCAGCGCCTTCACCTGGGTGCCGTACGACTGAAGCAAGTCCCACGTGCGATCGGTTGAACCATCGTCCACGACGATCAATTCATAATTTTGGAAAGATTGCACCAACACCGACTCAATCGTTTCGCGGAGGAGTTCCGCCCGATTAAAAGTTGGGATCAAGACACTGAAACGGAAGCTCATGGGGCATGCCTGATTAAGTCAATGCGGTGATTTCAAACCCATCGGTGGAGGCGGGCGGTTCGATATTTTTGCGGCTGCAAGAATGAGAATAAAACATCCCCCACAAACAATGACTACGATAACCAGCACGACTAGCATTTTCAATCACTCGGTTTACCCCGCCCTTGAGAAAGCATACACCCGGGCCGGCCTTCCGGCAACGGGGCGCTGCAATTCGCGCACTTGCTGAACGACCGCCGAGACTGTGCTCAACAAGATCTTCAAGTCAAACCAAAGCGATTGGTTTCTTGTATAGGCAATGTCCAACTCCATCATCTCCGTGAATGTGGTGTGGTTCTTACCGCTGACCTGCCAGAGGCCGGTCAAGCCGGGAAGTGCATTGAACCGTTCCCGGTGCCACGGCAGATACTGCGCACACTCTGACGGCAGGCAGGGCCGGGGGCCGACGAGACTCATGTCGCCCTTGAGAACATTTAGCAGTTGCGCCAATTCATCCAAGCCGGTAGCCCGCAATAGCCGGCCACCGGGAATGAGGCGGGAATCGCCGGTTGCGTCCAACTTAATCATCGGCACATCCGACGAAATGAGTTGCTCAAAGTGAGCTGTGTGAACCTGGGTATCGGCACCAATTTTCATTGTGCGGAACTTGTAGATTGTGAATCGCCGACCCCGAAAACCAATCCGTTCCTGCCGGAACACGACCGGCCCCGTCGAGCCAATCTTGATCGCAACCGCAATCAACAACATGACCGGCAATAACAGAGGGACCGCCAGCATGATACAGGTAATATCCAGCAACCGTTTCCACCGCAACACTCGCGCCGCGACATCAGTAACCGGACCCTCGGTCTTTGAATAATACATACAACTTCCCCTTTTCCCCCCACCCGCCAACCATCCAACCTGGGCCACTTGCCTCTCGCAACCCCACGCCTTACTCCCAACCTGCTTTTCCGTCAACCCTAGTTACCCCCTGATTCGATCTAGGGGGATCCAGGTAAAAATCGCGTTTTTGCCGATCGTGGTTCGGACTTGCGCCCGTGCTCCACCTGCGACACATTCAACCCGATGAAATTTGCTTCGGCACTCTCCACAAAACGTGACCACCGGACGGCCATTGACGATTTGGTGCGCGAGATCCGCTCGGAATTTGGACCGGAGAAAATCGATCTAGCCCTCGTTTTCACACACCGGGATTATGTCGCGACCGATCCCGATTTCGTTGCCACGCTCCGGCAAGGCTTGGGCGCGCGGCACCTGATCGGCTGCACGGGCGGCGGAATTATTGGCGACCGGCAGGAGTGCGAAGGCGAACCGGCGGTGTCCGTGCTCGTCGCGCAGTTGCCGGGCGTGGAGATCGATTTATTTCACATCACGGCGGAGGAAGTCGACGACGCAACCGGGCCGGAATTCTGGCACTTTCACCTGGAAGTCTCACCGGAGACGAGGCCGAATTTCTTGGTGTTTCTCGACCCGTTCACTGTGAACTCCACCGCGTGGGTCGAAGCATTGGGGGCGGCGTATCCGGGGGCGGCGTTGCTGGGCGGTTTGGCCAGTGGCGGCCGGCAACCGGGGGAGTGCCGGTTGTTTCTCGATGACGCCGTGCTCGATGAAGGGGCGGTTGGTGTCGCGTTAGCCGGCAACATCGAAGTGCGCACCATTGTCTCGCAGGGTTGCCGGCCGATTGGGCAACCGTTGACGATCACGCGCGCCGAGAAGAACGTCATCTTCGAACTCGCCGGCCAGCCCCCGTTGGCGGTGCTCAATGAAATGCTGCCGCGCTTGCCGACCGCCGACCAGAAGCTGGCGCGCACCGCCTTATTGCTCGGGCGCGTCATCAATGAGTATCAGGAAGATTTTGGCCGTGGCGATTTTCTCATTCGCAATCTGGTCGATCACGATCTGCAATCGGGGGCGGTGGCGGTTGGTGATTTGATGCGGACGGGGCAGACTGTGCAGTTTCAAGTCCGCGATGGCGGCAGTGCGGCGGAAGATCTCCAAGCGTTGTTGGCGAAACAACAAGTGTCCCGCGTGCGGGGGGCGGTTCTGGTCAGTTGTCTTGGGCGCGGGGAGGGCATGTACGGCGAGCCGAATCACGACATCGGCGCGTTGCAGAGCGCAGTCGGACCGATCCCGGCGGCGGGTTTCTTTGCGAATGGCGAGATTGGCCCGGTCGGCGCGACGCCGTTCGTGCACGGTTTCACCTGCGTGATCGGTCTCTTCGCCGAGCCGGACCCTTCAAGCTGACGGCGTTTTCTAGCTACGCAATCACGATGATTTTTCCGGGGCGAACCTTCGGCAGGGCCGCGAGGACTTGAGGCATTAACGGACGCGTGTCGGCCAACCGGTTGCTCCGCGATTTCAGACCAATCACAGCAAGACTGAGCTTTGTCAAATTCTGCTGTTTCGGCAGGCTGGCATCCATCGTAATCAACACATCGAAACGTTCGTTGGCACGTGCGAGCAGCGCACCGTTTTTCAATCCGGCCCAGCCGATCAGTGGCACGGACTCGACAATATGACCGGGGAGATCGCGACGCAGCCGCCAGTCGAGGTTCTCGTCGAGAAGGAGCCGCACGTCAGGCCGCCGGTAAGAGTTGCTGGCGTGAGTGCTCCAGCAACGCGATAACCTTTTCGCGTTTGACGCTGGGAAAACCTTCCAAGAAATCATCGATCGAATCGCCGGCTTCCAAGTGGTCAAACAGACTCTGGATGGGCACGCGTGTTCCGACGAACACCGGTGTTCCACGCAGGATTTCCGGATCCGAATGATAGATGCGATTTTTCTTCACGTCACCAATCTACCGTTGGGGCGGATTCCGTTCAAGTGCCGTCACAACCCGAGGTTGTCGCCGAGGTCTGGCTTGCTGTCGGCGTCGACGATGATCTCTCTGACTGTCTTGCCGGCGGGGATCATCGGGAGCACGTGCTCGGTGTAGGGGACGATGACATCCAACACGTACGGCTCTTTCGAGTCGAGCATGCGTTGCATCGCGGCGCGGAGCTGACTCTTTTTGAAGACGCGCTCGCCGGGGACGTTGAAGCCTTTGGCGATGGTCACGAAATCCGGGTAGACCTTCGACGGATGATCAGGGTCGCCGAGGTAGGTGTGGCCGCGGTTCGAGTTGTAGAATTTGTCTTCCCATTGCACGACCATGCCGAGGTGCTGGTTGTTTAAGACGAGCGCTTTGGCGGCAATGTGTTCGATGTGGGCGGTGCCGAGTTCTTGGATGTTCATGACGAACGAGCCGTCACCATCGATGTCGACGACTTGTTTGTCGGGGAACGCGAGCTTGGCGCCCATGGCAGCCGGGTAGCCGTAGCCCATCGAGCCGAGGCCGGCCGAGGTGAGAAACATGCGGGGGTTCTTGGTTTTGTAGTACTGCGCGGCCCACATCTGGTGTTGGCCGACGCCGGTGGTGATGATCGCATCGCCTTTGGTGAGTTCGTCGAGCAACTCGATGGCGTATTGCGGCATGATGATTTCGTCGGTCTTGCCGTGGAGGAATTCGCGGACGTATTCGCTCCGCAAGACCTCGTCGTTGACGCGATACCGGAAGGGGAACTTCGCCTTCCATTCGTTGATCTGCGCGTGCCACGGCTTGAACGGTTTGCCTTTGACGACTTTGTTCAATTGCTGGAGCGCGTACTTGATGTCGCTGACGATCGGCAGGTGCGCGACTTTGTTTTTGTTGATCTCACTCGGGTCAACGTCGATATGGACGATGGTGCCGTGCTTGGCGAACTCGCTGACCTTGCCGGTCACGCGGTCGTCGAAGCGGACGCCGAGAGCCAGGAGCAAATCGGATTTATCGACAGCGTAATTGGCCGTGACGGTACCGTGCATGCCGAGCCAGCGCATCGAGAGTTCGTGTTCGCTCGGAATGGCGCCGATGCCCATGAGCGTGGTGGTGACCGGGATGTTGGTTTTCTCAGCGAACGCGATGAGTTCTTGGCTGGCGTTGGAACTGATGATGCCGCCGCCGCAGTAGATGACCGGGCGTTCGCTCTTCGCGATCAAGGCCGCGATCTCGTTGACGGCGCTGTCGCTGATGCGTTTGTCGGGATCGTAGCCGCGCAGGTTGATCTTGTCGGGGAAGACCGGCTGGCAGGTGGATTGTTGGACGCTTTTCGGAATGTCGATCCAGACCGGGCCCGGTCGGCCGGTCGTGGCGATGTGGAACGCTTCCTTGAAGACGCGCGGGATGTCCGCGATATCGAGGATGAGATAGCTGTGTTTGACGATGGGCACGGAAAGCCCGAAGACGTCGGTCTCCTGAAACGCGCCCTTGCCGATCATGTGCGTCGGGACTTGGCCGGTAATGACGACGAGCGGTATGGAATCGAGAAACGCGTCGGCGACGCCGGTCACGAGATTGGTCGCACCGGGGCCGCTGGTGGCCATCGCGACGCCGGCCTTGCCGGTGGCGCGGGCGTAACCTTCAGCGGCAAACACGCCGCCCTGTTCATGCCGGGGCAGAACGGTGCGGACCGTCTTCGAGCGCGTGAGCGATTGATGCAATTCCATGCTCGCGCCGCCGGGGTAGGCGAAGACCACATCCACGCCTTCGTGTTCGAGGCACCGGACGACGATGTCGGCACCTCGCATGGGCGCGGTTTCTTTCGTGGAGCTGGTTTTTGTTGTGGTCTGGGTCTTACTCATAGCGCGGGGTTTATACACTCGGGAATTGCCGGCAAGCAACGGAAAACAAAACACCCGGCCGCGCCACAGGGACGCGACCGGGTGTCTGTGTAGTCGGAGCCGTTTAGAACTGTGTGATGGCCGAGATGTTGAAGGAGCCGTTCGTCACGTTCACAATGCTGTTCGTATCCTGCACGGGGGACGACTGGGAACTGGAGAACGTGAAGCTTCCCGTCGCCTTTTGCTGGGCGAGGTTGAATGTCGCGATGTGGACGGTACCGGAGATCAGGGTGGAGTGAGCCACGCCGGTCCCGATCTCGATGACTTGTCCGCCGGTGGCTGCATAGTTACCGGGGGCGGTGACGTTTTCCGCGATGATGGTCACGGAGCGTTGCAGTGTGCTGCCAGAGATGGAGAGTTCGCCGGTCAGGTTAACGTAGATGTTGACGTCGACGAGCGAATTGAAGTTAGCGCCGTCGATTTTGCATTGAACGCCAGCTCCACCACCGCCACCGCCACCACCACCGCCGCCGGTGGCTTGGGACGCGGCAATGCCTTTGACGATGGCCTTCAAGGTACTGGCCAAGATCTTGGAGAACGCGGAAAAGTCAGCCGCGCCTTGGTTGAGTAGCGCCACGGCGTCATCATAGGCGGCTTGGGCGTTATCCTTGGCCGAGCCGGGCGGCAACGCGGCAATGGCAGCGGCCAAATCGTTTAGCGAGCCCTGGACTTCGTTCGTCAGATTGCTGAAGACGCCGTCCACGAGGGTGGCGAGGTTGGTCTGGGTCAAGACGGAGAGAGTCGCCACCGAGGTGAACTCATTGGGGAATGCTTTGGCCAACGATTTCGCGATCTTGCCGGCGCTCTTGATGTCGTCGCCGAGATCGTCGGTCGGTTTGTTGAGGGCCGCGAGGGTTTTGAGGATGGTCTTGTATTGCTTCTGTTCGGTTTTATCGACGCTGTTGCTGAGAGTGGCCGCGCGGGCGTTTAACTCAGCAATCAAGGCATTAAAGCTATCAGTATACGGGGCGGCGGTGACGGATGAAACGTTCAACGCCACAGCGGCGATTAACGTGCAACCGATGACGGTCAGTTTTTTGTCTGAATGAACTACGCATTACTTCGGGTCTCCTTGGGGTTGTTGATTGTTGCGACTTGGCCGGTGGCCAGAACGCGTGGATGTATAACCACTGACCACCACAAGTCAAGCGGGCGCACAATTGGTTACCGCGGCAATCCCATTGTCAAAACTGCCCGCGCCGGCTATCGTCCGCCCGTGTATTTGCCCGGTCAAAAAGTGGTCTGTGTCGACGACGTCTTTCCCGCCGGCATCAAGACCTACTACTGGAAACTCCCCATCAAAGGCGTGACCTACACCGTCCGCGAATTGATTCCCGGCATTGATCCCCGCGGCGAACCGGGCGAGATGTGCGTGTACCTCGTCGAGTTGATCAACCCGTGCAGCGACATGCCGCCGTACCCCGAACGTGGCTTCAAAGCCGAGCGCTTCCGCCCCTTGGAAACCGACACCGAGACCGACTCGCGGCTGGATGACGTTCCCGAAGAAGTGCCCGAACATCTGGCGGTCTGACCATGCCCCTCGACTTCCTTTTCCGGTCCGCCGCACCGGTGCAGTCGACGCTCGCAATTGGTTCACGAAGTGTCCCCATTCATTTCATCCGCAATCCGCGCGCCCGCCGGTACATCCTGCGCCTGCGCCCGGATGGCTCCGTGCGGGCCACCGTTCCCGGTCGCGGCTCGATCAAAGAAGCCCGCGCGTTTGCCGAGCGAAATCTCGACTGGCTGCGAACCCGTCTCCAACAACCGCCGGCTCCCGCGCCGGTCTGGCAACTGGGGATGCCGATTCTCTACCGCGGCCAAACCGTCACGCTTCAACCGGGCCCCAATACAGTCACCTTCGGAGATCAAACCGTGACCGTCGCCCCAACCGGTAATCTCCGACTCGCCGTGGAACGCCATCTCTGGCGTCTTGCCGGCCAAGAGTTACCGGCGCGAACACGGGAACTTGCCGGCCGACACAATATTCCCGTTCACCGCATCACTATTCGCAATCAGCGCTCCCGCTGGGGCTCCTGTTCCCGGCATGGAACGATCTCGCTCAATTGGCGGTTGATTCAGACGCCGGCCTTTGTTCAGGACTACATCATCTTGCATGAGCTGATGCATCGCCGGGAAATGAACCATTCCGCCCGGTATTGGAAACAAGTGGCCGCCGTCTGCCCGGACTTTGAAACAGCCGAAAAATGGCTCAAGCAACACCGCGCACTCCTCGGGAGCTACCCATGAAACTCCTGACCGTGTTCAACCAGCCGGCGTGGGTCTTGCAAACCAAACAAGTCCGCGACGGCATCGGCGATTGTCTCAAACCGAATCTCCTGAGCCGGCGCGGGATTAAACCGTATCTCACTCTCAACGCCCACCGACCGACCACCATCAATTACATCCAAAGCTGCGTCCCGGTGCCGCCCGGATTCACCGCCGTCAAAACCATCGAAGTCGTCAGTGACGACCTCCTTGTCATTCACGGCCAGGCTGGGAAACACGTGCGCGTCCCCTGCGCACGTCATTCATCCACACCGGCCAACTGGCGGATTTGCTCTAGCGGATCGACAATTATCGAACAGTTCGACCGCCGGCGGGTCTGAGATTGGTGTGTGGCATAAAGTAAAATGAAACGTCAAGTTTGGACATGGGGTGCCGTTGCGCTGGTGGCCGTCTGGGGACTGGCGGGCGCCGGTATTTGGATGGCGCGTACCCAGCGCATGACCGCCGGCAAGGCCACGACTTATTTGGAATCGCACCGGCTGCCAGGGTTGCCGGAGGCGAAGCGCGCCGCCGTGATCGAGGGGATGGCAGACCGGGTGAACAAGCTGTCGTTCGAGGAACGCCAGAAGTTCCGGTACGAGGGCCGGCTGCGGGAATGGTTCGAGGAGATGACGCCCGCCGAGCGGCTCTTGTATATCGATCTCACGTTGCCCAAGGGGTTGAAACAGATGATGGAGGCGTTCAATGAGATGCCGGCGGCGAAACGGAAACAGATCGTCAGCCGGGCGGTCGCCGATATCGGCCGGGTGCGCGATGAAACGGGGCATACCGGCGCGGAGCAGGCGTTGTCGGACGCAAATATGAAGCGGATGGTGGACGAAGGGATGAAGGCGTTTATCCGCGATGCGAATGCGGACACGAAACTGGATTTGCAGCCGCTGATCGAGCAAATGCAAAACATCATGCAACTGTCGCGATGAAACGGACCCGGGCTTTTACTTTGCTCGAACTCTTGGTCGTGATCGCCATCATCGGGGTGCTCGTCGGGCTGTTGTTCCCGACGCTCCGCAATGCGCGTGCGGCAGCGAAGACGACGCAATGCCTGAGTAATCTCCGGCAGATCTCGCTGGCGATTCAGTCGTACGTGAACGATAGCAACGGCCGCTTGCCGGTGTTGCAAAACCGCGGGAGCACGAATGATCCGTGGCCGGCTTTGGATACGGTGTTGTTGCCGGAGGTCAACGGCAGCCGCGCAGTGTTTGGCTGCCCGGCGGATGACAAGAATTTATTTGTGTCGACCGGGACGAGTTACTTCTGGAATTTCACGGTGAACGGGCAGGACCTGAACCGGTTGTTCTCGATTGCCGGCGGGGACGAGCCGACGCGGGTGCCGTTGCTCAGCGACAAGGAAGCGTTTCATCCCGACACAAAGGATCGCGTGAACATTCTCTACGCCGATGGTCACGCCGCCAAGGAACTACGATTTTCGACGAGTCTGCCATGATCGCACTGCACGGCGTCACCAAACGATTTGGCCAGCGGCTCGCGGTGGACAATCTTTCCCTGACGGTCCCGCGCGGCGGCATCTTCGGCCTGCTCGGCCACAACGGCGCCGGCAAGAGTACGTCCATCGGGATGTTACTGGGCCAGGTCGCACCGGATGCCGGTGAAGTGTACATTGCCGGTGTGGATGTCGTGGCCGACCGGCGGAAAGCTCTGGCGCGGGTCGGAGCGATCTTCGAGGCGCCGGCATTTTACGATTATCTGACCGGCTGGCGAAACTTGCGGTTGTTCTGCGAGTACTCCGCGCCGTTCGATGCAGAGCGCGGGCGGGAGGTCGTGAAGCTGGTGGGCTTGGAAAAACGGATCGGCGACCGGGTCGGGACGTATTCGCACGGGATGCGGTCCCGGTTGGCGTTGGCGCAGGCGTTGATGCCGCGGCCGGAGTTGTTGATTCTCGACGAACCGAGCGAGGGACTCGACCCGGAAGGCATTCACGAGATGCGCAATCTGATCTTGCGCCTGAATAAAGAGTGGGAGTTGACGATTTTGTTTTCGTCGCATCTGCTGACGGAGGTGCAGCAGTTGTGTTCGGAGTTGGCGGTGATGCGCGAGGGCAAACTGCTGTTCGTGGGCGACTGGCGCGAGTTGGACGCCGACCGGCATTGGGTGCGCGTGCAGGTGGACCGGCAGGCGGAAGCGGAACGCGGGCTGTGCGCTGCAGGACTGGTGGAACATTTCGAGTACGACGGGCGGGGCCGGTTGCGCGCCAACGTGGCGGTGCCGCAAGTGGCGAGTTGGTTGGTGGCGCAGGGGTTTGCGGTGCGGGCGATTCACCCGATTGAGCGGACGCTGGAAGATTTTTATCTGGAGACGATTCATGTTCGCGACGCAGCTAAAAAATGAGTTGCTGAAATTGTTCGCCCGCAAACGCACGCACATCGGCTTTGGCGCGTTTCTCGTCGTACAGGTTCTGATCCTCGCCATGTTGCAACTGCCGAAAGCAAAACGCGCATTTGCCAATATGCTCACGAACAACGGCTACCTGCCGGAGGAATATTATGCCGGGCTGACGCTCGGGTTGTTGATCATCGTGTTCACGATCTCGCTGCTCGGCGGGTTGTACGTGGCGCTGGTGAGCGGCGATGTCGTGGCCAAGGAAGTCGAAGATGGGACGATGCGGATGATTTTGTCGCGGCCGATCTCGCGGTTGCGCCTGTTGACGGTGAAATGGCTGGCGTGCGCGATCTACACTTTCACGCTGATAACATTTCTGGGCGCGACCAGTTTGCTCGCGGGAACAATTTACCGGCACGGACTCGGCAAGCTGTTTGTCTTCGTACCCCAAGAGAGCATGTTCAGCGTGTTCGATTCGCAGGAAGGGCTGTGGCGGTACTGCCGGGCCGTCCTGATTCTCGGCGTCGTCACGCAGATCATCACCGCGCTGGCGTTCATGTTCTCCTGCTACAAGATGAAGCCTGCGGCGGCGACGATCCTGACGTTGTCGGTGTTGTTCGTGGATTTCGTACTGCGCAACATTCCCTACTTCGCCAGCTTCCAAAAGTATTTCATCAGCTATCACACCGCCTGTTGGGTGCGGACGTACGCGGACATCGTCCCGTGGTGGAGCATTTCCGAATCGCTGGTCTACTTGACCGCGCTCGGCGCGACGTTCTGGATTGCCGGCGCGATGGCCTTCTGCGCGCGCGACTTCAAATCTTGACCGTTGACACCCTCCGGCCTGCTTTTTATTGTCGCGCAGCGGATGAATCTAATCGAATTGATCGAAACCGCAGCCCAACGCTTCCCGGACAAAGCCGCGATCCTTGATGCGGACACCGTCGTGTCCTACGCCGAACTGCTCGCACGCATTCGCGAACGCGCCAGCCAGCTGCAGCAACTCGGCGTCAAACTTGGCCAACGCATCGGCGTCGCCCTCCCAAACTCCGTCGACTACATCGCCGCGACCTACGCCATCTGGCAGGTCGCTGCGGTGGCGGTACCCGTGCCGGTTGAAAGTTCTGCCGAAGAACGCGAGCAGATCATCCGGTCGCTGGGATTGGCCGGCATCATCGGCCAACACACGCGCTTTGAATCCATTCCCGACGCCCCACCCCCCGACAACCACGGCCTGAACATCGCCTTCATCCGCTTCACCTCCGGCACGACCAGCGCGAGCAAGGGCGTCGTCCTCACTCACGAAACCATCCGCGACCGGATCACCGCTGCGAACAAAGCACTCCAGATCACTTCGACGGACACGATTGTCTGGTGTCTCCCGATGGCGCACCATTTCCTCGTCACCATCGTGCTCTACCTCAGCCAAGGCGCGACCATCGCACTCGTCCACAGCACACTCGCGCGCTCCATTCTCGAAACCGCCCAACGCACCCGCGCCACGATTCTCTACGCCGCGCCAATGCACTATGCGTGGCTCGCCCGCGACAAATCCACGCTCGATCTGAATACCATCCGACTCGCCGTCTCTACCACGTGCGCGCTCACGCAAGACGTCGCGGAGACATTTGCGAAACGCTACCGGCTTCCCCTCCGGCAAGCGCTCGGGATCATCGAACTCGGCCTCGTTTGCATCAACTTCGACGGCCCGTGGAATTCCGTCGGGCGTCCTTTGCCGGATTACTGCGTGAAAATTGTAGATGGCGATCTCTATGTCAGCGGCCCCGGCTTCTTTGACGCCTACGCCAATCCCTGGACACCCCGGCAAGACGAATGGTTTCATACCGGCGACATTGCGAAACTCGACGAAGCCGGCCGCGTCTATCTGCTCAGCCGCAAAACCGCCGTCATCAACATGGCTGGCCGCAAAGTATTTCCCGAGGAAATCGAAGCCGTCCTGAGCCAACACCCGGCCGTCAAAGATTGCCGGGTCTATGGCCGGGCGCACGCCCATCTCGGCGAATTGATCGAAGCCGAGGTCGTCGCCGAGCCG
>JBAXYB010000082.1:0-13217 GCA_037127585.1 Verrucomicrobiota bacterium
GCAAAGCCGAAGACCTGACGTGGGAACTGTTCCGCGACACGCTCATCGAACAGGCGGAGCAGGGCGTGGATTACTTCACCATTCATGCCGGCGTATTGCTGCGCTTTGTGCCGCTGACGGCGAACCGCATGACCGGCATCGTCAGCCGCGGCGGCAGTATCATGGCCAAGTGGTGTCTCTCGCATCACCAGGAAAGTTTCCTCTACACGCATTGGGACGACATCTGCGACATCATGGCCGCGTACGATGTGAGCTTCAGCATCGGCGACGGTCTGCGGCCCGGTTCGATTGCCGACGCCAATGACGAAGCGCAATTCGGCGAACTAAAGGTGCAAGGCGAACTCACCGAGCGTGCCTGGGCCAAAGGCGTGCAGGTCATGAACGAAGGTCCCGGCCACGTCCCGATGCACATGATCGAAGAGAACATGGCCAAGCAACTCGAATGGTGTCACGAAGCTCCGTTCTACACGCTCGGGCCGCTCACGACGGATATCGCGCCCGGCTACGACCACATCACGAGCGGCATCGGCGCGGCGATGATTGGTTGGTACGGCTGCGCGATGCTTTGCTACGTCACGCCGAAGGAACACCTCGGCTTACCAGACAAGAAGGACGTGAAAGACGGCGTCATCACCTACAAGATCGCCGCGCACGCCGCCGACTTGGCGAAAGGTCATCCCGGCGCGCAATACCGGGACAACGCGTTGAGCAAGGCGCGCTTTGAATTTCGCTGGGAAGATCAATTCAATCTCGGACTCGACCCAGTCACCGCGCGCGAATTTCACGACGAGACGTTGCCGCAAGAAGGCGCGAAGACCGCGCACTTCTGTTCGATGTGCGGCCCGCACTTCTGTTCGATGAAGATCACCGAAGATGTTCGCAAGTACGCCGCAGAGCAGGGGATCGCCGCGGAGGAAGCTTTGAAGAAGGGGATGGAGGCGAAGTCGAAAGAGTTTGTGGAAAAGGGCGCGGAAGTTTACGCGAAGGCTTAGGCTCGATTGAAAATCGTGCCGGCACAAGCCGGTAGAGTATGGACATCAAACGAAATGGTTCACAGCCGTCCCGGCAGGGGCCGCCCGAGTGGTTTACCGGCACAGTTCGCTTCGAGCCGTTAGCGGAAGCACCGGCACCCGCTCGCGTCAACTGCCTCAACGTCACGTTCGAACCGGGCGCGCGAACGGATTGGCACACGCATCCGCTAGGGCAAACGCTGGTTGTCACCTATGGCTGCGGACGCATTCAACGCTGGGGCGGTCCGGTCGAGGAGCTCCGCCCTGGGGACGTGGTCTGGATCGCGCCAGGGGAAAAACATTGGCACGGTGCCGCACCCACGACGGCGATGATCCATATCGCGATTCACGAGAACCTCGACGGCAAAGTCGTGGACTGGTTGGAGAAGGTCAGCGACGAGCAGTATGGAGGGCATTGAAATGAAAAATGTCTTTTCCCAAAAACAACGCGAAGAATTGCTCAAAACATTGAAAGTCCGGTTTGAGAAAAACCTGAGCCGCCACAAAGGTCTGGATTGGGCCAAGGTGCAGGCCCGGCTGGAAGCCAATCCGGATAAGCTGTGGTCTCTCCAGGAAATGGAACGCACCGGCGGTGAACCCGATGTGGTGGGTGTAAAGTCGGGCGAATTCGTTTTCGTTGATTGTTCCACGGAAACCCCCAAGGGCCGCGTCAGTGTTTGTTACGACCGGGAAGGGCTGGAATCGCGCAAGGAACATCGCCCTAAAACCACCGCCATGGACATGGCCACGACCATGGGCATCGACCTGCTGACGGAAGAAGACTATTTCGAGTTCCAGAAACTGAGTGAGTTCGACACGAAGACGTCGAGCTGGGTGAAAACGCCGGCAGAGATCCGCCAAGTCGGCGGGGCGCTCTATTGTGAACGCCGGTATGGCCGCGTCTTCGTGGGGCACAACGGGGCGCAGTCGTACTATGCCGTCCGCGGATTCCGTGGGATGCTCCGGGTTTGACCGGCTTTTGGTGGCGACCAATCGATTAACTTACGAACCGAACAGGCTCCGCAGGCTTTCCCCGGCCCGGAGCACGCCAATGGCGAGGATGGTGAAATAGGTGATCGTGGCGACGTTCATCAGATAACCGACGATGGTGCAAACCCCATCGCGTTCCAGCATGCCCAGCGCGAGAAACAGGATCGCCAACGCCGGTAAGGTGTTGGAGAACGGCACGAGTCCCAAAGGGAAAATAAGTAGGACGCCGCCGAGTACGAGCGCGCAGCCGTTGAGGAAGTTCATCGCTGGCCCGCCGGACAAGACAAGCCAGCGCGGGCGGACGAAGTGTTCAAAGCGGCTGACGATGCCGGCCCCGCGTTTGAAAACTTCTTTTAGCCGGTCCGTCGAGAGTGGCCGGTTGAGGATTAACTGGGGAAACCATGGTAGCCGGTTGAACGTCACGCCCGTGCCGATGAAAATAATCGCCAGTCCGAACACGGTGCTGACGCCCGGGATGGAAACGGGGAGCAGGAACGGCAGGCTGAGGAAGACGCAGAGCAGGAGGAGACCTTGTTCGCCAATCAACGTGAGCAAGTCGCGGAGGGTGACTGATTGCGGGGGCAAAGATTCAGCCACACTCACCAACGTGGCCGAGAGCTTGCGATTCGGATCCTGGAAGATGACTTGGCTCATGCGCGGAAACTATCTAGCCGAGGCCACCCCGAAGCTCAACCACTCGTTGCAAAAAAGTTGACCGCGCTTGTCGGGGAGGTTGAGTGGGTGTTACAAGGGGGCCGTGCAACAAACCTTTAAAGGATACCGGCTGATTACACCCGCGGACTTGCACTGGCGACCCTCCAATCTAATGAAGATTCCGAACGCGGATTATCTGGAGCGGACCGGCAGCGAAAACCTGGGCGCGCGGCTCTGGCGGTTGCCTGCAAAAAGCGCGAACACGCTCCACAAACACATCCGGGCGGAGGAATTCTATTTCGTGCTGGAAGGCACGGGCCGTATGCGCGTGGGCGATGAGACTTTGACCGTGCCGAAATACGGCGGCGTGCTAGTCGGGCCGGACCAGTTGCGGCAGGTGTTCAACGATACCGACGCCGAGGTGCTTTGGTTGATCATCGGCGCACCGGAGGAATTGGAATTCCTGCAAGGCTCAAAGTCCCAGATGGATCTCTCGCTCATTTATCCGACCGACCCGACGCAATTGCCGAAGGAGTTGGCTGGCGTGGAATGGCCGCCGAAAGCCTGACGCGCATTTTCTGATTCCGTTATGCACTGCGTTCTCATCATTCATGAAGTCGTCGACTACTCGGTTTGGAAGAAGGTATTTGATGCTGCCGCTGAAATCCGCAAAGCCGCGGGGGAACGTTCGTATCAAGTTCTGAAATCTGAATCGGACTCGAACCGGATCGTTCATTTCTCGGTCTGGACTTCGCTGACGGCCGCACGCGCTTTTTTCGAATCGCCACACTTAGTGAAGATTCGTCAGGATGCCGGAGTGAAAGCACCTGAGTTTATTTACTTGGAGCAACTCGAGTCAGGAACACTATGAATCGCATCGACTATTTTAGCGTGAAACCAGAGTTGATCAAACGACTGCGTGAGGTGACGAAGGAATTGGAGCATTGCGCTTTGGACGCGAAACTGCGCTCCGTCGTGGAAACGCGCGTTTCACAGATTAATGGTTGCGCTTACTGCGTGGATTTACATTCCCGCGAAGCCCGGCAGCGCGGTGAAACTCAGCAGCGACTGGATAGTCTGCCGGCCTGGCGTGAATCCCCGTTTTTCGATGAGCGCGAGAAGGCGGCGCTGGCTTGGGCAGAGTCGCTGACGTTGATGCCGGAAACGCACGCTGGCGATGTGGAATACGAGTTGGTGCGAAAAAAGTTTTCCGATGTTGAGGTCGTTGAATTAAGCATCGCCGTTTCGCTGGCCAATTTCTGGAACCGGATGGCTGGAGGGTTTCGCAAAATCCCGGTATCTGTCCCGGTTATTTGACCAAACTGCTTATGAAGCAACTCAGCCAGTCAGACAGTCCGCGGATGGAGAAGATCGCGCTGGGATACGACTATTAGCACATGGAAAAGGGGAGGACATTCACCGTAACCGGCATGGTCTGGCGGTATCCCGGGCCGGGCGGATGGTTTTTCGTCAACTTGAGCAACCGCGAGTCGGACCGGCTTCGAAAGGTCCGCTTCGCGAAGACAGTTGGTTGGGGATACATCAAGGTGCAGGCTACACTGGGAAAAACCAAATGGGACACCACGCTTTTCCCAAGCCTAAGTATTGCCAGTTACCGGTCACCTGTTACACTAGCTACGCGTGGCGCAACTGAAACCAGATTTAAGCGATGCCGATGCCCTGCGTTTGGTGGTCGAGGGCACAGCTTCGGAAACAGGAACAGCTTTTTTCCAAGCGCTGGTCAAGAATTTAGCCACTGTCACCGGCACGCTGGGCGCGTGGGTCACCGAATATCTACCGGAGCAGAAGCGACTGCGGGCTTATGCGTTCTGGCTGAACGGCGCGTATATCGAGCGTTTCGAATACGATATTATCGGCACGGCTTGCGCGCCGGTCGTGGAAGCCAGACGACTGGTCCACATTCCCGACCGCTTGATCGAACTCTATCCCGGCAATGCCGAGGCACGCGTCGTTGGCGCGGTCAGTTACCTGGGTGTGCCATTGCTCGACACCCAAGGCGACGTGATGGGGCACTTGTCCGTTCTCGACAACAAACCGATGCCGGCAAATCCGCGACTGAATTCGCTGTTTGAGATTTTTGCCGCGCGCGCGGCGGCTGAACAACGTCGGCTCCGGCAAGAGCTGGAAGTCCGTTCCCGCGAAGAAGAACTTAGCGCTTTGCTTGGCAGTGCGATGGATGCGGTGGTCGTGCTCGATGGAACCGGCCGCATTACGCGGGCGAATCCGGCGGCGGAGAAACTTTTCGGCTGTACAGCGGAAGACTTGATCGACGAGAACGTGCGCGACTTTCTACCGGCCGAGAGCGCCGCACAATTTGACGCGTTCGTGAAAGAACTCGATGCCCAGCCGGAAGGTCGCCGGCAGCTCTGGATACCGCAAAGTTTCACGGTGCAACGCTGGGACAAGTCCGTATCTCCTGTGGAGGCGACGCTTTCGCGCTTCACGAATCGCGGCCGGACGTTTCACACGGTTATTCTACGAAACGTAGACGAGCGCATCGCTGCCGAGCGCCGTATTGAATTGTTGAGCGCCGAAGCCGAGTATCTCCGCGATAACACGCGCGACTTTGCCGGTATGGGCGAAATGCTTGGCAGCAGCCCGGCCATGAAGCAACTGTTCGACTCGATCAAGCGCGTCGCCGCGACCGATGCGACGGTATTGGTCACGGGCGAGACCGGCACGGGCAAGGAGCTCATCGCGCATTCGATTCACAGCGGGAGCGCCCGCAAGGACAAACCGCTGGTGCGCGTGAACTGCGCGGCCATTCCCGGCACGCTCATGGAAAGCGAATTCTTCGGCCACGAGCGCGGCGCGTTTACCGGTGCGACAACGAAACGGGAAGGCCGGTTCGCCTTGGCAGATGGCGGCACTATTTTCCTCGATGAAGTCGGCGAGCTGCCTCTCGACTTGCAGGCGAAACTGCTGCGCGTCTTGCAGGAAGGCGAGTTCGAGCCGCTCGGCAGCGCCCGCACGCGCAAGGTGAATGTGCGCGTCGTTGCCGCGACCAATCGCGATCTCGGGGCGATGGTGGCTGAAGGAAAGTTCCGCGAAGATTTGTTTTACCGGCTGAACGTCTTCCCGCTGCGCGTCCCGCCCTTGCGCGAGCGCGGGGCGGACGTGGCCTTGATGGCGCGCGCGTTTGTGGAGCGATTCGCGCGACGGATGGGGCGGCGCATAGAGCCGTTGCATCCCGATGATGTGCGTTGGCTTCAAGGTTACGCATGGCCCGGCAATGTTCGTGAGCTCCAGAACGTCATCGAACGTGCCATCATCCTCGCGACTGGTGGCCGGCTCCAATTATCTCGCGCCTTACCGGTGGAGAGTGCGCCGGTAATACCGCCTTCCTTATCGATGAAAGGCGAACCGGCGCGCATTCTGACGGCGCCGGAATTCGAATCGCTCGAACGCGCCAATATCGAGCGGGCACTCACTGCGGCCGGTGGAAAAATCTCCGGGGATGGTGGCGCAGCACAACTTCTCAATCTCGCGCCCTCGACGCTCACCTCGCGCATGAAGGCGCTCAACATCCCCAAGCCCGGTAAGTCGTGATTCCAGCTCGCGAGATTTCGTGATTCACGAATTTCCGCGACACCCTCGCGGCGCAAAACCCCAGTAAACTCGCAAAAGTCTCCGTTGGCACGCGTCACGCAATACGTGTTTGCGTCGCAGTTAACAGCAATCAACAACAATAGGAGACACATCATGAGCACAGCAGTTGCAAGCAGTACCATCGTGAACGGCATCGACACCGCCGTTCTGTTGAGCAAGGTCGAAGCCATCATCCAAGATCCCGCCAAAGCGAAAACCCGCTGGCAGGCGACGACCAACTGGGTCGACGGCACGCACTCCGAGACGCACATCACGGAATGCCACATCAGCGGTCAGCGCATCGCGCGGGACTTCCGCATTCACGTGGACGAGCCGCGCGAATTGGTCGGCGCGGGCCAGTTCCCGAATCCGCAGGAGACGCTCCTCGCCGCGCTCAACGCGTGCATGACGGTTGGCTACGTCGCGTTGTGCGCGCACGAAGGCATCGAGCTCGAATCGTTGCGGATCGAAACCGAAGGCGACATCGACGTGCGCGGTTTCCTCGGGATCGACAATACCGTCAAGCCGGGCTACGACGAGTTGCGGTACACGGTCCACATCAAGGGCAATGCCACGCCGGAGCAATTCGAGCGCATTCATCGCACCGTGATGGCGACCTCGCCAAACTACTACAACCTGCGGAATCCGGTTCCGTTGCAGTCGCGGCTCGTGGTCGACTAATCGGAGGTAAACCATGCAAACGCTAATCACACCCGAAATGCAGACGGTCAAAGTCCGTCAAAAGGCGATGTGGGAATCCGGTGACTTTGGCGAAGTCGCCAAGACCATCGTGCCGGTCGCGGAGGAATTCCTCGGCCGGTTGCCGCTGCGCCCCGGCATGCGCGTCCTCGACGTTGCGTGCGGCAGTGGTAACCTCGCCATGATCGCGGCCCGGCAAGGCTGCGTCACCAAAGGCGTGGACATCGCCGCGAACCTCATCGCCCAAGCCCAGTCCCGCGCCGCGGCCGAACGACTCGACATCGAGTTCATCGAAGGCGACGCCGAAGCTCTGCCCTACGCCGATGGCGAGTTCGATGCGGTCGTCACGATGTTCGGTGCGATGTTCGCGCCGCGCCCGGCCGCAGTTGCGTCGGAATTGTTCCGCGTGACCAAGCCGGGCGGCTTCGTCGCGATGGCCAATTGGACACCGACCGGCTTCATCGGCGCGATGTTCGACGTGTTCAAGAAACACCTGCCGCCGCCGCCCGCCGGTGTTCCCTCGACGATGCTCTGGGGACAAGACGCCGCGGTGCGCGAGCGTTTGGCAGCGTTTGCCGACGTGAAACTGGAACGGCGCATCGCCGTAATGCGGTATCCGTTCCCGCCGGCGGAGTCGGTGGACTTCTTCCGCCGGTACTACGGCCCGACCGGCAAGGCGTTCGATGCGCTCGGCCAGGAGGCCCAAACGGCGTTGCGTCATGACCTCGTCGAGTTGCAGACGAAACACAACAGCGCCAGTGATCCCGTCACAACCGAAGCGCATGCCGAATACTTGGAAGTCATGGCACGACGGGTCGCAACCAACTAAACGAAGAAACACAACTGAACGAAGCATATGTACACCAAAGAAAATCTGAAAAAACTGAAGAAGTTGGATGCCCATGCGCCCGAATTGATGAAAGCATTTTGGGCGTTCGACAAGGCGGCGGTCGCCGCCGGTGCGATTCCTGTGAAATACAAGGAACTCATCGCCGTGGCCGTTGCGCTGACCACGCAATGCCCGTATTGCATCAGCATCCATAGTGGCAATGCGCGAAGCGCCGGCGCAAGCGAAGCTGAATTAGCCGAGGCCGCCATGGTGGCCGCTTCCCTCCGGGCCGGAGCGGCGGTCACCCACGCAACGCATGCGTTGTTAGACTAGCGTATCCGGCAATGGGAGCGGCGGTGCAACAATCTGCCGCTTCCATGCCCGACGTGATAATGTGAGGCGACATGACGCAAACAAGCTTCAGCATCACGGTGGATATCCCCGCGCCACCACGAATCGTCTGGCCGGTCATGGCCGACGTGGAGAAGTGGACGGAGTGGACCGCGAGCGTGACGCGAGTAAAACTGCTCACGCCCGGTCCGCTCGGTGTCGGCAGTCGGGCGCGCATCCACCAGCCGAAACTGCCGCCGGCATTCTGGCAGGTTACCGAACTCGTACCGGGCTCGCATTTCACCTGGGTTAGCCGTGCGCCGGGAGTTCTCGTGACCGCGCGGCATGCCGTGGAGGAGATTGAGTCCGCCAGTCGTGTGACGCTCTCAATTCGGTACGAAGGATTCTTCGGTCCGCTCCTGGCACGCTGGACGCAAGCCCTCAATCACCGGTACCTGGCGATTGAAGCAGCCGGGTTGAAATCGTATTGCGTCGCAAGCGACGACTCCCGCCGTCGCTAATCCGCCGCGAGCGTTTCTTGGATCACTTGCAGTAACGCGCCGCGCCCCAGCCGGGCCGTTGCGGAACAAGTGAGGATGGTCGGCAACGTCTCACACCATTCAGAAATGTGTCCCCTGAATGCCGCGATATTGGCTTCCACCCTGGCGGCGCCGACCTTGTCGGTCTTGGTAAAGACGAGGACGAACGGGAGCGAGTTGGCGCCGAGCCATTCGACAAACTCCAGATCAATCTCTTGCGGCGGCAATCCGGAGTCGATCAGCGTGAAGACGCAGAGCAGGTTCGGGCGTTGCAAAAGGTAATCGTTCACCGCCGCATTGAACCGCGCCTTGTCCTGCCGGGCGACTTGGGCAAATCCGTACCCCGGCAAGTCCACCAGCCGCCAAGTCTGGTTCATCGTGAAAAAGTTGATCAGCTTGGTAAACCCCGGCGTGCGCGAGACGCGGGCCAGTTCGCGCTTGCCGGCCAGAAAGTTCAGCAACGAAGACTTGCCGACGTTTGACCGGCCGATGAACGCGAATTCCGGTAGCGATTCGTCCGGACACGAGTCCAGATCCGGTGCGCTGCGGTCAAAGATGGCGGATGAAATGTTCATCAAGTGCGACTAGTCGTGATTGTCGCAGTAAATCCCCAGTACTGACACAACTAATTCATCGGGAACTATGAGGAACTCTTCCGTTCCCAGCGAAAATTCCGGTCGGTCTCCTGGATGGGGAGGTCGGGGATACGACGATAACAGTTCGCGGTTCTCAGGTGTGGGATTGGCAGGGCTAGCTACTTCTCCGCCGGTGCCGGAAGCGCCCCGCGGCAGAGCGCGCCGGTTACCGGATTGCGCGAGAGTTTGCGCAACGCTTTCCGGTCTTCGCTCTGGCATTCGATCAGCCCGGCTTCAAAGGAATTTGTCTGACCGGCGAGGTTGAATTGACGCAAGAGCGCGATGTAGTTCGCCATGGCCTCAGGCTCGACTCCGCGGGCGGCCTCGCGAGCTCTTTCTAGTAGATCGGCCGGGAACGGCACATCGGCCGACTGCATGAAATTGGTGGGACTGGTCCCGAGGTACACGGCGTTGGCCGTCGCGGCAATCAGTTCCACCGCTAAAACCCGGCGGTGACGGCAAATCTGGGCGGCCGACTGCTTGTCGTTCAGCGAAAAATGTGCGGGACCTCGCCAATAAAGTCCTAGCGCTTCCATGAGCGTATCGTGGGCACCCAAGACGCCATTCTGATCGCGATCCTTCGCCGGCAACTGTAGGAAACCGAGAGCCAACTCGCCGCCATTGGCGGCGACCGCGCCCAGCAGCGTTACGCATCCGGGAGACTCCGGTACGTCGGACGCATGCGTCATCCAATAACGAACCGATCGCGTCGCCTGTCCAGCGGATAAGTCGCTCGTATGAAAGAGCAGGAGAGCAATAGTAGAAATCACCAGTTCGAGCCAAGGGTGTTTGAGCATTGAGAGTATGCATATCAATCCCGAGACCGACCGTAAACGGAATACGGATGAGTTCATGGTTCTCAGTTCGCGGTTGTTGGCGAAGCCGGCGTGGGACTGGTAGACTCAGGGCTCAAATGAAAGCCCCCGCGAACATCAAGACCGCTGTGCAATATCTCGCCAGCTTGCCGGAGCCGCGCCGGGCGGCCGTGACGGTGTTGCACAAAGCCATCCGCAAAGCCGCGCCGTCCCTCAAACTGCACATCGCCTACGGAATGATCGGCTACGGCACATATCATTACCGGTACGCGAGCGGGCAGGAAGGGGAAGCGCCGGTCGTTGCGTTGTGCGGCTCGGAACTGGGCCTTAGCCGTAACGCTGCAGTTGAAACGGTCGTTGGTAAGGGCGACCCGCCGGGGCGCCCGGGCCGGACAACTCCAACGGACGAGCCGGCGGTTCGTCCCTACCATACGCCTTTCGGTGTGCCGGCTTTTGGCGAGCCAAGTTGGACGAGACGCGGTTCTCCACAAACGCGCTCCATCGCGTCCGCTGGGAATCGGCCACGACGGAGCGTGGCCCTCCAGTCAACTCAAAGAACAATGGATTGCTGACGGAAGTTTAATTCGTCGCGAGGGCGGCTTGAATTTCAGCGGCGTGACCCTTGGGCTTCACCTTGTGGAAGATCGTCTGAATCGTGCCGGCGTGGTCGATGATGAAAGTGGTGCGGACGATGCCCATGTATTTGCGGCCATACATGGATTTCTCCTGCCAGACGCCGTAGGCCAATGCGATTTGGTGATCTTCGTCGGGGACGAGTTCGAAGGGGAGGGCGAATTTCGTTGCGAATTTCTCGTGTGACTTGAACGAGTCGGGGCTGACGCCGAGGACGACAGCTTTCTTTTTCTTGAGCGCCGGGTAGGCGTCGCGGAGTTCACAGGCTTCGACGGTGCAACCGGTGGTGTCGTCCTTCGGGTAGAAGTAGAGGATGACGGTTTTGCCTTTGTGGGCAGTGAGTTCGGGGAAGGTGGGGGCTTGGTCGCCGGCGTTGATCATGATTGGACTCCGTGTTGCGGGCAGAGTGGCAGAAGTTCGCAGTTGGCGCAATCCGGTTTGCGGGCGGCGCACCGGCGGCGGCCATGCCAGATGAGTAAATGCGAGAGGTCAATCCACTCTTCGGTAGGGGCGATTTCCATCAAGGCGCGTTCGATCTTTTCGGGGGTGGTGTGGCGGGTGAGGTCGAGGCGTTGGGCGAGGCGTTGGACGTGGGTGTCGACGACGATGCCTTCCGCTTTCCAAAAGGCGACGCCGAGGACGACGCTGGCCGTCTTGCGACCGCAACCGGCCAGTTGGACCAGTTCCGCCATCGTGGCCGGGACCTGGCCGTTGTGGTTGTCGGCAATGGCCCGGCAACAGGCGCGGATCGATTTGGCTTTGTTATGGAAGAAGCCGGTAGATTTGATCAGGTCTTCCAACTCACCGGACGGGGCGGCGGCGAAGTCGGCAGCCGTCCGGTATTTGGCAAACAGGGCCGGGGTGACTTTGTTCACACGGACGTCAGTGCATTGGGCGCTGAGGATGGTGGCGACGAGAAGCTGCAGGGGATTTGCGTGATCCAGCTCACAGCGAACGTCGGGATAAGCTATGCGAAGTTTTTGGATGATTTTTTCGAGACGAGTTGCTAGTTTGCTCTTGGCGGCGTTCACGTCGCTGAGTATAGCATAGCGTTCTTAACTAAGAGGAATTCAAGACATGGCTCATATAGTGGCAGAACCTTGTGTCGGTTGTAAATTTACGGACTGCGTCGAAGTTTGCCCGGTCAATTGCTTCTACGAAGTCGGCGACCGGCTTTACATTCATCCCGACGAATGCATCGATTGCACCGCGTGTGTGCCGGTGTGTCCGGTCGAGGCGATCTTCACGGAAAGCGATTTGCCGGCGAAGTGGAACAGTTTCATCGCGGAGAATCGCGACAACTGCGCGACGGCGACGAATATAACGGCGAAGAAGGAAGCGCTCGGCAAAGACAAGCCGGAGTGCAAAGGCATCGGCAAGAAGTAACCGGCCGGTCGCGTAATTCACAGAAGGGCGGGCTGAATTTCAGCCCGCCTTTTTCTTTTGGAGATACTGCGGTTGATACCGGTAGTAGGTCTCCAGAATCATCGCGCCGAGGGCGGTCGCATACGTCGGAGTCCCGGCAAAGGCCGCTTCGCCACTGCTGTGGGGCGGCGGTGGCCAACTCCCGTCGTCCGCTTGCGCGGCCATCAGGGCGGGCGCGATCTTTTGGTGCCAGTTTTCCCAATAGGCCCCGCCGCCTTGGAACATCGCCAACGTGGTGTAGTACCAGCCATACAGCACAAATGCGCCGGTGGATTGCGGCCAGGAAACATTCTGCTTTTTGAGCAGGTCGAGCGCGCCGTGGAGTCGAGTGTCACCGGCGTGCCCGAGGAATTGGAGGCAGAACGTGGCGATGGCGGTCGGGACGGGAGCGTCGCCCGGCGCGGCGTAGCCAAAACCATCTTGGCCATGCATCCGCCAGAGGTACGCGCTGGCTTTGGTGAATGTCTCCGGTGTGACGGCGATGCCGGCATGGTCGGCGGCTTGCAAGGCCATGATCGACCAGCCGGTAACCGACGTGTCGGCGTCGGCCGAGGTCGACGTGTACCGCCAGCCGCCGGAATGGAGTGGATTTGATTTCGGCACAGCTTGGGCGGTGAGGAGGACGTGGGCGGCGCGTTCGGCGGGCTCGCGGAGGACTGGCGACCGGATCAAGGCGTAGCCTTCGCAAAGGGCGAGGGTGACGATGGCTTGTGCATACATACTCTTGTCGGAGACGGTGCCGGTGGCGTCAATGGACTGGATTAGAAATCTTAAACCACGATTGACGGCGTCGCCGAATTCTGTGGAGTCATCTGTTTCACCGTGGGCGAAAAAGGCCAGTAGCGCGAGGCCGGTTGTGGCGGATGAACTTCGCGGACATTTCCATGAGCCGTTGCTTTCCTGATGATCGCGGAGCCAACGCAACGCGGCGAGGACCGCGGCTTCGGATGCTTTCGTTGCTTGTGGATGGCCGACCGGGTCGCCGATTTTGGGTTGTCGCGGGGAGAGCAAAGCAGGACAAGTTGTGTAGTTAGCAAAGCAGGACAATT
>JBAXYB010000083.1:0-13138 GCA_037127585.1 Verrucomicrobiota bacterium
CAGGACATCGTTGTCAGTGGTAAATTCACCACGGAGAATATCATCAACCTCGCCCGCGGCCGCGCGACGAATGGGAGCGTACCGGCCAACGAGAAACTGGCGTTGGTCGTGGTCTTTGTCGATAACGGCGATCCTTTTGCGGAGCTGATTGTTTTTGATCCGAACACCCAAAGTAACCTGACCACCATTTGTGAGATGGATCTCGGTGGGGCCATTGATTCCGCCAAAGGCAAAGGTACGGTTGCCTTGGCCGGTTCGGTTGACAGCGTGGGGAATTTCACCAAGGGTTGGATCGCCATGACTGGCAAGGCGACTATCACGGGGATGGAAACGCCCGCGCCACAATTAGCCTTTAGCGGCGCGATTCAAGCCTTGTTCCGAGGGAATGACGGCGACGACTTCGAAGTCGTCGTGACCAAGGGTAAAGCCAGCACCCTCGGCACAATCGGCACGCTGCTGGTTGGATTCTAATCTGTTCACGAACTGGCGCCGGGGCGTTCGCGTCCCGGCGCTTTGTCGTCTCCAGCCCTACCGCTTCAGATTCAGTATGGTGGAGAGCGCGGCGCTCAGGGGATCATCTGGTTGGCCACCGCCGACGCTGATCTCGAATTCACCAGGTTCGACGAATGGTTGACCGGCGTCGTCAAAGCACGCCAGTTGTTCTGAGCGCAAGTTGAAAGTGACGGTTTTCTTCTGGCCGGGCTTGAGGTGGATGCGCCGGAAATCTTCGAGATGCCGGCGCGGGACTGGCACACTGGCTTCCACGTCGCGCACGTAAAGCTGCACGACCTCGTCGCCGGCCAGTCGGCCGGTATTCTTCACGTCCACGCTGACTTCGAGACCGCGGAGTTTGAGCTTCGAATACTTGAAAGTTGTATAGCTCAGGCCATAGCCAAACCGGTAGAGCACGTCGCCCTCCATGAACCGGTACGTGTGCCCCGTCATATTGTAATCCTCGAAAGACGGCAACTGCTCGTAGCTCTTCGGGAACGTAATCGGCATGCGGCCGGCCGGGTTGTAATCACCAAATAACACATCGGCGACCGCCGTGCCGCCTTGCTCGCCGGGGTAACCGGCCCAGACGATGGCCGCGCAATTCGCCTGCGCCCAGGTCAGATCTATCGGACTTCCGCCGGTGACGACGAGCACGATCGGTTTGCCGAACTTCGCCAGCGCTTCGAGATATTCCTGTTGGCGACCCGGTAGGCCGTATTTGTTCCGATCGCCGGAGCCGCCGCCTTCGGTGCAACCTTCTTCGCCTTCGAGTGTCGCGCTGTAACCGAGGCAGGCTACGATGACGTCCACCGGCGGGCCGTAGCTCGTGAGCCAGTGGAGTTCGCCGGTATTGACCGGTTTGTCGCCGGCCAAGTCACAACCTTTCGACCATTGGACCTGCGTGCCGGGCGAAACTTTCTCCAGGATGCCGGCGAGAAGCGTCGTCATCTGCGGGGAGTAACCGTTGTAGTTGCCGAGCAACACGAGCGTGTCCACCGCGTTCGGGCCGACGACGAGGACTTGCCGGAGATTCTTTTTCAATGGCAACACGCCGTCGTTCTTGAGCAGCACGATGGATTCCTGCGCCATGCGTCGCGCGAGTTTCTGATGCGCCGGGGAGTTGACGACGGCCGGCTTGAGCTTCGACCACGGCACGGACTTGGCCGGGTCGAACATGCCGAGTTTCATCCGGGCGGTGAACAGCCGGTGCAAATTCCGGTCGAGCTCCGTCTCGGCAATCAACCCGCGCTTGACCGCCTCAATCAGTTCGAGGAACAGGCAACCGCAATTGATGTCGCAGCCGTTGCGCGCCGCCATCGCGGCGGACTCAACGCCGTCCTGTGTGACTTTGTGACCTTGGTGGAAATCCTTGATCGCCCAGCAATCGCTGACGACGTACCCAGCGAAGCCCCATTCGTCGCGGAGAATTTTCTGGAGCAACGTCAGGCTGCCGTTGCACGGTTCGCCATTGACGCGGTTGTACGCGCCCATGATTGAATGGACTTTCGCCTCCTGCACCGCCGCCTTGAAATGGGGCAGGTAAGTCTCCCGCAGATCGCGCGGACTGACCACCGCATCGAACCAATGCCGGGATTCCTCCGGCCCGCTGTGGACGGCGTAATGTTTCGCGGTCGCGACGAGCTTCAAATACTTCGGATGATTCCCCTGCAATCCCTTGATGAACGCGACGCCCAACCGAGCCGTGAGATACGGACATTCACCGTAGGTCTCCTGACCGCGACCCCACCGTGGATCGCGGAAGATATTGATGTTCGGCGTCCAATACGTCAGCCCGAAGTACATGCCCCGGTTGCCCTGCTGCAGCGCGGCGTTGTGTTTCGCGCGCGCCTCGTCCGAGATCGCCGTGGCCACGCGAAACAACAGATCGGGATTGAACGCCGCCGCCATCCCCATTGCCTGCGGGAACACCGTCGCCTTACCGGCGCGGGCGACGCCGTGGAGACATTCGTTCCACCAATTATATTCCGGCAACCCGAGCCGCTCGATGGCCGGGGCTGTGTGCACCATCTGCGAGACTTTCTCCGCGAGCGTCAGCTGCGCGATGAGACTGTCCACGCGGTGCGCGATGGGGAGCTTTGCATTCCGGTAAACGGGGACTGGATTGTTCTTCATAACTGACCGCAGTAAGTCCGTCCGCGTGGGCGCGGCTGTTAGATGAACTCGTTGATCAAATTCTCCAACATCTCTTGCCGGCCACTGGTGCACGGTGTCACGTCACCTTTGGCGAGCATGTAGGCTTCGAGTTGCGTGAAGTCGACCTTACCGGTCTCGATCTGCTTGCCGATGCCGGTATCCCAACTGGCGTACCGGTTCTTCACGAACTTCGCGAGCCGGCCATCCTGGCGAATCGCGTGCGCGATCTTGAGACCGCGGGCGAACGCATCCATGCCGCCGATGTGGGCGTGGAAGAGATCAACCGGCTCGAAGCTTTCCCGGCGCACTTTCGCGTCGAAGTTCAACCCGCCGGTCGTGAACCCGCCCATGCCGAGGACGACGAGCATGATTTCGGTCGTGCCGTAGATGTCGGTCGGGAATTGGTCGGTGTCCCAACCGAGGAGTTCGTCGCCGGTATTGGCGTCAATCGAGCCGAGCCGGCCCGCGGCGGCGGCGGCGGTGATTTCGTGGAGCATTGAGTGGCCGGCCAGCGTGGCGTGGTTGGTTTCGATGTTGAGCTTGAGGTGGTCGAAGAGATCGTACTCGCGCAGGAAGTTCAGGCACGCGGCGACGTCGGAGTCGTATTGGTGTTTGGTCGGTTCTTTCGGCTTTGGCTCGATGTAGAACTGGCCTTTGAAGCCGATCTTCTTTTTATAGTCGACGGCCATGTGGAGGAATTTGGCGAGATGTTCCTGCTCGCGCTTCATATCCGTGTTGAGCAGCGTGGAGTAGCCTTCGCGGCCGCCCCAGAACGTGTAGCCTTGGCCGCCGAGTTCGAGGGTGACTTCGAGCGCTTTTTTCACCTGCGCGCCGGCATAGGCGAACGAGTCGGCATTGCAGCTCGTGGATGCGCCGTGGACGTACCGGGGATTGGAGAACAGATTCGCCGTGCCCCAGAGCAGCTTGATGCCGGTCCGCTTCTGTTCTTCTTTGAGGACTTTGACGATTGCGTCGAGGTTCCGGTTGGACTCGGCCAACGTCGCGCCTTCCGGGGCAACGTCCCGGTCGTGGAAGCAATAGAAGCCGACGCCGAGTTTTTCGAGGAACTCAAAAGCGACGCGGGCGCGGTTTTGGGCGTTGGCGACGGAGTTCGATCCGTCGTCCCACGGACGGAGCGCGCAGCCCGGCCCGAACGGATCGGCGCCGGTCCCGCGGAACGTGTGCCAGTACGAGACGGCGAACCGGAAATGGTCGCGCATCGTCTTGCCAGCGATTTTTTCGGTGGGGTTATATTGTTTGAAGGCGAGTGGGTTTTTCGACTTTGGGCCTTCGTATTTGATTTTGGACACGGTCGGGAATGCGGCGTTGGTCATGGTGATGTTCTCCAGTTGGGTGAAAGTTGACGATGCGGTTTATAGAATGCACCCCGCCGATTTGCAATCCGAGTTTCGCGAAGAGCCCGAGCCGGGGTGTCTCTGACATTGTCGCGCGCGACTACAACGTGTTTGACGAACTCCAACAACTAGTGCAAGAGGTAAGCCGTGAACTCCAAGTGTCCAGTCCCTACGATTCCAATTGATCGCCCGATCTCGTGGGAATACTGGCTGGCGGGGCGGAAGTACCGGCGGCAGTTGTGCGAACGCGTTGCGCCGAATGGTAGCCAACGCCCGCGCAGTTCCTCCGATCCGCGTTTGCGGAAACTTTTCGATGGTCAGCGTGGCTTGCCGTTTCGCAAGACCGAGGAACTGTAGCAAGCTGCTAAATGCGGTTTTCCGGTGTAGCCGCGACTCTGTGAGGCGCGAATTCTTTCGATGATTATATACATCCACGCCTCACAGAGGCGTGGCTACACCGACTAACTCGGATTCGGCACGAACTCACCGCCGCGGCAACGCTTGAGGTAGTTCAGGGCGTGGACTTGGCCGGTCATTTCGAGGTCGCCCTTGTAGACCGGGTCGTGCCAGCCTTCGATGTCGATGGCCCCTTTGAAACCGCCTTGACGCAAAATGCTGATGACATCCGTCCAGTTCGTGTCGCCGAAGCCCGGCGTGCGATGCCAGACAAACGTCTTCCCGCCCCGCAAGCCGGTCGTGCGCAGTTGCGTCCAGTCAATCGTCGCGTCTTTGCCGTGGATGTGAAAAATCTTAGGCAACCACTTCCTCAATTGCGGCAACGGATCAATGAGGCTAACCATTTGATGACACGGCTCCCATTCGAGGCCGAGGTTGGCGGCCGGGACTTCGTTGAACATCAGTTCCCAGGCTGTCGGCGCGTTGGCGATATTCCAATCGCCGCGACTCCAATCACCGCCCATGTCGCAATTCTCGAACGCGATGCGAACGCCTTTGTCGGCGGCGCGTTTCACGAGTGGGCCGAAGACTTTCTTGAATTGCTTCATCGATTCCGGAATCGGCTTGTCCACGACGCGGCCGGCAAAACCGCACACCAAGTCGCAGCCGTACAACGGCGCGGCATCGATGCATTTCTTCCAGCCATCGACACAGACCGGGTCGACGAGCGGGTTACCGAACATGCCCAGCGAACTGATGACGGCGTCGCTGCCCGCGAGCACGTCCTTCACTTCGACGCTCATCTTTTTGAGGTCGGCGCCGCCGAGCGTCATCCAGAAGTTGATCTGAAAACTCTCGAAGCCGTGCGGCAAGATTTGCCGGATGTAAGCTGGTGTCTGCGCGCCTTTGCCGGCGAGTGTGCCGATGCGAATGTCGTCGTGTGAATTCATAGTTTTAGACTTTCACTTCCACGCGTTGACCTTTTTCAGCGCTCTCGATGGCCGCGAATACCATCGCGAGGCTCTGGATGTTGTCCGTACAAATTGTCTCGGGCGTCTGGCCGGTGCGCACGCAATCCACAAACTCACGCATCAAACCAGCGTGCCCGCCGACTTTCGATCCGGGATCATGCGCCGGCCAGTCAACCGGCGCCTTGTCAGAAGTGAAGTTGCCGGCCTTCGTCACGACCTCCGCTTGGAAACCGTCTCCGCCGTTCCATTTCGCGCTGCCCTTGGTGCCGACGATCCGCCAGTCGCATTCCCACGACGTGTTCAAGCCTTCCGCGCACCAACTGCCCCGGTAGGTGTACATCAACCCGTTCGCCATCTCGAAGATCGCGACGGCCGACGCGTCCATGTCGTACCACGAACCGCGCGGATTCCATTCCTTGCAATACACCGCCACGGCATCCGCGCCGGTAATGTAGCGGGCCGCGTCGAAGGTGTGGATCGCCATGTCGAGCAGCAACACGTGCCGCATCTTGTCGCGGAAACCACCAAAGTGCGCGCCGATGTAGAAATCGCAATCCAGCGTCGTCACGTCGCCGAGCGAGCCGGCGGCGAGAAAGTTTTTCAGCCGGCGAATCTGTGGCAGATACCGGCGGTTCTGGATGACGGCGTAAATCTTACCGGCTTGCTTGGCGGCGGCGACCATTTCGCGGGCGTGCGCCATCGAATCGGCGAGCGGTTTCTCACCGAGCACATGGCAACCGTGGGCAAGCGCGGTCAACGTCACCTGATGATGCGCTTCCGGGATCGTGCAATCGAAGACGACCTCCGGTTGGGCGGCTTTCAACACCGTCGCCAAATCCGTGCCGATGACCGGCGCCACGGCGCCCGACGCTGTCGCGCGTTGCCGGGCGGCTTCCTCGCGAATGTCGACGAACCCGACAAACTCGATTCCGCCGACTTCCGTGGCGGCTTTCAACCATGCGCCGGCCATGCCGCCGCAACCGACCAACACGGCTCGAATAGGTGTGCTCATAAATTGGTGGTCGCGTTATAGCGACCGGAGTTTAGCACTGCAAGTGCTCTCTTACTTGACGCGAAAGGGCTGGCGGCCGCGAATATCGGCCGATGACGCGCCGACCAGAATTTCAAACTCACCAGGGGTGACGACGAAGGCTTGCTGGCTGACGTCCCAGTGGGCGAGGTCGGCGATATTGAGCGTGAAAGTTACCGGGTGGGTGGCGTTGGCCGGGATGTGAATGCGTTGGAAGGCGCGGAGTTTTTTTAATGGAGACGGCTGGGGTGCGTTCAACTCGCGCACGTAGAGTTGCACGACTTCGGCGCCGTCGCGCGGACCGGTATTGGCGACGTCGAGGGTGATGTTAAGCGTGTCGATCGTGCCGGCTACAGGGGAGGGCGAGGCTCCCGCCGAGCCAATTCGGCCCGGCGGCTCGGCGGGAGCCTCGCCCTCCCTTGTGATTCGTAGATTCCGGTATTCGAAACTGGTGTAGCTTAGACCGTGGCCAAACGGGTAGAGCGGCGGGTCACGCAGATACATGTACGTCCGTCCGATGGTGATGTCGTAATCGTCGAGCGGTGGGAGTTGGGCGAGACCGGCGTAGAAGGTGATCGGCAACCGGCCGGCGGGATTGAAGTCGCCGAATAAAACGTCGGCGATGGCGTTGCCGCCTTCTTGGCCGGGATACCACGCTTCGACGATGGCGGGGACGTGTTGGTGAATCCAGTTGATCGCGAGCGGGCCGCCGTTGATGAGGACGACAACGGTGGCCGGGTTGACGGCGACAACTTTCTCGATGAATTGCTGTTGGTCTTTCGGCAGATCGAGGTCTTGCCGGTCGCGGCCTTCCATTTCGATTTTCGGGCCCAGCCCCAGCACGACGACCGCGACATCCGAGTCCGCGGCGGCTTTGAGCGCGCTCGCGAGACTGAGTTTCTGCTCGTCGAGTGGCGCGTCCTTTTTCTTTTTGTCGTCGATCTCGACCCACGGAACATGCCGGATGATGAGCCGGTCGGGGACGTGGTTAGTGATGCCTTGGTACGTCGTCACCGCCGGTTTCGCAGGGTCGCCGCTGTAGTTGCCGAGGAAGAGCCGGTTGGCGTGCGAGCCGATGACGGCGATGGAGTCAATTTTCTGGCGGTCGATTGGCAAGAGTGGAGTCGGAGCGGCGCAACCCGGGACGGCGGCGTTTTTCAACAGCACGATCGCCTTTTGGCTGGCCTCGCGCGCCAACGCAATTTTCTCGGGAGTCCCGACGATGGCCGGCGTGAGTTGCTCATAGAGCACGCGCTCCGGCGGGTCGAACATCCCGAGGCGGAACCGCACCTTCAGCGACCGGCGCAACGCCGCATCCAGTTCCCTCTCGTCAATGATCCCCCGCTGGGTCGCTCCGAGCAGACCGTCCCGGATGCCAACTAACGGGCAGGAGTCGTGTTGGCAAAGCACATCCACGCCCGCCCGCAACGCCGCCGCCACCGCGTCCTCGTCGGTTGCGACTATTTTGAAAGACATCCGCAAATGGCGCGGCGCGCCCCAGTCGGTGACGACCGCGCCGTCAAAACCCCATTCGCCCCGCAGTAGATCCGTCAACAGCCAGCGGTTCGCCGTGCTTGGGATGCTGTTGAAACCGTTGTAAGCCGTCATGACCGACGCTGCCTTACCTTCCACGAAACACGCGCGGAATGGCGCGAGGTAATAATCCCGGAGCACGCGCTCCGACACGTCGAACAGCTTCGCGTGCCGGTCGGTCTCTTGCGAATGCACGGCGAAATGTTTCGGCGTCGCGGCGATCTTGAGATAAATCGGATCATCGCCTTGCAAGGCTTTCACCAGCGTCAGCCCCATCTGCCCCACCAAAAACGGATCTTCACCGTACGTCTCTTCGATGCGGCCCCAGCGCGGATCGCGGACGAGATCCACGGCCGGTGCCCAGTACGTCAACCCATGGTGCCGCTCCGCCGGCGCCTCCGGATGTTTCGCGCGCGCCTCATCGCTGATCACGGTGCCGACGCGCGCCATCAAATCGAGATCCCACGTCGCGGCCAACCCAATCGCCGCCGGGAACACCGTCGCGCGGCCCGCGCGCCCGACGCCGTGGATGCATTCGCTCCACCAACTGTACCCGGTAATCCCGAGCCGCGGGATCGGTTGCACGATCTCCTCCATCTGGCCGACTTTTTCTTCGAGCGACAACTGGCAGATCAAATCATCGATGCGTTCGGCGAGCGGGCGGTCGGGGTCGCGGAAAATCTGGGCGGGCGCACCGGCGGCGCTCAGCAGGAGGAGCACGGTGAATATCGAAAACAGTTTGGTGGGAGGGCGAGCCTCCCGGCGAGCCGTGGCTCGGCAGGAGCCTCGCCCTCCCATGCGGTGAGTCGGAGCGCTCGTCATTTGATAACCGTCAAAGTTTTACCGGCCGCGTCGAGCTGGAATCGGTAATTGCTGTTAGTCCCCCGCGTGACCGGGAAACTGGCCGGCGCGGTTCCAACGGCAACGACGTAATGGCCAGTGAGACCCCGAAACCGGATCACGCCATTGAGCGCGACAACGCCGTTCGTCTCCCAACTCTCGCTCCCGTTGACCGCGTCCACCGCTGGGTGACTCAATGCCACGGTCCGGAATTGCCGGTGATATTCGGCGGCGAGTTCGGGTGTCCATTGGCCTTGCCGGGTCGAGCCCTCGATCCACCCATTCGTCGGGGCGACGAACTCCGTGACCCGGATGCGCAGCCCTTCTTTCGCGAACGCGTCAAAGATATCGTAGAGCGTTTTCGGATCCGCCCACACGCCCACCGGCCGCACCGCTCGAATCGCGACAAAATCGAGGCCCTTGAGCTGCCGGACATCAGCCAAACCGCGCGGCGAGTCCGGCGCGGTCAACAACGGCGCGACACTCAGGCCGAGTTTGATTGTGGGAAACTTGCCGCGAATCGCCGCGACGAGGTTGGACATTTGGCTCTGGGAAAGTCCCGGGTCGGTCAATTCCCAGAAGTCTACCCGGTTCGTGTTCCGGCCGATGAGATCGAACGCATGCTCGGTCAGTTCCTTCTCGACGGAGTCTTCCGGTGTGGCGCGGAGTCGTCCCGGCGTGAAACCGGCCAGGCAATTCGTCGTGACGGTGAGTTCGTTCGTCGCCCAGATCCGGTATGGCGCATCGACAAGCGGCCGGCCAGTGACATCGACGAGTTGGAGGCGAACGTCGCCCTTCCGGTGTTTTTCAAGATTGGGGAGGACAACATCTTCGAAGAAACCCGGCTTGGCCACCAGCAACGACGTGTCCACCTCGGGCCGGTAGATTGTCCATTGTGGATTCCGGTACGCCGTGACGAGTTTGCGCGGCGGATCGCTGGCGAGCACGACGTAGTCAACCGCGGAACGCTTGGCCAAGACGAGGATTTGTTCGTCGTCGAGTTGCGAGAGCGACCGGCCTTGGACGAGCAGCCGCCGACCGTCCGGTGCGATGCGCATCCCGGGTTGGAGAGCCTCCATTCGTTCCCACCACGGGCCGGCGAAGCGGGCGCTGAAATATAATTGCGTGCCGTCGCGCCATTCGCCCACCACGGCCCGTTGCGAATAGATCCGGAACCCGCTCATCTGTGCCGGCGTGAGGAATAACGCGTCGCGGGCGGTATGCTCGCGCGCCCACAGTTGGGCGTCGATCCAGCCCGGATCGTTGCTCGATTCGGGGCGGTGGAAATTCCACGCGAAACCGACCGGGACAAAATCAATGGTGCGCCAAGCTGCCAGCGTGACCAACAAGGCGCTGCCGACGAGCGTGGCTTGCTGCCAAAGCAGACGCCGGTGGGACAGGGCGAGCAGGGTGGTGACGAGCAGCGTGACCGGCAACAAGATCAACCACGGCGGCGCGGCCAGACAGGCGACAACCAGCGCGGCCCCGATGAGTTCCCAGCCCCGCGCCCGGACACAGCCCGCGGCGATGTACGCCAACGCGATGATCATGAGAAACCGGGAACTGCGGAATAGCTGCGCGCGGATGACCAGCGCGTTCGGCCAAACTTCGGAGAAGAGAATGCCGGCGACGAACATCAACGCGATGCCGGCTGTCAGCAGTAGCGTTTTGCGGACGTGCGGGCCGGGGACGAGGCTCATGGCCACGCCGGCGAGCGCGAGGATCAACAGAAACCGCGGAACATCCGCTTGTCCCGCGCGCCACCACTGGAACGGAAAGCTGTGGTGACCGGAACGGATGTGCATGAGCTGAAACCAGTCGGCCCCGAAGTGTTCCCGGTGTTGCAGCATCTGGAATAGGGTGGGTGTGGCCAGGACGATGAAAACGAGCAGGAGCGCGGCGACTTTGCGGGGCGGAACAGAAAAGACAGCCCAAGTGGTTAGGGCGATCGCGAGTTGGCCGGCTTCAAGGGCGTGGATGTTGAAGCAGACGCCCGCAATCGTGAATGCGGCAAAAGGTCGGTCGCGGTAGAGCATGGCGAGAGCAGCCAGCGTGAGCGGGAAGACCGCCCAGGTGTGCGTGAAACAAGTCGAGTAAAGTGTTTGCTCGGCGAGGGCGCGATGGTGGCCGGCCAGCAGGAACAGGCAGGCCACCAGTCCCGGCCAGTAAGAGCCGAACATTGCCCGGCATAGTTCGATGACAAAGAAGAAAACGCCGGCCGTCGTCAGGAAATGCAATCCATAATACAGCGTGGGCAGGGACACCAACGAGAGCGCGTGGGCCAGCCCCCGGTAGAACAAACTGGGGTAGGCGTCGAGCGTAATGCCCACCATAACGTCACGCGTGAAGAGAGTCGCATCGTGCAAGCGCAGCAGGAACGGAACTTGGATGGCTTGGTTGCCGACGCCGAGTTCGTAGCCGGCCAGCGTCATTTGCAGCCACGCCAAGGCCAGGCAGGCCAGCAGCCACAACAGCCGGTAACGACGGTCGGGCGGCACGGGGGTGCAGTTCGAAGTGTTGGTCACAGCCCGCACCCCCTCACCTTAATCCTCTCCCCCAAACGACGGGGGAGAGGAGACCGGACCCCTTCTCCCGTTCGACGGGAGAGGGTCAGGGTGAGGGTTCGGCACGAAGGTTTGAACTGCACCCGCAGCGCGGCGTGATCTTGCGTCGTCATCGAAATGGCGTTATAAGCGACAGCGAACAATGATTCAACGTTCCCGCAAACCGGCGCTCGTCGTGCTCCTGGCAACATTCGTTGCCGGCGCCGCCTATGTCTCCAGTACGACGACTGACTCGCGCGTCTCGGACGGCCCGACTTTGGTCCAGCTCGAGATCGCCATCGGGGATGCCGATGCGACGGCAGAGACGTGGTTATTGTACGCGCAACGCCTGCAACAAGCCGGTCGGCTCACCCACGCCGCCGCCGCGTACCAGCGCGTGCTTGAAGCTGATCCGTGCAGCCATCTCGCGAATCTCCAGTGCGCTGTTGTTATCGCGCAGACGGGTGACGCGGACCGGTTTCATGAGTTCATGAGTAAATTGCTGCTGGTTGATCCGCGGTTGACCCAGGATGTTTTTGGCCGGCCCGAGGTCCAACGGTATCTCAGCGCAGAACGTTTCCAGACTTTGCTCGCCCAAGCGCGCATCCAGTCGATGGATTGAGCACCGGACGCTAAGCCACGTAGTCGACCCGGCAAGATTATTGATTTCCTTTCCGGGGGCTGGCCAGTAGAATGCCCGGCGTAGCACTAGAGGTTTTTCATGGCTCGATTATTTCTCGGACTGGATTCCAGCACACAAAGTTTGTCGGCAATCGTTATCGACCTCGACTCACGTCAGGTTGTGTACGAGGCCTCGCTGAACTTTGACAAGACGTTGCCGCAGTACAAAACCAACAACGGCACCCTCCGCAGTAGCGATCCGCTCGTGATTCATAGCCCCCCGTTGCTGTGGGTCGAGGCGCTCGATGTGTTGTTCGAAAAAATGCAAGCCGAAGGCGTGGCGCTCGACGAGGTCTTGGCCATCTCTGGCTCGGGACAACAACACGGGTCGGTGTATTTGAATGACCGCGCCGAGGCGGCGTTGCGGAAGCTCAATCCCGCCAAGTCGCTCAAAGATAACCTGCGCCATTGCTTCGCGCGCGAGACGGCGCCGATCTGGATGGATTCTTCGACGACCGTGGAGTGTGCGGAGATTCGCCGGGCGCTGGGCGGCATCCAAAAAACGACGCAGGCGACCGGGTCGGACGCGTTCGAGCGGTTTACCGGGTCGCAGATTCGGAAATTTTCCAAGCGCGACCCGGACGGCTACGAGGCGACGGTGAGTATTGCGCTGGTGAGTTCGTTCATGGCCTCCGTGCTGGCCGGTAAGATTGCGCCGATTGACCATGGCGACGGGGCCGGGATGAACTTGATGGATATCAAGAAGCGCGCGTGGCATGCCGGCGCGGTCAAGGTGACGGCGAAAGATTTACGGAAGAAGTTACCGGCGTTGGTGGAGTCGTGGAAGGTGATCGGGAAAGTGAGTCCGTATTTTGTGCAGAAGTACGGGGTGAATCCGGTGGCGCTAGCGGTTGTGTGGTCGGGCGATAATCCGTGCAGCTTGGTCGGGTTGGGGTTGTTCGAGGAAGGCTCCATCGCGATTAGTCTCGGCACGAGCTACACCTATTTTGGATTGATGAAACGTTGTCAGACCGATGATCGCGGGGAAGGGCACGTGTTCGGCGCGCCGACGGGCGATTACATGACGTTGATCTGTTTCAAGAACGGCGCGCTCGCTCGCGAACGGATTCGTGACATGTACAGCCTCGATTGGGATAGTTATAACGCGGCGCTGACCAGCACCAAACCCGGCAACGGCGG
>JBAXYB010000084.1:0-13061 GCA_037127585.1 Verrucomicrobiota bacterium
CCTTCGGTTGATAGCCGCCCACCTTCGCCACGGCTTCGGCGGGCAAGCCGAGTTGGCAGAGCGACGATGGATAGCCGTGGATGAAGTCGGGCCGGTAATGTTGGAACGCCGCTGCGTACGCCGGCCGGTCGATGTGATACGACGAACATAGCAACCGTTTCTCATGCCGGTCCCAGCGCCAGAACGGCGGCGCGTTTTGCTGCGCCGGTACGACGGGGTGACCCGAGACGTACGCACTCGACGAGAGAAACGGCACGCCGGCCCAGGCTCTGTGTCGCCAGCGAAACGCCATCTCAATCTGGTGATACTCCCTGGAAAAATACACCGTCAGCGGCGTGCCGGTAGTGCCGCTGGTGTGCAGGTTCATCAACTTGTTTTGTTGGAACTCATCGGACAAGAACGCCGGGGTGATGTCCTTCTTTTCAAGAATCGGCCACTCGCTCAGATTTTCTGTCGACCGACCTTTGTATGCCGGCACGTGTTCGACGGCGTATTCGAGCAAATGCCGGACGGCAACTTGTTGCTGGTGCAACATCTCGTCGCGAGATTTCTTTTCGTTGTGTTCGAGGTTCGCGAGCCAATCGCGAAAGACGCGGCCGTATTTCGTCGGAAAGTTGCGGCGACTCTCGAGGTTGACCGCGAGCGTCTGCGCCCAAATTGGCAGAGTGTTATAGAGCGGCTTCAATGTGACCCTTCCAACCGAAGTGCGGCTTGAAGTGAAACGGCTCGCCGATGTCGGCCACGATGTCTTCCGGCTTCAGGTTGAATTGCCGGAGACCTTCGCGAATCATCGGCAACTTCTGCCAGTCGAAGCCCATCAACTTTGCGCAAACAAAATCCACTGCGGCCGGGTTCGTACCGGCGAGCAGCACACCGCACGGTTTTGCATCGGCCTCCATTGGCCCATTGCCGTCGCCGGCGATGATGCCATCGACAATGGAAAGATACCGGAGCGGTTTCGTGCGCGGCTGACCGGTGCCGTCGAATTCGAAGAGGGCGCGATTCAAATCGAGCACCATGCGCCACGTCGTGTCGTTCCCGTGCCAATTGCCGGAGCGCACCACGGCGCCGGTATCACCAAAAACTTTCGCGCCGATCTTTTTCACAGTGGGCGTCCAAAGCGGGCTGCCTTTGAGGGCTTTGAGCAGCTTGGCTTGAACTTTGGTTTTGGCGCGATTGTCCGGGAACTCGTCGCCGCCTTTGTCCGGAGTCCCGAGGCAGAAGTGGGGGAGATAATTTTTGTCGCCGTTGATGCCGACAAGATTCTTTAGACTGACAGTCAGTCCGACTTTTTTGTGGGTCTTGAGTTTTGGCAGGTTGATGAACACGTCGGCGTCCATTGCGGTGCGTGCGAGGAGATATTCATGTTTGCCGTGGGAGTGGTGGTTAGCGGTGAACTGGGTGTCGTAGTCGGCACCATAGAACCTGCCGGCTTTGCCGTGAAACCAACTTTTCTCGCCGAGGTTGACGAGTGTGTAGCCGCGCGGATCTTCCGGCAGTTTGCGGCGCTCGACGATGACGCCGTTTTCCGTGCGCCAAGTTTCCCGTCTGAGATCGAGGATTTCGGCATCGAGTTTGCGGACGCCGGTCAGCTTGCAAACTTTCTCGAAGTCGCTGTCAGTTTGCGGTGCGTCGCAGATGGTGAGCTTGCCGCCGGCAGCCAGAACCTGTTCGGCAACGGCGGCGATGACGGTGCCGTGGGTGATGATCTGTTCCCATTCGTTCGGCCGGTGGGTGTGCGATTCGCGGATGAAATTCGGTTTGAGCAGCACGCGAGCGCCGGGGTGAATCAACGCCCGCCAGTCGATGCCGAGTTGGTTGATGGATTGCCGGACCAGTGCCGGCTCGTAGCGCGGTGCTTGGCGGACGATGGCGACGTTCACGCTCGGAGCGTAACACGACAACTACGACCAAGTGCAATGGCAAATACGACCAGCGCGGTACCGCTCATCAGCGCGCCGATGCGAAAGGACGTAGGCGCGTAGCGGAATTCGACGGCGTGGTCACCGGCGGGGACCGCCACGGCGCGCAAGACGGCGTCGGCCCGGAGGATTGGCACGGGCTTGCCGTCGAGCGTCGCGCGCCAGCCGGGGTACCACGTATCAGCCAACAGGAGGATGGACGGCTGGGAAGCGGCGGTGCGGATGATGACCTGTTGTGCTTGGTAGTGCTCGATATGTGCGACGAAGTTGGTGGTCGCCGCCGAGGGGAAGCCGGGGTCTTGTTCGAGGACAACCACTTCATCGGGGCGAAATCCCGGTGACTGCATCGTGGCGAGGGGTGTGGGTGTGATTTCCCAGTGCGTCAGGAGTTGCGCGCGCGGGAGACAGTTAGGATTTCGGTAGACGCGCAGGCCGGCGCCTTCAGTCACGAAGGTGAGGCGCGGCTCCGGCAGGCGGACGGTGGCTGGGCAAACGACGAAGCGGACATTTTGCAAATCAAGCAAGTTGTTGAAATTGGTCCCCGCTTGGACTGGCAGCATTTGTAAGTTGGCCGGTGCCAGCGATTCGTAGCCGGTCGGCGTGGTCAACCCGTAAGTCATCAGAAAATTGCTCGGCAAAAATCCCGATTGATTCAGATTGTAATTGAGGACACGAAACAAATCAGGCTCGGACCGTGTTTCCGCGAGGGGTTGCAGCGGTGGATAGAGCGGATATCGGGTCAAATCAACTTGCGGGACGAGCGGGCGGCCGAGGACGATTAACTCGCACAAACTGGCGGTGATGATAGTACCCGCCAGCCACCGCCGTCGCCAACCCGCGAGTGCCACGCCCGCCAGACAGACTACCGGTAACCAGAACACCGGATTGGTCGGCCGGTAATGGTCGAGGAACAGCGCCAGACGGTCCTGTTGCCACTGTAACTGCGCACCAAAGAAACTGGTGCCGGCCTTTTCCGCGATAAAACCTTGGGCGCGCTCCATCAACTGCGGCCGGTACGCCCACACCATTCCCTGCGTAATCACCAACCCGACCAGCAGGAGGCCGCCAGCCAACAAGAAACCGCCCAAGATGCGGCGTGCCAGCCGGCGGTTGGCGGCCGGTAAGTTTAAGCAGAGGTCGATGCCGGCCGCGGTGCTGACGCACAGGGCAAAGACCACCACAATCAGCAGCCGATGATATAGGTACTTCACGAATGGCGTACACAAGACGAGCACAATGGCCAAAACTGCCGCGATCCACAGGGCGCGTAACCGCCGGTCCCGCGCTCCGCCTACGCCTAATACTGCCAGCGCTACCCCGACCAATCCAATGGAGCCAGTAAAGTCGCCGATGCTGGCCGGCACGGCTTTCAATAAATCAAACGTCTCTGTCGAACCCGCCAGACCCGGAAAAATAAACGTCACTAACGCGCCCAGTCCCAGCACCGTGTGCCGCAGGGTCGCGCGGGGCCCTGCCGTTTCGACGCGGCCAGTTGCATCTAGGTGCAGTAACTCCAGAGTCGGGAGCCATTGGATAGCCGCCAGCGCCATCGCTCCCGCCAGAACCAGTGCAATGTGGCCAACGCGGGGACGCGTCGATCGTGCGAAGAGGAAATAGATGCCGCAGAGTAGCGCGACATGACAAGCCGACTGGACGTTGCCGCCCAGCCACGCGAGCGCCAAACTCAAGCTCGTGCCCACGAGCCACGGGATCGAGTTGAGTCGTTGCGAGCGTTCAAAGCAAAACAAGGCCAGCGGCACCCACGCTTGGACGCTGGGCAAGCGCCAATACCACAGCAACATGGCCGAGTTGAGCGCCCACGCCGCGCCACCAACAAATGCGGCGACCGGCGACCGCCCAATTTCACGGAGGAACAAAAACATGAACAGCGCGGCGCACACGAAGCTCGCGACGATTCCCAAACTCAACGCCCGTTCGGCGGGCAAGACTAGATACAGCAATCGAAATGGGCTGAACACGCCGGCCATGCTCGTCGCCAAGTGGGGTTGGCCGCCTGCGATTTCTGGATTCCAGAGCGGCCACTCCCCCGCCTGCACCGATTTTTTCCAGAATAAACCCCACGGATAATCCTGCTCGAGGACATCCATTGTGTAGTGGTTCTGGACAGCAATCCGCTCCACGTTGCGCCCATACGGCAGGAGTAACTGATTGAGCATGTCCGTCGGCACCATGGTGTGGCCTTGAAATAGCGTCTCGTGGAAGAACCAACCCAGCACGACCACCAGCAAGGCCAGCCAATAGACATCGCGCCTACCCACGCAATGCCTCCAAGACCGCAATCATACGTTGGCCATAAGCCTCATGGGTGTAGAACTCGGTAAACCGAAGCCGGCCGGCCGCCCCAAGTCTCGCTCGGAGGACTGGGTCACCGGCCAGCCGGAGAATTTTTTCGGCAAGCTCACTGGCGTTTTGTTCCGCAACCAACAGACCTGTTTCGCCATCGCGCACAATTTCAGGAATCGACGCCCGCCGTGTGGTGACGACCGGAAGACCGGCTTGCATCGCTTCCAGCAAGACCAGCCCCATCGTCTCGTTGTAGTAGTACGTCGGGAACGCGAGGATATCGGCATTGGCCAGCGCCTGCCCCTTGCTCGATCCGGCGACCGGCCCGATGAACCGGACATTGGCACCGGTCAAGCTTTGGGCGGCGGTTTCGTCTTCCTGCCGAAACCAGTTACCGGCAAAAATAAAACGCACCGCCGGGCACAGGCGGGCGGCTTCGAGTAACACGAACACGCCTTTTTCACGGACGAGATTCCCGAGATAGAGCACCGTCACACCGTCCCGACAATCGCGAGTGGTGCGGGAGTCAGCGGGTTCGATACCGGTGGGTACGACAAAGATCTTTTCAGCCGGCAACCACTTCTCGAAGTTGAAGCGCAACGACTCGCCGAGGACGATAGCGCCGGCGGCGCGGCAAGCGGTGCGTTCGATCAGGCGTTGGACGCGCGGCGATGACTTCGCATGAAAGTCCGGCAGGTTGTTGCCATGCGCGTACAAGACGGTCGGGATGCCGCGCCACCGGGCGAGTCTGAGTAACAGTGCGTCTTTGAGGAAGGCATTCCGGTTAACGGAAATAGGTGCGCAGCAGAAGTCGAAGCGTTGCGTCAGCAGAAGCCAAAGTTCCCGGAGGAGAAAACCGAGCATCTTAATAAGTTTGCCCAGACGAAACCGCTCGATGTCGTCAATGCGACCGGCCACGGTGATGTCGAGGAATGTGACGTCGAACTGCCGCGCAAACTCCGACCGCAACAGTGCTTGGTACGTCACGCTCGGCCCGAAGTAGGGCGGCGGCAGGTAGCCGATCATTAAAATTTTCACGCGCGCGGTTTGGTAACGAGATACGAACCGATAGCCAGCGCGTCGATGCCGGTGCCGTAGAAGCAACGAATCGCTTGCGGCGGCGTGCAGACAATCGGTTCACCCATAATGTTAAACGACGTATTCAAGACGCACGGTACGCCGGTGAGGTTTTCAAATTCCTTGATCACTTGCCAGTACAGTGGGTTTGTGCGCCGGCTGACGGTTTGCGGCCGGGCGGTGCCGTCCACATGGGTGATGGCGGGAACTTTTGACCGTTTGTCCGTTTTGACTTTTGTGATGAAGAGCATAAACGGGCTGTCAGTGACGTGCTCGAAATACTTTGAAACTTCCTCTTCGAGCACTGAGGGAGCAAACGGGCGGAAGTCTTCCCGGTGTTTGACCCATTTGTTGACGACATCGCGCATTTCAGCGCGAGTTGGGTCAGCGAGCAAGCTCCGGTTACCCAACGCGCGCGGCCCCCATTCCATCCGGCCTTGGAACCACGCGACGATCTTGCCGTCCGCAATCAGTCGGGCAACTTCCTGCGGGGTGTCCTCCATTTTTCGGTAATCGAGCTTGGCATTATCGAGTGCGGCACGGATTTCGTCGTCGCTAAACGCCGGGCCAAGGAAGGCGTGATCCATGACGCAGCCCCGCGGCGCGTGCTGAAGTTGATGATGAATGTGCAGCGCCGCGCCAACCGCGCAGCCGGCATCGCCGGGGTTGGGCGGGATGAAGATGCCGTCGAAGAGGCCACTCTCCAGAATCTTTCCATTCAACACGCAGTTGAGGACGACGCCACCGGAGAGGCAGAGATTGCGTTGGCCAGTCCGAGCGCGGAGTTTTTCGAGATACCGGAGCACGCATTCTTCGAGGATTTGCTGGAGGCTGGCCGCAATGTCTTCGTGGTGGGAATCGATGGCCGAATTCGGAACGCGGGCAGGGCCGAAAGTGTCGTAGAACTTTTTGCCGAGCATGTCGGGCCCGGTAAAAGTGGGATCGAAATAGCGCATGTCGAATCGGAAGGAACCATCCGATTGCGTTTTCACAATCTGACGAAATTGATCGAGATACGTCGGCTTACCGAAAGAGGCGAGGCCCATGACCTTGTACTCGTCGTGGCCGGGTTTGAAGCCGAGGTACTTCGTGACCTCCATGTAGAACATGCCCCACGAGTGCGGATAAGGAATGGTTTCGAGCGTGCGGATTTGGTTACCCTTGCCAACGGCGACGCAGCAAGAATCGCGTTCGCCTTTGGCGTCGATTGAAAGAATCAGCGCCTCATCAAAGGGCGAACAGAAAAAAGCCGCAGCATTATGTGTCGCGTAATGGCTCAGCCAGTGGAATTTGAGCGGGTGTTGGCGCCGGCGGTTAAAGAGCGGCTCGGTCTTTAGATGGTCTTTCAGGAGCGTGACCGATTGGACGAGGTGATAAGCGGCCCGGGCCGGATCGCGATAGGCGCGGGCGAGGCGAAAGCCGAGGTGCGAACGAAATTCGCGCCACGGATCGTAGAAATAGCCAACCGCATCAATCTGATCGGCGGTGATGCCGGCGGTCTTCAGGCAATAATCAATACTGGCATGCGGCAGACCGGAGTCGTGGCCGAAGTAGCCGGCAAAGCCGATGTGCTTAACTCGCTTGAAGCGTTCCTCCTCGACTGCCGCGACGAGTTGGCCGTCGATCAAGAGTGCGGCTGCGGCATCATGCACAGCGCCGGAGAGTCCGAGAATCTTCATGCCGGATTTCTCCGCGTGGCCGTGACGTAGACCGCCCAACCGCCGATGTGGTAGAGCGCGGTGACGATCATGATCCGCCGGCGCAGGAGCAATCCAACCAATAATAACACCGGCGAGGCTGCTAGAAATAGTTTATTGCGGTGAATCCCAGTCTGGACCTGGCAAAATTTCCTCCCGGCAAAAAGTTTGTAAAGGCGCTGCAGTGTGAACGGTTGGATGTGGGTGATGTCATCGTAGAAGTTCGATGGACCAGCTGACATACCGGCTGAGGACTGACCGATGCGAATCGATGGATAAAACAAGCTGCGGACGCCGGGCGATTCGATGTAAACGCGGCCGCCCGGTTTGACAATCCGTTCAATCTCATTTGCCACGCCAGCAATGGTGGACGGGGGCAAATGTTCAAACAGATGGGTTGAAATGACCGCGTCAAATTCCGCGTCAGCAAAAGGAAAGCGTTTCGTGGCATCAAACTGCCGGAATTTGACCACAGGTGGGTAAAGGGCTGAAAAATCCTCGAGATCGCCGGCAGTGATTTGTAGGTCGGGGCGCACCTCAAGAATTCGCTTCACTCGCGCCCCAACACTACTGCCAAGGTCGAGCACGCGCGCCTGCGGAGGGAGCGCGGCAACGAATGCCGTAACCGGCTGTATCCACGGACAAAGTCTATAGATCGCCCACGATGCCATTGTGTTATCCTGTTGTTACCTGCTCGAGTAAATTAGCCAACGCCTTTGTGGTCCCAGCGGCACTGAACTGCTCAATATTCTTCCGATTCGGACGAGCTGGCGCGGAAAAAATCCGATTGAGCATCCCGGCCACCGCGGCTGGTTGTGCTGCGCACACCCAACCTAATTCGTGACGCTGTACCAATTCCGCGACTTCGCACGGCTGTGCCAGCGCCAGAATTGGCCGACCGGCACCGATGTATTCAAACAGCTTGCCGGGCACGTGTATATTGTCCGCCGGCGATTGAATCGTCAACAGCACACTCGCCTTACGCATCCGTTTCAATGCCGTGGCGTGTCCGACTCGCCCCGCAAAATGCACGTAGGACGCGACGCCACACTGCTCGGCCATTTGCCGCAGATCCAAATCCGGCGACTCGCCAAGCCAGACGATTTCCGCTTGCGCGGGTGTCAAGCCGCGCTCCTTCACAAAACGTTCAAAACCGGCAAAGAACGGTACCGGTGAGCGTGAGCTATAAACCGCGCCGGCATAGAGGACAGAAAACTTTCCTGACGACTGCGAGTTCCCGGGATAATCTTCAGGTTCGAAGCTGTTGTAAATCACCCGGACCGGCGTGGTGTAGTGGGCTTCGAAATAATCGGCGATGCCCCGACTCAAACCAACGATGGCTGCGGCCCCGGTCACGACGCGGCGTTCCAACCTGGCATGGCAGGCGCGATGAAACGGCGTCGGATGGGCGCGAGCGAAGTAGGGATTGCCGAGCCAAAGGTCTCGAAATTCTGCCACATAAGGGATGCCGGTGCTTTGCGAAATGCGGCGGGCAACGAGATGGTCGCTCAAGGGATCGGACGTCGAGTAAATCGCCGAGATGTTTTTCAGGGCACAACCGGCATGTGTAGCCGAACCAATCCACGGGAAAAACTTGTCGGGAATCATCGCCCACCGGTTCAGAAAGGTTGTCACTCCGCGGGAACGAGCCGGACCACCGCCGTTACCGCCGCTTGTCTTGCGCCACAACGCGGTTAAATCGAGCCCCTTCACGCGATGGATCTCAAGATCGGTTGGGACTTCCTCCAGCAAGGCCGGGTCGGTTTGCGGCCAGCCTTCCGCCGGGCCAGTCATCACCACCGGCTCCCAGCCGAACTTGCGCAGATGCCGGACGAAACGCAGGATGCGGTGGCTGCCCATGTTGCTGATGGGCGGGAAAAAGTAGGCGACGATCAGGACGCGTTTCATTGGACGACAAATTCTGCCGTGACCGGCGTTGAGGCGTCCATTGAAATTTCACAGACATCGATTGGCACGCGTTGCCCGTAGGCGGGTGAGTACCAGCCGGTCCCGACGCGCAACTGGCCGGGGGCTTTCAGTGAGAACTTGCCGAAGACGAACTCGCCGGCCGTGCAGCGCGTGACTTTGAGGTTGGGGTGGAGGTGAAATTGCCAGCGGAGCTGCCCGGCGGGTGCCGTATCCGTGATGCGGAACTGACCGGTATCGTACTGGATGCGGCGCCGCCAGGGGCCGACGGTGCCGACGAATTCTGTCTCGTTCCAGGATTCACAAATGCCGGGTTGCGGGTTGGTCCACGAGAAGGTGCCGGTAGGATCGGCTTGGGGTAGGAGTAGGGTGTTATGGGCGGTGCGGAACTGCCGGCGGAGTTGCGGGTCGCCGTTATAGGTGAAGGTGCCGGGATCGATGAAGACCGGCTCGCCGCGCAGCCAGAGAATCGGACTGAGCAGGTCGGCGTGGCTGTGCGCGCAATTAGGCGGCAAGCCAAATTCGCCGCAGCGGATGAAACAGTAATCGCTGTCTTGCCGGATTACGTAATGGCCGACATCCGGAAAAGCGACCGAGCCGCAGGGCGGGGCCGGTAATTCGAGCGGCTGGGAGGAGGCGCGGCCGGAGTCATTGTCGCCGATGTCCGGCAGGGAGCCATCGGGTTGCCGGATGGCACCGAGGTAGGCGAGGGCTTTGGGTTGGGGCAGACCGGCACAGGCGCAGAGGTGGGTGACGAAGTGGTGATACGCGACGGATTGTTCGCGATGAACGCCGGAGGAGTAGAACTGTTCGGTGACGGCTTGCCGGAGGGCGGGGTGTGGTTTTCGGTGGAAGACTGACAGCGCGGCGGCTTCGCCGAGTAGATGATTGCCGCGGGGAATCCAGTCGGCGGACAGATTGTGTTCGATAAAAAGGGCGTGGTCGTTCAGAGCCCCACGAAATTCAGGTTGGAGTTTGGGAGCAATGGCAAAAGTTTCCAGCCAGGCGATCAGACGGAGGCTGACTTCGAGGGCGTTGTTCCAGTTGATGCCAAACTCAAAAGGGTTTTGGGTAACCCAATCGCGGAGGATGCGGCGGGCGAGTTGGGGATCGGTGCGCGCCAGTTCGGGAAGGAATTGATGGCGGTTGAGTTCCCAGATGAATTTGACATCGCCGGTGTGGTCGAGTGGAATGGTCAGTCCGTACGTCAGGGGCCAGGTGTGACCGGTGTCCGGTGTCCGATGCCACCGGTCGCGGACGCGCAAATCGAAAGATTGGCCGAGTAGTTCGAGGTGGAGTTCGATATCAGGATCGCCGAGGGGCACAGCGGGCGGATGGATGAGCGCGCCTTTGGCTGCGCGTTCGGCTTTCAGGGCGTATTTGCGGAACGTCTGCGCCCAACCGAGATAACGGAATTTTTCCAGCGCGTTCATGCGAACCAATGCTTGTGCCAGAGCGCGAGATTCCACAGGTTCCACAGTTTGAAACTTGTGGCGGCAGTGTGCGGCGGTGTGGTCAGTTGCGTGAGCGCTGCGGGCCGGAATAATTCGTTCAGCAAGGGGCTAGTGCGGACATCGGCCAAGAGTTTGTTCAGAATGCGGGGGTGCAGCATGTTGCTGACGGACCCGCAAAAACCTTGTTTGGGACGGTCCAGAATCCCCGGTGGCAAAAGGGGGCGAACGGCCTCGCGGAAAACGTATTTGCCAACGCCGTTGTGAATTTTCCAATCGGTCGGGAGCTGCATGGCAAATTCCACCAGCTGGCGATCGAGAAAAGGGACGCGGGCCTCGACGCTGGCGGCCATGCCCATCTTGTCCACACGCATCAAGAGCAACTCCGCCAGCCGGTGGTGCAGTTCGATGCTGGTCATTTGCTGGAGAAAGTTCCCGGTGCTCGCGTTGTACCATTGCTCGACGATGGACCAAGTCGACAGCCCCCGGGTTTGATCTGCGAAGCCGGGCGCGAGGAGCGCGCGTTTTTCGGTTTCATAAAAAGCAATGGCGGCGCCCCAGAAGATTTGTTCGTGATCGCGGAGGCGGCGGAGGAAGTCGGTGGACGAACCGCGACTGGCAGCGGTCAGGGCTCGGGTTGCGAAGGCCGGCATCCATCGCCGCCATTGGCCGGCGAGTTTTTCCCGGCGCAGGACGTCTTGGTAACCAGAGTAGCCGGCAAAAATTTCGTCACTACCTTCGCCGACTTGCACAACTTTCACGCCGTGATCTCGGGCAAGTTTGGAGAGATAATACAGGGGCACACAGACCGGATCGGCGAGCGGTTCGTCTTGGAAGTACGGCATCTGTTCGGCAAATTCGAGGAACATTTCCTGAGTGACGGTCACTTCATGATGCCGGCAGTGGAAGTGTTCGGCCACGCGCCGCGCCCAGTTGAACTCGTTGCTGGTCGGATCATCGGCCAGCGCGACGCTGAACGTGTCCACCGGCCGATCCATCAATTGTGCCATCAACGCGACATTGGTCGCGGAATCCACGCCGCCGCTGAGGAACACGCCGAACGGTACGTCGGCCATCATGCGGGCGGCGATGCTTTTTTTCAGCAGGTACAGTAGTTCGCGACCGGCTTCCGTTACATCGGCAGCGGGGGCGAGCGGCGGGCCAGTCAGCGGTTGCCAATAGCGGCGGCGGGTCTCGTGTCCATGCCGGTCAATCGTTAGGGTGTGCGCCGGCGGGAGTTTGTGGATACCGGCAAAGAGGGTAGAGGGGGCTGGGGTGACGGAAAGCGTGAGGTAATGGTAGAGCGCCTCCCGATCGGGGCGGCGGGCGATGCTGGGATGCCGGAGTAACGCCTTGATCTCGGAGGCAAACACCAGCCGGTCGTTGTCCCGGTAGTAGTAGAGCGGCTTTTTGCCGAAGTGGTCGCGGGCCAGCAGCAATTGTTGCCTGCGTTCGTCCCAGAGGGCGAAGGCGAACATGCCTTCGAGGTGTTCCACACAGCGGTCGCCGAGTTCTTCGTAGAGATGGAGGATTGTCTCGGTATCAGAGTGCGACCGGTATTGGTGGCCCTGTTTCTCCAAGTCGGTGCGCAATTTGGCGTGGTTATAAACTTCGCCGTTGTAGGTGATCCAGATTGTGCCGTCTTCATTGCTCATCGGCATGTGGCCGGCGGTGGAAAGGTCCACAATACTGAGACGCCGGCTGCCCAACCCGATGGTGCCGGCGGGGTTAATCCATGCCCCGGCATCGTCAGGCCCGCGGTGGGTGAGAGTGTCGCGCGCCGCGAGGAGGACGGCTTGGTCGACACTGTCGCGACCATTGAAGATGATTTCGCCGTTAATCCCGCACATGGGTTTCCTTCGGCGAGTTGGACTGCAAGACGGTGGCGTATGCGGCGCGCGTCAATTTCGCGACGACATCCGGATGGTGGGCTTGGGCAGCGGCGAGGTGGGCGGCGGCGCCGAGGCGGTCACGAGTCGCCGGGTTTTCCAGGAGGTCTTGCAGTTTGTCTGCCAGTTCGGAGGCGTTACCGGATTGAAAGAGTAGGCCGGAGACGCCATCACGGATCAAGTAGGGAACGCCGCCGACGCGCGCGGCGATGACCGGGGTGCGGCACGTCATGGCTTCGCAAATCGACATGGGCGCATTCTCGTGCCGGGACGGATGGACGAGAACGGTGCAGCGGCGGAGCAAGTCCGCCACCTGTTCAGGGGGAATAAAGCCGATGAATTCAACAGCGAGTTGCTCCGTCCGGACATATTGTTGCAGAGCTGCGGCGTAATCGCTCTTGGGGATCGCGCCGACAATCATCGCGCGGACGGTGTGGCCGCGGCGCTTCAACAATGCAAGCGCGCGGATGAAGACGTCGTGCGCTTTGAGACGATCCACCCAGCCAATTGCGAGCACGAGATTGGGTTCGCGGGCGGGAGTGGGGGCAGTGAAGAATTGGGGAGCGACCGGGTTCGGGATCGAGAACAGCCGATGGCTGGCGGGGGTGAGGTGCAGTTGTTCGGTAACGAATGGGTTGATGATCACGAGATTACGCGCGGTCTGGAGACAGCGGTTGCCCGTAATCTCGACGATCCGGGAACGGCTGAAGCGCGATACTTTCTGGGCGAAGTTGGACAAGTGCGGAATGCCATGGATGGTCAGCAGGTTGGGATAGGGTGCGGTTACCGCCGCAT
>JBAXYB010000085.1:0-12830 GCA_037127585.1 Verrucomicrobiota bacterium
TGGGTGCTGCACTATTGGACCGCCACCCGCTACACTTTTCAACCGCCGTTTACAATCCGCCGGCAAATCGGTCGCGGCAGCAACGATGTGGCCGTTGGGTGCAAACCCCACGACTGGTTTCTTGCGGGCATGTGCGCGAATGGTCTGGACGGACTTACCGTGAGCGAGGAGCACGTGATGCGTTGCTTGCAACACCTCCGGAAAACCGAGTTTCAATCCCGGCGCGTGCTCGCCGGCCTGATGTCCCAGACCGATGAAACAAGCCGGCTCGTTGAGCGTCATCCAGTGGGATACGCGATCCGAAAGTTTGTCCACCACCACACGGGTGTAATCGGCGAACCATGCCGGGCTGTCGGGATTCAGCCACCCGCCGCGGAGGTACAGGTCGTAGGGATAATCCCAATGGAACAGTGTGATCCATGGTTCAATACCGGCAGCGAGTAGTTCATCCACAAGCCGGTCGTAAAACGCGAGTCCCTTGGCATTCGCAACTCCCGCACCGGTGGGCTGTATCCGGGGCCAGGCGACGGACAACCGGTAGGCCATCAGGCCAATGTCCTTCATCAACGCCACGTCGTCGTTCCAGCGATGGTAATGATCGCAGCCCACATCGCCGGTATGGCCGTCCCAGACCTTGCCCGGCGTTCGGCAATACATGTCCCACACCGACAGTCCGCGCCCATCGTCATGCGTGGCACCTTCCACCTGATAGCTGGCGGCTGCCGCACCCCAAACGAATCCTTTCGGAAATTGCATAATAAGTTCCTTTGCAGTGTCAGTTCTCCGGTTGGGAGATGACCGCCCAAGAAAGTCAGTGAAATACACGCAACTATAGCGTTTCTCTTAACACTCGTGAACGTTTCAAAACAAAAAGCCAGTATAGGCGATCTTCTCAAGGTATCCATGAAACACACATTTCACACACAACCAGCTCAGGTACAGGTTCTAAACGGACCCCGTGAGGTAAAGTGAACCGCAGAGAATCAGGTTCATGCTTGGTTGATCGGTGTCTTCGAAAACCGGGATGTCATGTATTCCAAGGAGCTTCTGCAGACGGGCGACATAGTCTCTGTATCGTGTGATGTCCGTAAGAGCTTCCCTAAAGATTTGGCCATCTTTGGCAGGCCACTCACCGCGTTTTATCCATTGAATTGTGCGAAAGCTACGGTAAGAAGATCGGGTTTCGTCCCGATCGTATTTGCCCCTCACAACTCCATACCCCAAATACGATTTCGTGCCTAGTTTTGCGATGACGGTGGCGGCCGACTATCTGCGTCACTCGGAGTCGTGGCTCTTACGGCGCGGCGACATCTTGAAGGCGCGAAAATTTTTTGCGATCGAAACAACCATGGAGGAAACAAAAGCATGAATGGCGAACGCATTGAACTCCGTTACTATTCCCCAAAAGGGGGAGGATATGTGACGGAGAGTTTTACTGACACCAACACGCAGACGGCCATCAACTCAATCAAATCCCGCGCTGGCAACGATGTCACCATCAACGCGGTCAAAATCATTCCTGCGCCCACTCCGCCGCATTGGTCGGGCGAGCGCGGTCGCTAAACTCTAACAACGCAAATGAGGAGCCCTGCATGAACGAGTGGGTACTGAGACCTGATCGATTCCTGTCGAAGGAAGAAATCGGCAAGCTCCTGAAACGCGCCGAGGAACTCCGCTCGCTGGGCGTTGCGAAGTCCCGCAAGCAATGTGAAGATTCCGGTGCAGGTGGACGTTGGGTTTGGCGATGTAGTGACACCGAAGGCGCAGGCGGTTGATTTTTTCGGTCTTGTTGGATTCGCCCGTGCCCCACGTGATGGTGAATCCCCGCGAATCGGCGATTGCCAATTTCGGCAGGAGCATCACGTTCGCAGAACCCGTGAGCAAAAACCGTCCCGGTTCCGGTCAATGGCCGCTTTGATGACGGGAAAGACTTCGGGCACTGCCCAGCCATTGGCGATGGCGTAGTTGATTCTCGACCGTGCCCCGAGCGTCGGGTTCTGCAACCAGTTTTTTAATCCTCGCGGGCGATCTCGGCGATGCGGCTCCCACCATAGGTCTTGGCGAACATGGTCAGCCGATAGCGCAGATCTTTGATGGTCCGCACCCGGCGATGGTTGGCTGCGGCGTCGGCTAGCAACTTCTCGATGATCTCGGTGATGACCGGTGCGGTGCGAAACTTGAGAACGTGCTGGAGGTAGTGATCAACTGCCTCGCTGATCGTAGCGTTGTGGGGAGTCAACTTCTCGACAGCCCGGACCGCTTCAGTCCGGATGCTGGCGGGCAAGGAGAAGGCAGCCTGTCCTTCGTTCTCGACTTGCACCCGGATCTGAGCGGCCCGGCTCTCGGCCTCGCCTTTGGTCGGGAACGTCTCCCGGATGCGCTCACCGTTAACTTGGTAGGCGACTTGCCAATCGACCTTCCCACTGGCATACTTCAACTCGTGAATCGGCCGCCACAGCTTGGTTTTGGTCTTGGCGGTTGTCACGGCAATGGTTTCATTTTGGTGTCGTAATACGACAATTTAGTCAAGGTGAGATTTTACAGTTTCGTTGTAAGTTGCTTAATATAAATAGCAGGAGGGATGGCCGAGTGGTTGAAGGCGGCGGTCTTGAAAACCGCTAGGGGCGTAAGTCTCTCGGGGGTTCGAATCCCTCTCCCTCCGCCACTTCGCTTCAAGATCAGGGCCACCTAACGCGCCGCTGAGAGAATATCATCAATTCGATTGAGATTGGTCTCGATGGCGGCGAAGTACTGGTTTGTGCCATCGCGGAAATGATGGGCGTAGGCGCGGTGGACTCCACTCCATTCTTTGTCGAGCATCTGCTGGACGTTAACCGTATAGAACCGGCGCGTGCGACGCATCAGGTCTTTTGCCGATGCATACAGCACTAAGGTGTTGCTATCCGGCGCGGCCATCAATGCCGACTCGTTGAATTCCCGATACAACCCCGGCAAGCGTTCCGGGTAATCGGCGGCGGCCATTTGGCCGAGGATGTCGGCCGTTCCCAGCGCACAACCAATAAATCGCTCGCGGTCATTACGGAATGCCAACCGCGCCATTCTTACGTCGGCCCCCGTGCTATGAATCGCATTCTGTACGATGCGCACCTCGTCTGGCTGGACGCCAAAAGCCGGCAAGCAGCGCGCCGCGAAGGCTGCGCTGCGGCCGACGTGGATCGGGGTAAACTTGGCACCGGTTCCCTCGTTGTCGCCGGTTTCCTTAAAGTATCCGCTGTCGTGCAACAAGATCCCCGCAATGGCCAGTTCGACGTCCCGGGCGGTCAGCGTCGGCGCGGCTCCGCTGCGAATGTGGCCATCTAACAGCCGCGCGAGTGCCAGCGTGGCTTGCAGCGTGTGCGTCAAATCGTGGAACGGACAATCGCAAGCCTGAAAACCGGGGTACTGACCGGCAAATAATGGTCCGATCAACGCAAACATGTCCCGCAAAAACTTCGCATCGTGACCGGGAAAGTGCTGGGTCAGTGCGTTCTCGGCGCACTGCTGTGTGTCTGTCAGCGTTGGTATTTGCATATTCAAGTCTCTAGTCATTCGACCGGATTTGGCGCGGAGGTTTCTCGAAATAGCGGCAAAATGCAACCGGAAAAGGTCGCCGGATGGCCGCGCAGTTCATCATCATGCCAGCACCTCGTTGCGCTGGCGGAGTTCGGTAATATGGTCGGCACGCAGAACATCAAACCCCTCGCGCAACCCATGCTCGATGAGTTCGGCGCGCTGTCGCGCCGAGTGCAGTTGGGTCACGAAAACGTAATCGGCGCGTTCTTCATACAGTTCCAAGGCCTGGCTGATGCGTTCGGCGGTGACGACCACTTTGGCGTCGGGGCAGAGCCGGCGTGCCTGTTGGAGCAGGCGCCGGTTACCGGTGCCCTTGAGAATCGAATCGGGAATGGTTGCGACAATCAAATCGGCCGTGTGGATGTGCGCGTGATGCAGCGTTTCCATATGGGCCAAGTCACCGTAAATACAGGTGATGCTGCGCCGCTTGAGTTCGGCGTGGACTTGGGGGTTGAAATCAATCACCAAGAGCCGATCCAGCAAGGGATACCGGCCAGTGCCGGCGGGTTGGCGTTCCCACTCGTGCACCAAGGCGCTGGCTTCATGGTAGAAACCGAGGAGCACGATGTCTTTGCTGGCCAAGGCCGATTCGGCTTCATTCCCCTCGGCGCGGAGATCGAGGTCGGCGATACCGGCGCGTTTTATTCGACCACTCAACCACTGGGCAATCGTGTCGTTGTAGTTGATCAGGTAAGTCGATACGACGGAGGTAATTGCGAACACGAAGATCAGCCCGCTCACGACATGATTCGGGATATGTCCCAACCCTGCCCCAATGGCGGCGATGACCAATGAGAATTCGCTGATCTGGGAAAGGTTGAGTGCCGGCAACAGACTGGCGCGATGATCCAGTCGCAATCGGTGCAAGACGGGAAACACCGTCACCAGTCGGCTCAAGATCAGAAACGCCGACGCCAGCAGTGCCAGGCCCACCATGCCGAATGTCGGGACGGGGATTTGCATTCCGAGCGCCACAAAAAATAACGTCACGAAAAAATCCCGGATGCTGATGACCTTGGCCGTCACGTCGAGGCTGTACGGGTAGGCGGACATGCTCACGCCGGCAATCAATGCGCCCATTTCCCGCGACAAGCCCGCATAACTCGCACCGCCGCACACGGCGAAGCACCAAGCCAGCGACGCCACCAGCATGACCTCCGGCTGTTTCGCCACCGACCGAAACAGCGGCGGCAAGAGCCAGCGGCTCACCGCCAGCGCGGCGACGACCAACACCACGCTTTTCGCCAAACTCACAGCCAACGGCCCGACGTGCGGGTTCAATAAATTCGGCTGGATCGCCAACACGGCGATCGCCCAGATATCCTGGCAAACCAGCACTCCGAGCGTGATGCGACCCGGTAACGTGTTCAGCTCAAACTTGTCGTAGAGCAGCTTCACCACAATCATCGTGCTACTCAGGCCGAGGCAGACCGGCAAATACAACAAGCCGTAGTCATCCGGTTGCATGCGAAAACCCAGCGCAAAGAAAAAACAAAACCCGAGGGCCACACACAGGGGAAATTGCACCAGCCCCGTCAGAATCACCGGCTTGCCGGCCGCCAGCAGCTTCTTCAGATCCAACTCCAAGCCGATGAGGAACAGCAGGAGGAGTAAGCCAATCTCCGCCACGTTGTGGATGCTCCGGTCATCCGCAATCCATTTCAGTCCCGCCGGTCCGATCACGACGCCCGCGAGCAAATACGCCAAGATGAGCGGCTGCCGGAGTTTGCCGGCGATCACCGCCAGCACCGCAGCCATCGTCACGCACAGGCCGATGTTGGTCAACAGATTGGATTGATCGTGCATGGCGCGGCTAATCGAAGACGCTTAAATGTCGATTGGCCTCACGCAACTTACCGGAGAAACCCAGGCAAAGGTTCTTCAGAACCACGATTTTAATTTGGGGATTGGCGCCGGTTAACTGATCGAAATCATCGAGGCTCAACACGTCGCATTCGGAAGCGGTATTAGCCAGCACGGTGGCGGAACGCGGCGCGCCATCCAACAAAGCCATCTCACCAAACGCCATGCCGGGGCATAGTGTAGCCACGCGTTTACTCTCGCCCGAAGCCAGCGGGACGAGGACGCTGACGCCGCCGCGCGCCAGAAAAAAGAGTTCCCGGGCATCGCTCCCGACCTGAATGATCACTGCACCGCGCGGATAGGTCCGCCGTTGCAAACGGGCTTCGACCACGGCGAGTTCGGCCGGTGACAGACCTTTAAAAAGCTCATAATGACTCTGCAAAACGAGATTCGCCGCGTCGGCGACCGGCACGGATCCCGCGGCTAAAAGTCGATTTTCACACCACTCCATGGCGAGATCTTTGTCCTCAAACGCGCGGAACTGACCGGCCACATGGCGCTCCAGACCGGTCCACACCAAATGTTGCAACGAGGCGAGGTGGCCGGCATGAACCACCGCGACGGAAGTCTTTTGTTCAAAAAGCCGGGTAAACAGTTCCGCCAGGAGCCGGCAGGCGCTGTCGGTCATGCTCAACACTTGTTTGAAATCGAGAACGAGACAATCGATTTCAGTGACGCGCTCCATAATGTCGCGGATGATCACCTCGATGTTGGCAAACCCCAAAGTGCCCTGCAACTGGTACGCCTTGAGTCGCCGCCCCAGCTCGCTCAATTGCTCGCGCTCGGGTGGAGTCCGGACGCGATTGGATTTGAAATCCACGCCCGTGAACTTGCGGCGGATGACGGATTTACCGGCGCTGGGGGAGTCGAAGAGATGCAACTCGAGATCGCGCGAGAGATCTTCACAAACGCGAATCCCGCGCACGCTGTTGCCGCGCGGATCGAGCCGCGGCGAGAACACGCCGATCCCCAACTGCCCCGGTAACACCGCAATGATGCCGCCGGCCACGCCGCTCTTGGCCGGCATGCCGATCTTGTAGATCCATTCCCCCGCATAATCATACATCCCGCACGAACCCATCACACTCAGCAGACTGGGCACATATTCCCGGCGGATCGCGCGTTTGCTAGTGACGGGGTTCACGCCGCGATTCGCCAACGTGGCGGCCATCACGGCCAGATCCCGGCACGTGACCGCGATCGAGCATTGCATAAAATAAAGTTCGGCGGCCGCCATGGGGTCGTCCGCCAGGATGTTGAAATTGCGGAGCATGTAACCAATGGCGCGATTGCGAAAGCCGGTTTCGCTCTCCGACCGGTAGACCGGCTCGTCCACCGCGAGTTCCCGGCCGGTGAACCGCGAAAACATATCGAGGAGTCGCTGCCGGCGGACGGCGAGTGTTTCCCCTGCAATCAGCCCCGCCGCCGCAATGGCGCCGGCATTGATCATGGGATTGCGCGGCCGGCCGGTGCCCGGATCGAGGCTGATCGAATTGAAAGCGTCGCCGGTTGGTTCGACGCCGATCTTGGTCAGGACGTGCTCCCGGCCGTGATCTTCGAGCGCCAGCCCGTAGACGAACGGCTTGGAGATGGATTGAATGGTAAACGGCTGCCGAGTGTCACCGACTTCATAGACCGTGCCGGTCGCGGTCACTAAACAAATCCCAAACCAGTTCGGATCCGCCTTGGCCAGTTCGGGGATATACGTCGCGACGTTGCCGTCGTGCAAGGCCGCGTATTTGGCGTGCAATGCCGCCAGACAATTCTGAATTGGTGAGGCGGCTCCGTCTTTTGGAGATGGATTCATATGTGCAATTCGTCGGCGAACCTCATACGTGACTGGCAACCCTTGTGCCATGATTTTTGGCCGTTGAAACAACCGTTGCACTCGCAATGACTTGGAGTGTTTCACTCACTTACACGAATCGCGACCCCTGTGGCAAAATAGCCCAACTGGTCAAGTTGTGACAATTTTGCGGCGCCGCGGCACCGGTTTTTTTGTCGGTTTTTCGAAGCTGCCCTTTACATCAATCGAGCGAGGCGTTAAAAATTTATCCGGCGCATGCGAACATTAATTACGTTCCTGACTTTGGTGATAACTTTTGGAGGGCTCGGCGCCGCCGACCACCACGAAGCGAATCCCGAGATTGAAGCCAACGTGAAACTGGCGCTGTCCTATCAAGACCTCGGCCAACATCGGCGCGCTGTCCAAGTTCTGGAGAAGACCGCCGGCCTGGTGGGCGACCGGCGGCAGATGATCCTGGTCAAAAGTAAACTCGGTGCCGCCTTGGCCATGACGTTGCAACCGGATCGCGCGGAATCATTGTTGCGCGAGAGTCTCGAGATGGCGCGCGCCGACAAAGACAGCAAACTCACCGCGGCGATTTTGAACGACCTTGGCAATCTGCTTGCCAGCGAGCAGAAGCGCGACGAGGCCTTGGCCGCTTTTCAAGAAAGCAGTGTCTTAGCTCGGCAGGCGGGGGATGTGTTGCTGACGGCACAAGCCCTCTGCAATGCTGCCGCAACGGCCGCAGTTGCCGGAATGGATCCAGCCGCCGAGAATTTTAACACCGAGGCGCTGAAGGAGATCGACCGGCTCAAGGACTCACACGAAAAAGCATTTCTACTTGTGTCCGTTGGACAAACTGACCGGCGTCTCAAACCTCTACGCGCCCAGCAATCATTCCAACGCGCCGCGGAAATGGCCGGGGCGATTCAAGACCGTCGCGTCGAGACGTACGCGTTGGGCTATCTGGGACAACTCTACGAGCAAGACCGGCAGCTTGATCAAGCAGTGGCGATCACGCGGCGCGCGGCCTTCGTTGCGCAACAAGCGCAGATGCCGGAAGCTCTCTATCGTTGGGAATGGGAAATGGGCCGCCTGCTGAGTTTGCAAGGTCAGACCGAGCCGGCCATTGCTGCGTACCGGCGGGCGGTGCAAACGCTGGAACCGATCCGGCATGATGTTGCGCTCGGTTACGGCAACTCAGCGGCGCAAGGTTCGTTTCGCGAGACGCTCGGGCCGCTCTACTTTGAACTGGCCGACTTGCTGTTGCGCCAGGCGGACAACGCGAAAGACGCCGGTCAAGTGCAACAACTCTTGCGCGAGTCGCGCGCCACGGTGGAGCAACTCAAAGCCGTCGAGTTGGAAGATTATTTTCAAGACGAGTGCTGCAACGTCGCGCGCGGCCAGACGCAGGCTATCGAAGCCGTGGACGCGCACACCGCCGTTGTGTATCTGATCCCACTCCCGACGCGCACGGAAGTGTTGGTCAGCATTGGCGCCGGCATCCATCGCTTCACGACCAAAGTCGGCGCGGAGTCGTTGACGGCGGAAGTCCGGGCCTTCCGGCATAATCTCGAAACCCGGACCACGTATGAATATCTTGAACAGGCGCAGCAGTTATACGACTGGATCATTCGCCCGATCCATGAATTACTGATCGAAAACAAGATCGACACATTCGTGTTTGTGCCCGGCGGCGCGCTGCAGACGATTCCGTTTGCGAGTCTGCATGATGGGAAACGGTTTCTCATCGAGGAGTTCGCAGTCGCGGTGACACCGGGGCTCTCGCTGATCGAACCAAAGCCGATCAAACGCGAGAACATCACCATCCTGCTGAGTGGACTCTCGGATCCGGTCCAGGGCTTTCCGGCCTTGGACAATGTGCCCGGAGAATTGGCGGCCATCGCGCCGGTGTACCAGAGCGAAACTCTCCTGAACGGGACGTTCAAGTTGCCGGCCCTCACAAAGAAACTCACGGAAGAACAGTTCTCCATTGTCCACATCGCTTCGCACGGGCAGTTCAACAGCGATAGCCGCAAGACCTTCGTTCTAACGTACGATTCCAAACTGACCCTCAACGATCTCGAAGCCCTCATCCGTCCCAGCCGGTATCGCGGCCAACCGGTGGAGCTCCTCGTGCTCAGCGCCTGTCAGACCGCGGCCGGTGACGATCGCGCGGCCCTGGGGCTGGCCGGCGTTGCGATCAAAGCCGGGGCGCGCAGTGCGCTGGCTTCGCTGTGGTTCGTCAATGACCAATCCACGGCGTTCTTGGTTTCCGAGGTCTACCACCAACTCCGGCAGTCACCGACCATTTCAAAAGCCAAAGCCGTGCAGGCCGCGCAACTCAAAATGCTCCAAGATCGACGCTACCGGCATCCCTGCTACTGGGCGCCGTACCTGATCATCGGCAATTGGCTGTGAGCCTATGAAATGGAAGTTGGCGCCACGGTCAGTCGGCTTGCTGATTACAATCGCGGTGTTTCTCGCCGTGCTGCTGGCGCGCCACCACGGAGTGCTGCAATTCCTTGAATTTCGGGCCTACGATTTCTTCCTCCGGCAGCGCCCCACCCTGAGTTCCGGTGATCCGATCGTGTTGGTGGAAATGACGGAAGATGACATTCAAAGTCCGACCTTGGATTACCCGTTGACCGACGAGAAACTGGCGGAGCTACTCACCGTACTCGCAGCGCAAAACCCGGCCGTCATCGGCCTCGATATCTGGCGTGACGTTCCCGTTCCGAAGAGCGCCCTCCACCTCCAGGACCTCAACCGCGTGCTGCTGACCCACTCGAATATCATCTGCATCTACACCCTCGGCGGCGTCGCGCCCCCCGTGGCGTTGCAACCGTTTCCCGACCGGCTCGGGTTCAACGATAATTTTCCCGTCGATAGCCAAGTCGAGAAGACAACCCCGAAAGTCCGCCGGTCGATGTTGTTTACCCAAGCCGAATCAGGTCAACAACTCGACTCACTGCCGTACCGTGTCGCGTGCGTTTACCTCGAGCGGCACGGCATTAAAACCGCAAACTCGCTAACTCAGCTTCACGCCTTGCAAGCGAACGACGGCCCGTACGTCGGCGCGGACACCGCCGGCATGCAGCTCTTGCTGGATTTTCAACATCCCCCGGACTTCGCCCGGTATTCAGTCGGGGATGCGTTGGCGGGCCGGATTCCGCCGGGAAGCCTTCGTGATAAAATTGTTTTCGTCGGGATGAATGCGTTGAGCGTGTCCGATGAGCGAGTCACCCCCATCAGTTACCGGCACCGGGGCATTGAAGTCCAATCCGTGACCATCCTCCAACTGCTGCGCGCGGCACTGACCGGCGAACAGTCACTCCGGTTTTGGCCGGACTGGCTCGAAGACGCCTGGATGCTCGGTTGGTGTTTATTGGGCGGCTTGATTGCATTCCACGTGCGCTCACCGTGGCGTTTCATCGCGGCAATTTTCCTCAGCTTGATTGCGCTCGGCTTCATCTCCTTCAAGTCATTCCAAGTTGGTTGGTGGATTCCACTCCTGTCGCCCGTGGTGGCCTTCTTACCGGCGGCGGCGCTCGTGACATCGTACATCTCGTTCCAAGAACATCGCAACCGCGGCCAGTTGATGAAATTATTTGCCAACCAGGTATCGCCCGACATCGCCCAGGCCCTGTGGGAACAACGCGACGAGTTTCTCGCCGGCGCCCGACCCAAATCGCAGAAACTGACCGCGACCGTGCTGTTCACCGACTTGAAAGGATTTTCCACAACCTCCGAAGGACTCGAGCCGGCGGATTTGATGGACTGGCTGAACGAATATATGGAAGCCATGGCCAAAACCGTCATGGCGAATCAGGGCGTCGTCGAAAAATACATCGGCGATTCCGTCATGGCGCTTTTCGGCGTGCCGCTCCCGCGCACGACGCAGGAACAAATCGCCCAAGACGCGCGCAACTCCGTCCGGTGCGCCCTCGCCATGGGCTTAGAAATGGAGCGACTCAACGCCCTTTGGCAGCAACGCGGGTTACCGGCTTGCAGCACCCGCATCGGCATCCATACCGGCCCGCTCGTCGCCGGCAGCCTCGGCAGCGCGGAACGCCAGGAGTACACCGTCATCGGCGATTCGGTGAACATCGCGTCGCGCTTGGAAAGTCACGACAAAGATTCGACCGATTCCAACTTGGTTTATGACCAATACCGGATCCTCATCAGCGAAGCGACGCAATCACTGCTGGCCGACGAGTTTAATTTGATGCCGGTCGGCTCAATGAGCTTGAAGGGCAAGAGCGAAAAAGTTACAGTTTATCGCGTGGTTGCAGAAAACAGTCCTACTAAAAAGGAGTCGCTATGAAATTTGCCTTATTGCGGTGTGGTGTGATTGGAGCGTCACTAGTTTTGTCTTCGGCCATGCCGGTTCGAGCGGAAGAAGCCGCGCCAAAAACTCCGCCGGCCATTGTCTATCGCGCCGCCAAAGGGAGCGCCCCGGCCGCTCGTGTCACCGGAGGCTCACGCGGCGCGGGCGATGCCACGCTCACCTTGGACGTCCTCGCCCCCGATGATACCGGCCTGACCACGCAGGAACAGCCGTCGCTGTTTTGGTATCAATCGAAACCGGCCACCGCCAAGTTTGAACTGACACTGCTCGAAGAGAACAAGGTCAAGCCGGTCCTCCAAGTGAAAGTCGATCGTTCCGCGACGGCTGGTATTCAACGGCTCCGGCTCGCCGATCACGGCATCAAACTCACACCCGGTGTCGAATACCGGTGGGTCGTCGCGTTGGTGACAGATCCGAATAACCGGTCCACCGATTTAGTGGCGAGCGGCTTCATCGAACGCGTCGCGCCATCCGCCGAACTGCAGGCGAAGCTGGCCGGGGCAACTCCCTCTTCCTTACCGGCGATTTATGCCGCCGCCGGTATCTGGCATGATTCGTTGTCGAGTTTGTCGGACTTGATTGCGGCGCAACCGGACAATAAAGCCTGGCAAGAACAGCGGGCCGATTTGCTCCGCCAAGTCGGTCTGAAGAACGCCGCCAACTAAAACGCCGCGACGTTGACCATAAAACTCAAGCCGAGGTCTTGCGCATTGTTGTCGGGCAGGTCGACGTGATTGAGCCGGTAGCCCCAGGTGAGTTGGGCGTTAATGTGTTTGGTCGGGGCTAACAAAATTCCCAAGCCAACACTGTAGAGCGTGCTGGGGCTTGGCGACCCGCCGACGTTCCATGCGCCACCGTAGTCAAAGAAGGCGGCCAACTGGACGAGCCCGTTGCCGGCCTTGTCGAACAACACCGGCATGCGAAACTCGGCCGACGAAGAGAAACCGCGATCGCGCACGAGTTGATTCTCCAGATAGCCGCGCACGGTGTCATGCCCGCCGACGCTCATTTGCTCCAGCGCCAAAAGCTTGTCGTCGGTCCACTGCCCAGCCACACGCAAGATGAGATGGTTTTGCGTGTTGAAGAGCCGGCGGATATATTGCGCTTGCCCTTGCCAGACGAAGAAATCCCAATTCGGGTCACCGGGAACACCGTTGTCCGAGGCGTCGAGCACATCGAGACCCACGTTAAACGTGGAACGTAACGCGAGCACATGATTCTGGCCGCGGTCGATGAACTCTTGTGATAAGCCGAGGA
>JBAXYB010000086.1:0-12593 GCA_037127585.1 Verrucomicrobiota bacterium
ACTTCCTGGTTCGAGTCCAGGTCGGGGAGCCATTCGCCGCGCTTCGCTTGCTCATGGCCTGCGGCCAAGAGTTCGAAGCACGTCGAAGGGACAATCCCTCGGTAACTCATAATGGCTGCATGGTTCTACATGCTTCGCCTGCGTTCCGGTCAGCACTATGCCGGCGCCAAAACCAACTTGGAACATCGCTGGCACGATGACCAAACCGGTCGAGCTTGTCGGACAGCCGCACGTATTCCACCACTGTGAGGCTTGCGCCAGACGCCCGCGTCAACCCGCTTCTTGACGTTATACCAGTTCTGACATATCTTCCACAAGAACAATGACTGGCAAACCGCTTCGCTGGATGCACGGCGAGGTAAAGACTCCGCCCGTGAGCTTGGAAGCTCGACGCGAGATCGGTTTCCTGCTTCGGGAATTGCAGGACGGTGTCCGGCTCGCAATGCCGCAATCCCGCCCGATGCCGGTGATTGGGTCGCGCTGCCACGAGTTGCGCGTCAACGACGTGAACAAGACGTGGCGCGTGATGTACCGGCTGGACGCGGACGCCATTTTAATTTTGGAAGTGTTTGAGAAAAAAACGAACCATACGCCGCCGGCGGTGATCGCCGCTTGCCGGCAACGGTTGCAACGATACGAAGGGACACAGCAATGAAGAAACTGAAGAACGGTTGGGTGCAAGGCTCGGCACAAGAGTTCTTGGAATTGTCCGATGCGGACATGGCGTACATCGAAACCAAGCGCGCCCTTGCCGCGTGTCTGCGCGAACAGCGCGTGAAACGCCACCTGACGCAAACAGAACTAGCCACCCGATTGGAAACCAGTCAGTCCCGTGTTGCCAAGATGGAGTCCGGTGATCGGACTGTCTCGATTGACCTGCTGCTGCAATCCCTGTATCGCATCGGAACGAAGCGCCGCCAACTGTTCGCGCTGCTCTGAATCACGCGCCACGGGTCAACGGCGAGTGACCGACGGCAAATTCCGCGCGCCTTTCTCAGAATTGGAGTCGCATCGTTTCGGTGTCCCATAAGAATCCGAAATCTCTTTGCTTTAGCGCCCATCTCAAAATGCAATTTTCTGTAGCCGAAGCGTAAGCTTCGGTTCGGTTTTCGCACGAAATAGGCTATCCAGTCCGAAGCTCACGCTTTGGCTACAGGTTTTTAGATAAGCCCATAGTCTTTCCCCCGGCCTGAAACGGCTGAAAAAACACGGAATGTCAAAATTGTCAAAGTACAGCAAACCCACATGGAAATTAGTTGGAAGCTAATTGGAATTCCCTAGTTTAGGCCCAGGCCGGGGAGCCATTTTTCTTCACATCCTCTCCGCCAACTAGTTGTGGCATATCGACTGCTTAAACGATGATTGAGCTTGGAGTGCTCAGTCATCATGGCAGTCAAAATCTCAGCAGAAGAAAGCCAGCAGCTTCTTCGAACCATCGAGATGTTCGAGGCGATTGCAGATAACCAGCCGGACGATTACCAGTCCCTGGAGATTCTGAAGGAAGCGTACTGTAAATTAGGCCGGAAAGCCGATGGCTATGCTGCGTCCAAACGGCTCGCCGCCGCCTACGTCAAGATTGGTCAAATTTCTCAAGCCGTTCTCGAATACGAAAGTCTCGCCCAGGAGTACCCCAACGATGCGGATGTCAAATCCGCCCTCGCCCAGTTGGAATCCAAAACCGCGCCGTCGGCCACCTCGGCCAGTTCTGCCGCACCCCCGTTGGCTGTGCACTCCAAGCCAACTCAAACACCTGCTGGTGTGCCAGCGGGGGTGCGGTCTACGGCCGGCGTGCGGACGCGCCCAGAAGACGGCGATATCGCGTTGTCACAGTTCTTGATCGCCGAGAAGCTCATCACGCAACAAGCCATCGATCCACTCCTGGCCAAACTGCGGGAGATGCGGCAGTCGCCCGGCGACTCCACGGAACCGCTGTCGCTCGTCCCGTTGCTCGTTGCCGAACAACTGATGAAGTTCGAGGACCTGCTCCTCGTGATGATTGAGAAGTCCAAGCTGCCCTACATGCCGTTGTCCATCTACGACGCCGACCGCGAGATTGTCCGCCAGGTGCCGCAGGATATTTGCTGGCAACATTGTCTCACGCCGTTCGATGTGATCAGCCGGTCGATCTTGATCGCGACCGCCAATCCGTTCGATCTCGGCGCCCGCAAGCAGGTCGAGGCCATGCTCGATCTCCACGTCTTTTGGTTCATCAGTCCGCCGTCCGACATCGTGTCGATCTTGCGCAGCGCGCACGGCATGGACAAAAAGCAGGCTAACCAGTCATGAAGTCCTTCGGCGAACGCATTGCGGACTTGTTGATTGCCGACGGATTGCTGTCGCAAAAGCAATTCGGCGAAGCGCAAGAAGTCCAGAAGAAGCAGGGCGGCCGGCTGCTCAAGCTGCTCGTCGAGCGCCAGTTCATCACTGAGAACGATCTGATGATCGCGATGGCGCGGACGCTCAACACCCCGCCGATCACCCTGACGAAAATGCGGCCGCCGCAGGAGATCACCGACCTCATTCCGAAGGACATGGCCCAGACGTACAAACTCGTCCCCGTCGCCCGGCTGGGCCGGAAACTCTACGTCGCCATGGCCGATCCGTTGAACGTTCTGGCGCTTGATGACATCCGCCGCGTCCGCCCGAACATGGATATCGTGCCGTTGATCACGACGGAAAAAGCGATCACCGATTTCCATAACAACATCAATAACGCCGTGACCGGCGGCATGGAGCAGATCCTCAAGGATGTCGACTCGACCGAAGTCGAGTTGCAAAAAGAAAAAGCAGAAGAGGCCAACCTCGACCAACTGATCCAGAGCGGTGAGGAAGGGCCGGTCATCAAGCTCGTCAACCTGATCCTCATGCAGGCCATCAAAGACCGCGCCAGCGACATCCACTTGGAGCCGTTTGAAAAAGTCATGCGCCTCCGGTACCGCATCGACGGCGTCCTCTACGATTCCACCGCGCCGCCCAAATCCTTGCAAGCCGCGCTGGCCTCCCGCATCAAAATCATGGCCAGCCTCGACATCGCCGAACGCCGGCTGCCGCAGGACGGCCGGTTCCGCATCAAACTCGCCGGCCGCGACGTCGATTTGCGTATCTCGATTCTCCCCACGACGCACGGCGAGAAAATCGTCATGCGCGTTCTCGACAAAGGCAACCTCGTGCCGAACCTCGACCAGCTCGGCCTCGAACCGGATGACTTGATGAAATTCAAGCGCGCCATCGACGCGCCGCACGGCATGATCCTGATGACCGGCCCGACCGGCTCCGGTAAAACTTCCACGCTGTACGCCGTGCTCACCCAACTCAACACGCCCGACCTCAATATCGTCACCGTCGAAGACCCGGTCGAGTATCAGATGATGGGCGTCAACCAAGTCCAAGTGAAACCCGACATCGGTCTCACCTTCGCCGACGCCCTCCGCTCCATCCTCCGGCAAGATCCCGACGTCGTCATGGTCGGCGAAATCCGCGATTCCGAAACCGCCGACATCGCCGTCAAAGCCGCGCTCACCGGTCACTTGGTGCTCTCCACCCTCCACACCAACGACGCCCCCGGCGCCATCGCGCGTATGGTGGACATGGGCATCGAACCATTCTTGATCAGCTCCTCCGTCCTCTTAATCTGTGCGCAACGGTTGATGCGCAAAATCTGTCCCCACTGCAAAGAAGCCTTCCAAGTCCCTGCCGACGTCATTCACCGGCTCGGCCTCAAACCCGAAGAAATTGAAGGCCAACAATTTTTCCGAGGCCGCGGCTGTGGGCGCTGCAAAGAAACCGGCTTCCTCGGCCGCTTGGCGATCTTGGAAATTCTTTCCGTCAGCGAAGCGCTGCGCGAACAGATCCTCGTCGACTCCAGCGCCAAAGTCATTCGCGACCTCGCGCTCCGCGAAGGCATGCGGACGCTCACCAAAGCCGGGTTTGCCAAAGTCAAAGCCGGCCTAACATCCTTGGACGAGGTACTCCGTGTTACCGGCGATGGCCATTAATCCGGCCACTCTTGTACACGCCGGCCACCCTCGGCTCGCAAAGCTGAGAGAACTCACCGCCGCTCCCGCCCACTACGACCCGTGGCACATGCCGTGCTTAAACATCCCCTGAAAGAGAGAAACGCCAATGCGATTCCCATTCTTCAATAATAATACAAAAACCGAAGCGCGAAACACCATCAAGACCCCGGCGTCTGGAAATAAACTGGCCGCGACCCAGCGCATTGCGATCCCGTCGCTGGTCAACCCCCGGCTCAACAAACCCGGGCTGGCCGCCGCCCCGACGCCCGTCGTCAAAGTGGCCGGGCCAACGGTGCCGCTCAAAATCTCCTCGATCTCCCCGCAAATCCCGACGCAAGTGTACTCCGCCCAGGGCCACACCCTTGTCGCCACCGCCACCGTCAACATCCCGGTCAAACTCATCCTTCCCCAACTCGCCACCGGCAAAGTCAGCATCAAACTCAGCGAACTGCTCGCCTACTTCCCCAGCGAAGTCCTCCGCAGCCCGCTCCCGCCCTACCCCGAATCCCAAAGCGTCGTCCTCCCGCTCGACGAAGTCATCCCGGCGATTCCGTCCGACTTGCTCAATACCAATCCCGACTCCGTCGTTTCCGTCGACGAACAACTCCCCACGTTGATCAACGACGAAATGATCGCCGCGCAACGCAAACAGAAGAGCAACCCGGTCGCCCTCGCCGACACCCAGCCGATGCGCCGCGTCGGTGACGATCCGTTCAAAGGCATCAAGAACGATCCCAAACTCGAGCCGGCCCCCGAGCCAAAAGCCGAAGTCCAACCGGCTCCCGAGCCCTCCGCGCTCGTCATCCCGCCGCGGCCGCGCCACGACTTGCCGGAATCCATCGTCATCAGTCTCAAAGCCCTTATCAGCATGCTGCCGGAAAACGTCCTCAACTGTTCCCGCGCCGAAGCCGAAGCCAAAGCCGAAGCCAAAGAATCCATCCTGCTGCCGACCGAACCGATCATTCCCCAGCTCCGCACCGGCACCGCGCGCTTACCGGTTTCCGTCATCGTCGCCCTCATGCCGCGCAACATCCTAGCCGACCCGATGCCGGCGCTCGACAACTTGCTGGCCCCGCTCCCGCTCGACGAGATCATCCCGCAATTGCCGCCGTCTGTTTTCACCGACAACCTCCGCGAATCCATTGGCGATGAAACCGCCGATGACATGGACATCCCCGATCCGTTCCAAGAAAAGAACGCCCCGGTCGCCCTCGCGCCGGTCGCCGAGCCGCTCGACGTCGATACCACCGCGCTGGCCGACGAAGGTTTCGACATCTTCAGTGAGAAGTCCGCCCCCGCGCCGGTCTTCGAAGAGCAAACTCCCGAACCAGTCGCCGCAGTCGTCGTCCCCGAACCGATTGCCGAAATCGTACCGGAGCCCGTCGTTGAAATCGTACCGGCGCCAGGGCCGGTCGTCGTTCCTGAACCGGTCGCGGCCGTTGTCATGCCGGAGCCTGTGGTGGAAGAAGTCGCGCCGGAACCGGTGGCCGAAGTTGCCCCCGTCGCCGACCCGGCCTACGCCGATGGCGATCTCGCCGATGACGATGATGCCGACTTCCCCATCGTCACCGCGACCACGGCCACGCCGGCCCCGCAGGATGAGCGCAAGTTGCTCGTCGATCTCAACCGCTGCACCGTCGAAGACTTGATGACCCTCGAAGGCGTCGGCCGCGCGCTGGCGCAACGCATCATCGATTTCCGCAATGCCCAAGGCCGCTTCAACTCCGTCGAAGAACTCCGGCAAGTCCCCGGCATCGGTCGCAAGACTTTCCGCGCGCTGGCCGGCGTCCAAGCTCGCGCACTCAATCGCCTGCTCGGCGCCGATCACGATGGCGAACTTTCGCTGCAGGAAATCGTCCGCCTCACCGGCAAGCTCCCCGGCATCCAGGGCTGCATGCTCGCGCTGTCCGACGGCTTGTTCCTCACCGGCCAGTTGCCGCCGCACCTCGATCAGAATACGATCAGCGTGTTCGCGCCGCAGCTCTTCAAGAAAGTCGGCCGGTATGCGCGCGAGTTGAAAGTCGGCCAGATCCGCCGCTTCACCATCTTTACCGACAGCCAGCCGCTCAGTATTTTCCGCGCTGGCGACGTTTATCTAATCATTGTGCACGACGCCCAACGCTACAGCAAAGCGCTGCTCCGCCGCTGTGAGCGCATCAGTGAAGAGATCGCCCGCTTGAGCAGTCAGCGGGTCGCAGTCTAAAAGGCAACCGCCATGGCAATCATCAACTACGCAAAAAAAGAGGTGCAGTTCAAGGTCGTCTACTACGGTCCCGCGCTCTGCGGCAAGACCACCAACCTGGCCTACATTCACAGTCAGGTCACCGACACGAATAAAGGCGAACTCGTCTCGCTCGCGACCGCCGCTGATCGCACGCTGTTCTTCGACTTCCTGCCGTTGAGCGCCGTCGTGATCAAAGGCTTCAAGACCAAGTTCCAACTCTACACCGTCCCCGGCCAAGTAATCTACAACGCCACCCGGCAACTCGTGCTCCGCAGCGTGGACGGCGTCGTGTTTGTCGCCGACTCGCAATGGGACAAGATGGAAGAGAACGTCGAGAGCTTCAAAAATCTCCAGGAGAATCTGGCCCGGCAAGGCACGAGCCTCGACAACATCCCCTACGTCCTCCAATACAACAAGCGCGACATGCCCAACCCCGCGCCCAAGCACTACCTCGAGTTTGTGCTCAACAACCGGCGCATCCGCGTGCCGAGCTTCGAAGGCGTCGCCTCCACCGGCGTCGGCGTCTTCCAGACCCTCAACACGGTCTCGCGCTTATTGCTCCAGAAGTTCGCGCGCGACAACGAACAAGCCGCCACGAAAAGCCCGCGCGTCCCGACCGCGCCCGGCACCACGTCCCTCTCCGGCATCGGCTCCGTGCCGACGCGCCGGTAACCGCTAACGAAAGGCGCACGGCAATGCAATCGACGCCCATTCTAACAGTCCACACGGCCAACCGGCTTCTCGACGTCCTCGAAGATTACCTCGACAAAACCGAAGCCAATTACGCCATGGTCATCGAGCGCGGCGGCTCGATCCTCAGCGAACTCGGCACCATCCCCGAGACCGCCGACATGACCATCGTCGCCGCCCTCGCCGCCGGTAGTTTTGCCGCCACGAAAGAGTTGGCCTTACGGATTGGCGAACCGGAATTCACCGCGTTGCATCAGCAAGGCGAGAACTACCAGATCTACATGTGCTACGTCTCCGAGTACGCCGTCCTCGTCACCATCTTCGGCAACCAGACCACGCTCGGCCTCGTCCGCTTCTACTCCGGCAAGACCGTGAAGCAACTCAGTCAGACGCTCGAAGAAAGCACGCACCAATACGCCGCCCCCGTCTTCAACACCCGCGACGTCGAGCGCGCTTTCGGCGAATAGCCTCCCGCTGATGTAGATACCGTCTTGGTTGTCAGGCGGTGGGAGCATAATTTGGATCAAAGGGGCGGTTGTGTTTGAGAACTCCATGTGCTTGATGCAGCAACTTGCGCATCACCGCGCCGACGACGGCCATCTTGGGTTTCCCAGCCGCCAACAGCCGCTGGGCAAACACCCGCAGCAACGGATTGGCCTGCACGGCAACCACCGCCGGTAGGTACAGCGCCCGGCGCACCGTCGCGTTGCCCACCTTGCTCAGACGCGTTTTGCCGCGCACACTGCTGCCGCTCTCGCGTTGGCGCGGGCTCAAGCCGGCGTAGACTGCCGCTTGCCGCGCACTGCGGTACTGCCCCAAGAGCGGGACTTCCGCCAACAGTTTGTGCGCGGTGGTTTCCCCGATACCGGGAATGTTTTGCAGCAACTGCGCTGGGTGGTGCAGCGGCGGGTGGGCTTCAGGTGATGGAATTAAACAGTTCTCGTTGCTGCCACAGCTTCCGAAGCCATTCGATTATGGCGTCTACGATTTGAACGTTTCCCTTCCGGGTGTACCAACTTCCACGCCGCTGGCGAAATGGTCGGGACGACAGGATTTGAACCTGCGACTTCCTGGTCCCAAACCAGGCGCTCTAGCCAAGCTGAGCTACGTCCCGCCAAAAGTGGTACCGACGGAGGGAATCGAACCCACACGCCCTTGCGGGCACTGGATTTTGAGTCCAGCGCGTCTGCCAGTTCCGCCACGTCGGCAATCCTGCGAGCGGGGCAAAGTATAAGCAGATGGGGCATCCCGGCAACTGAAATCGCGACGCGACCGGCTCGCACCTTGCCAAATCTAGGGCGTTAACCTATTCTCGGCCTTCAGGTCAGCCCCATGGACTTTGTCAAACGCGCCAAAACTGTCTTGGATATTGAAATCGATGCGCTGCGTCAGACGCGGGCGCGCCTCGATCGGAATTTCTCTGCCGCCGTCGATCTCATCGTCACGACCCTGCGCAACCGCGGCAAACTCATCGTGACCGGCGTCGGCAAGTCCGGCAACCTCGGGCTCAAGATCGCCGCCACGTTCACCAGCACCGGCACCACTTGCGTTGTGCTGGACGCCGTGAACGCCTTGCACGGCGATCTCGGCCTCATTCGCGATGGCGATGCAGTGCTGGCGTTGAGCTACTCGGGCGCGACCGAGGAGTTGCTCCGCATCTTGCCGGCGATCAAACGCTTTGATGTGAACATCATTGCCGTCACCGGCTTTCCCCAATCGCCCATCGCCCGGCACAGCGACGTGGTGTTGAATGTGCACGTGAAAAAGGAAGCGTGCCCATTCAATCTCGCGCCGACGGCGAGCACGACCGCCATGCTCGCCTTGGCCGATGCGTTGGCGATGTGCGTCCTCGATGCGCGCGGATTCAAAAAGACCGATTACGCCAAATTGCATCCGGGCGGCGCCATTGGTTCGACGCTGCTCGTCCGCATTCAAGACATCATGCGCACCGGCACCCGCAACGCCGTCATCCGCGAAACGGCCACCGTGAAAGATGCGTTGCTGGCGATGACGAAAGCCAAGTCGGGGACGATTAGCGTGGTGAACCAGAAGGGGCGCGTGGCCGGCGTGTTTACCGATGGCGACTTCCGCCGGCACATCGCGCGGGATACCGGCGTGATGCTTGTGCCGGTCAAAACTGTGATGACGCCCCGCCCAATCACCATCCGCCATACCGCGCTGGCGGTCGAAGCCTTGAAGATTTTTCAACAACGACAGATTGACGATTTGATCGTTGTCGATGAGAATGGCCGTCCGGTCGGGATTGTGGATTCGCAAGACCTGCCGAAGTTCAAAATCATGTGAAAGTAGAAAGAGGTTAATTGTTATGCCGTCCGCCAACGATCTTCGCAAAGGAATGGCCATTAAATATAATGGCGGGGTTACCGTCGTGCTCGAAATGCAACACCGCACGCCCGGCAACCTGCGCGCGTTTGTCCAAGCCACGCTCCGCAGCTTGAAAACCGGCAAGACGTCCAATGTCCGCTTCACGTCCACCGAGTCGATTGAAGTCGTCTCGATGAACACGCGCGACCTCGATTACAGCTACAAGGATCAGACCGGCTACCACTTCATGGATCCGGAGACGTACGAAGACACATGCTTGGTCGAGGAATTCGTCGGCGAAAATGCCCGGTATCTCACCGAAAATCTCCGCGTGACGTTGATGGAAGTCGAAGGCAAACCGGCCGAGCTCGAATTGCCGCCCAAGGTGAAACTCAAAGTCCTCGACGCCCCGCCCGGCGTGCGCGGCGACACCGCGAACAACGTCACCAAGCCGGCCACGGTCGAAGGTGGCTTTGAAGTCGGCGTCCCGATCTTCATCAACCCCGGCGATATCATCGAAGTTGATACCCGCACCGGCAAGTATCTGAACCGCGCTTAATCGATTTCTTTTGTCGTCAAATCTGGTGGATTTACCAAAAAAGTAAACCGCTTGACTAACCACAGGAATCGGGAGTAGTTTCCTGCCGCTTTCGGATTGGAAACCTTATGAATCTACGAACACTGCCCCGTCGCTTTGTTACCGCCGCCCTCGTTGCATTCGCTCTTGCCGGCACCCTGAGCCGGCCGGCCCACGGCGAAGTAATGCTGCAATATTTCGAGACCAGTTGGGATGAAATCTACCAGCGTCTGCCGGAGATTGCCGAGATCGGCTATGAAGGACTCTGGGTGCCGCCGCCATCGAAGTCGCCGGTCGCCGGTGGCCAGTTTGCCAGCGGCGGAAACGTCGGTTACAGCGGCTTCGATCGGTTCGACATCGGCGATATTCCGCAACGCGGCTCCCTCGGCACCCGGTATGGCACGCGCGGATCGCTCCGCAATCTCTCCGACAACGCGCATGGCTGCGACATCAAAATCTATCCCGACATCGTCTTCAACCACTCCGGCAACGGCCCTGATTATCGAACTTACCCGGGGACTCAGCCCAATGACTTTCACGGCTGGTTCGACAGCGGCCAGCCCGGCGGTTTCAAGCGCGCCCCCCGCATGTCGAATTACGGCGAGATCAACAACGGCTTTGGCCGGACCTTTCAGGAGGAACTGGTCAGCTTGATGGATTTGCAGTTGGAAGCCGACAACCGCTTCTCGACCAGCTCGCCGAGTTACTGGACTAAGCCGTCGTTTGGCCGGCAGCCGGGTTGGGATGAGCATTATCCATTCGGCTATGTCGCGAGCGAAAATACCATCGGGTACATGAACCGATGGATCAACTGGCTCGGCTACGCCATGGATTTCGACGGTGTCCGGCTCGACGCCCCGAAACATTGCATCGCGGATTTTCTCGGCCTACCGGGCAGCGGATTTCTCCACGAGGTGCAATGGAACTTTCAAAACCGGCGCGGGTACTCGACGCCCGATGAGTATTCCGATCTCTACAAAAATTACATCAACCGGAAAAACGCACTGATCTTCGGTGAGTTCTTTATCGGCAGCGTCAGCGAAGTCGACTACTGGCGCAACTTCGGCGGCCAAGGCGTGAAACTCCGGTACCTCGATTTCCCGCGCAAAAGCGGTCTCATCATTCCGGCATTCAACAATGGCGACCTCAGCGCTCTGGCCGGCGCGTCTGGATTTTCGGAAGCGGAAGGCATTTTGTTTTGTCAGAGTCACGACGAAGCTCCCCCGGCCAAACTCGAACTGGCCTACGCCTACATCCTCACCCACATCGGCTTACCGGTCGTGTATTTCACCGGCAACAATCTCAGCGGCAATGACGTGAACGTGAAAACCTGGCTCAAGATCGGCCACGGCGGCGCACTCGGTGACTACAGTAATAATGCGTTGCCGAATCTCGTCTACATCCACAACCAATTCGCCCGCGGCCGGGAATGGAACCGCTGGACGGAAGGCAATTTCTTTGTCTACGAGCGCTACGACGACCTCAACAGCAATGCCTCGCCCGACACCAACGAAGGGTTGCTCCTCGTCGGTCTCAACGACTCCGGCAGTTCGCAAACCCGCAACGGCGTGCAAACCGCATTCGCCGCCGGCACCGTCCTCCACGATTACACCGGCCTCAATCTGACCGACATCACCGTCGGCGGCGGCGGCACCGTCAACCTCACCATTCCTGCCGGCAACAACGGCCAGGGGTGGGTTTGCTACGCACCCTACAACGCCTCCGCCAGCGGCGCCCCGATCCGCTTCAACAACGGCACCGCGCCAATGATGAACTGGATCATCCCGGGCGGCGCGCTCACCACCAACAAATTCCGCCAAGTTGCGCGCGCCACCAACGACGTCGTCGACATCGACGTCTACTTCAACAACCCCGCCGGCGGCACCGTCGACAACGTCCTCGTCAAATGGGGCCAGGGGCTCAAGGTCAACAGCACCGCGACATTCCTCACCAACAACACCCTCGTCTCCGGCGGCTTCCAACAGGCCACCGACCTCGGCGGCAACCACTGGCGGCTCACCGCCACGCTCACCAACGTCCCCGAAGGTCTCCACCTCATCAAAGCCCGCGTCTTCAACAGCCGGCCCGGCGGCTTCCCGGCTCTCTTCCAAACTTTCCAAACCGCCATCTACGTCGACCGCACCGGCCCCGCCCTCAACATCGTCAACCCGCCCAACGGCGCCACCGTCGATGGCGACATCGTCGCCGTCATCACCAACACCGACCGGACCGCGTCGAGCCTTTAAGTCCGCGTCGATGGCGGCCCGTACGCGAGCGCCATCGAATCCACGAAAGGCCTCTGGAAATTTGCGCTCACCAATCTCACCGCCGGCAGCCACACCATCGACGTTCGCGCGTTCGAGTCCGACTGGAACAACCCGCGCAGCGTCATCAACAGCACCAACGTCACCCGCACCTTCACCGTCGACACCGCCGGCCCGACCGTTGCCCTCGCTTTCGCCAACACCGGCAACAACCCCAACCGGATCGAACTGCCATTCTTCACCAGCACCATCACCGCGACCGGCGGCTCGACATTGAAAATGTACTGGGACGGGTTCGAGTTGCCGCTGTCCGGCGGCGCCAATGTCTTCGACGGCCGCTACATCCTCGGGGGCGCGACCAACCGGCTCTGGGGCGCGTTCGTCAACGGCACCCATTTCTTCGAAGCCGTCGCCGTCAACGCCGGCCTGACCAATCGCGCCGTCAAACAAGTCACGTTCAACCTCTACGGCACCAACCAAACCGATTCCGACGGCGA
>JBAXYB010000087.1:0-12515 GCA_037127585.1 Verrucomicrobiota bacterium
GTCGTGCTCCGCAACAAGCCATGAACTTCCTGCTCAATCCCGAAGTCAAACCGGCCTGGGGTAATGGCAATGAAGCCCGACTCCTGGCCGCCTACGAACAAGTCTGGGATCGGAAACGCATTCTCCGGCAACTCTACGAAACCTGGTACCAACAGATTTTCACCGCGCTCCAACCGGGAACGATTGTCGAAGTGGGCTCTGGCACTGGCAATTTCAAACGGTGGCTTACCACCCGAGGCCGCCGGTGTTGCACGCTCGACATCCTCCCCGGCAAGTTTGTCGACGTTCAAGCCGACGCATTGCGGCTGCCTTTTCAGACCGGCCGAGTGGCGAACATCGTAATGATTGACGCACTCCATCATTTTGCGCGGCCCTTCGGATTCCTCCAGCACGCGGCCCAGGTCGTACCGGTCGGCGGGCGGGTCGTGTTGGTGGAACCGTTTGTCTCGTGGTGGGGCGGCTTCGTGTACCGGTATCTCCATCACGAACGGGTGGACTTTGCCTTCGAAGAAACGACTGCCACCAAGGAAGCGTGGGATGGCAATGCCGCCATTCCCCAGCTTGTCTTGTCCGAACGCAACCGGGCGCGACTGCCGTTCAAAGTCGTCATCCTCCGTCACATGGAATTTTTAGCCTATCCACTCTGCGGCGGGTTTTCGTACCGGTCACTGTTGCCGGGGCCGGTATTGATGGGCTTGCATCAACTGGAGCAGTGCCGGTTATTTCAAAATCGATTTGTGTCGCTACGGATATTTGCAGTACTAGAAAAGACAGCATGATCAAAGAAAAGTTAATCAGCCACTTCGACGCCCACGCCGCGGAACGCGACCAATGGTTGACGCGCAACAGCTACTACCACCGGCAACTGGCTCATCAATTTGCGCTCCACATCTCCCCCGGTAAATCAGTGCTGGAGATCGGCTCGGGCACCGGCCAGTTGTTGGCCGCGCTGCAGCCCAGCCGGGGCGTCGGGCTGGACCTGAGCCCCAACATGGTTCGCCTCGCTAATGAAAAGTACCCGCACCTCAAGTTTCTGGTCGGCGACGTAGAGACTCTGGCGCTGGATGAAAAATTTGATTACGTCATCTTGTCCGACGTGATCAGCTACCTGCACGACGTGCAGAACGCACTGCAACGTCTGCAACGGGTATGTCACTCACGGACCCGGATCATCATTTCGTCCTACAATGCGCTCTGGCAACCGATCCTGCGCGCGGGCGAAACCCTCGGTCTCAAAGCCCGGCAACCGGCCGTCAACTGGCTCGGCGGAGCCGACATAGAAAATCTGCTCGACCTCGCCGGCTATGAAGTCATCCGCCATAACTCGCGCGTACTCCTCCCGGTCAACATCCCATTGTTGACTCCGCTGTGCAATCGGTGGTTGGTGAACTTACCGGTCTTTCGGCATTTCGCCTTGGTGATGATGATCGTCGCCCGGCCCAAACCGCAACCGTCAGCGAAGAAGCCCACCGTGTCCGTCATCATCCCGGCCCGCAACGAAGCCGGCAATATCGAAGCAGCCGTGCGCCGCACGCCAAAAATGGGGGCGCATACGGAAATCATCTTTGTCGAAGGCAACTCCTCCGACAACACCGCCGCGGAGATTCAGCGCGTGATCGCGGCGCATCCCGAAGTTGATGCGCGGCTGATTCTGCAGGGCACCGGCCGCGGCAAAGGCGACGCCGTCCGAAAGGGATTTGCCGCTGCCAAGGGCGACATCCTGATGATTCTGGACGCCGACTTGACGGTCGAGCCGGAAGAACTCCCAAAATTCTACGATGCGCTTGTCACCGGTCATGGTGACTTCATTCACGGTTCGCGGCTCGTTTATCCGATGGACAAAGAAGCGATGCGGTTCCTGAACATGCTGGGGAACAAATTCTTCAGCTTCGCGTTTAGCTTTCTCCTCGAACAACGCTTCAAGGACACGCTCTGCGGGACGAAAGTTCTCTACCGGTCGGACTACGATCAAGTCGCGGCGAATCGCGCGTACTTTGGCGATTTCGATCCGTTCGGCGACTTCGATCTGATCTTCGGGGCCGCGAAACTTAATTTGAAGATCGTTGAAATCCCGATCCACTACCGGGAGCGCACTTACGGTACGACTCAAATCAGCCGCTTTCAGCATGGGTGGCTGTTGTTGCAGATGTGCGTATTCGCAATGCGCAAGATCAAGTTCGTGTGAAAGTCCTGTTCGTCTCCAATCTCTTCCCCAACCGCTTCGAACCAGCCCGAGGCGTCTTCAACCTCCACCAGATGCGTCACCTCGCACAACTCTGCGAAGTCCGCGTCCTCGCGCCGTACGACTGGTTCTTCATCAAAGGCCGGTTCGCCCCGCCTGAACCTTTACCGGCAACCGAAACCATCGCGGGCCTCACCGTCCATCACTCGCGCAACTTTTACCTCCCCAAAATCGGTCGCACCTTGAACCCGTGGTTCTACGGCCTCTCCGCTCTCGGCCCCATCCGTCGCATCCGCGAACAGTTTCCCTTCGACATCATTTACGTCAACTGGGCCTACCCCGACGCCTGCGGCATCGCCGACGTTGCGCGCAAACTCCGCGTCCCCTTCGTCGTCTCCATCTCCGGCAGTGATGCCAATTGGTATCTGAAAATGCGGATCCGCCGCCGCCAAATCCTCCGCATGCTCGCCCAAGCCAAAGCGATCACCGTCCGCAGCCAGGCGCTCCGGCAATTGCTCATCGACCACCAAGTCCCGGCCGAAAAGATCACCGTTCTCTACAACGGCGTCGATGTCACACCCGCGCCGCGCGCACCCCGGCAAGACAAACCCATTTTGCTCTACGTCGGCCGGCTCTCCTCGGAAAAAGGCGTCGCTGATTTACTTCGCGCCATCCCCTTGCTCAAAACGCCGGTCCGCCTCCACGTCGTCGGTGACGGCGCCCAACGCGACGAACTCCGGCACCTCGCCGCCGGTCTGGATGTCGTTTGGCTCGGCTGGAAGAAACCGGCCGAAGTCCCGACCGAAATGGCGCGCGCCGACCTCCTCTGTCTCCCGAGTCACATGGAAGGCGTCCCCAATGCCGCGCTCGAAGCGTTCGCCTGCGGCTTGCCGGTGGTTGCCACCCGCGTCGGCGGCATCCCGGAAATTGTCACGGAACAAACCGGTCTCCTCGCCGAACCGCAAAACCCAACCTCGTTCGCCGACGCCCTGACACGTGCGCTCCGAACGAAATGGGACTCCGCCGCGATTCGCCGGCACGCCACGCAGTTCGACTGGAATGTGAACGCCGAACGCCTTCACAAGATTCTGCAAGCTGCCGCATGAGTGACATCATCGCGTTCTGCAAAGATTGGAATGAACCCAAGACGTCCAACAACCACGTCATGGAAGAACTCGCCAAGCGGCACCGCGTCCTCTGGGTCAATTCCATCGCCACGCGCGCACCGAATCTCGGCTCGGCCAATGACCTCAAAAAGATCGTCCGCAAAATCCGCAGTTGGTTTGCCGGCATCCAGATCGTCCACGACCGGCTCCGCGTCCTCACGCCGGTCGTGCTCCCCTTCCCGCGTTCCCGATTCGCGCAACGCTTCAACCGCTGGCTCACCAGCGCTCTCGTCCGTCGCGCCGCGCGCCGGTGGGGCTTCCGGCAACCGCACCTCTGGATCTTCCCGCCCAACGCCGTCGATTACGTGGGCGAATTTGGCGAATCGAAAGTCATCTACTACTGCGTCGATGAATGGTCGCAGTTCACGCACTTGAACGCCGCCTTCATCCTCGCCAAAGAACGCGAACTGCTCGCGAAAGCCAACGCCGTCTTCGTCGTCTCACAGAAACTCTTAAGCAAACATCCCGGCGCGCACTTGATCCCCCACGGCGTCAACTTCGACCTCTTCGCCGCGCCCGGCCCCGTCGCGTCTGACTTACCGGCAAAACCCGTCATCGGTTTCTACGGCAACCTCTACGACTGGGTCGACCAAGACCTCATCGCCGGTATGGCCAAGCTGCGGCCGCAGTGGTCATTCGTCCTCATCGGCAAGATCATGACCGACATCTCGAAACTCCAACTCCCCAACATCCACATCCTCGGGCCGCGTCCGTACGAAGACTTGCCGGCGTATTGCCGGGGGTTTGCGGTCGGGATCATTCCGTACAAACTTTCCGATCCGCGGATGCAATCGGTCAACCCACTCAAACTCCGTGAATATCTGGCGGCCGGTTTGCCAGTCGTCAGCGTGGACTTGCCGGAAGTGCGTTCGCTGCCGGTCCGACTCGCCAAGTCACCGGCAGAATTCGTCGCGAAGATCGAAGAGGCGCTTCTCGATAAAACCGATTACCGGGAATCCGTCCGTGCCGAATCGTGGACCGCGCGGGTCGCGGAGATCGAACGCATTCTTGCGGCATGAACTGGCGCATCAAAGGCGTTGTTCAGAAGACGCTCGCCGCGGTACCGGGCGGCTTGGCGCTCAACGACGCACTGCAACGCACCGTCGGCGGCTTGCGTAACTTCGAGCAGAATGTCGCGACAAAAGTGAATTGCGACTGGGTCGTGCTCGCCGGCCACATGCGCGAACTCGGCGTCCCCGTTGCCGGCCAGCGCTACATGGAAATCGGCACGGGCTGGTATCCGACCTTGCCGGTTTGCTTTCAACTCGCCGGCGCGACGGAGGTCATCAGCTACGATTTGGAACGCCACTTGAACGCGCGACTCACGGAGCGGATGTGGCGCGCGCTCGAAGCGCATCTGCCGGCCATCGCCGCGACGGGCCGGCCTCTCGCCGAAGTCCGGGCGGCCTACGCGCAACGCGTCCCGTTCGACTATCGCGCGCCGGCTGACGCGACCACGAGCAAATTGCCGGACAACAGCATCGATGTTGTCTTCTCGAATAGCGTCCTCGAACATGTGCCGCGCGGCGTGATTCGGTTGATGATGCAGGAGGCCGAACGGGTGTTGCGGCCGGGCGGACTCTCGATTCACAGCGTCAATTGCGCGGATCACTACGCGTATTTCGACAAGTCCATCACGTTCATGAATTACTACCAGTTCACCGAAAAGGACTGGCAATTCTGGAACAACGACCTGCAGTATCAAAACCGGATGCGCCCCCAAGATTTCATCGAACTCAGTGAACAAGCCGGTTTGAAAACGGTGCTCGCCAAACACAAACCCCGGCCCGACTTGCTGGCGAAACTACCGGCGTTGAAACTCGCGCCGGAATTTCAGCAGTATCCCCCGGAACAACTCGCCTGCACCTCGGTCGATTTCGTCGGCCAGAAACCATGAAACGCGTCGGCCTCATCGGCGCTGGCTACGTCAGCCAGTTCCACATCAAAGCGCTTCAACGATTGCCGGATGTGGCCATTACCGGCGTTTGCGACCTCGATCTGGCGCGCGCCCAAGCGACAGGTTGCCGGGCTTTTGCTTCTACCAAAGAACTCTACGCGGCCGGTGTGGACTTCGTTCACATTCTGACGCCGCCGGCCTCACATGCGGCGTTGACCATCGAGGCATTGCAGAACGGTTGTCATGTGCTCGTGGAAAAACCACTGGCCACGAGCGTGGAAGACTGCGACCGGATCGCGGCGGCGGCGGGTGACCGGATTGTCTGCGTTAATCATTCGCTGTTGCGCGATCCATTCGTGATGCAGGCACTCGATCACGTGGACTCGATTGGCGACATTCTCACCGTGGATTATTTCCGCAGTTCGGATTATCCGCCCTATCTCGGCGGACAGTTGCCGCCGCAATATCGGGACGGCGGGTATCCGTTCCGCGACCTCGGCGTGCATGCGCTGTATTTGATGCAGGCGTTCCTCGGCAACATCGAAGACGTGCAAGGCCAGTTCCGCAGTGCCGGCAAGTTGAGCGCCGATCCAAATATCCGGTACGACGAATGGCGCGCGCTCGTCCGCTGCGCGAAAGGCACCGGCCAGATTCAACTTTCGTGGAACGTGAAGCCAATTCAGAACCAGCTTTTCATTCAAGGCACGAAAGGTACGATCCGGGCGGACTTGTTTTCGATGTTTGTGACGTGCCGGAAGAATACGCGTTTCCCGAAAGCCATCGAGCGGGTGTTGAACGCGCGCGGCGAAGGCAAGGCCATCTGCCGGCAAGTCCGGCAGAACGTCGTGCGTTTCGTGCGCGGCCAACTTATGTCGTATCACGGCCTTCAAATGTTCATCGCCGACTTCTACGCCAACCCGCGCGCGATTGTGAGTCTCGCGGACGCCCGGCAAGTCGTGGAATGGACGGAGCGCGTGGCGCGACCGGCGGACGAGGCGAAGCGCCAGCCGTTGCCAAAGCTGACGGCGCCCGTGTTGGTGACGGGGGCCGGTGGTTTCATCGGCCGGCATCTGTTGAAACGCTTGCTCGAACAGCATGACCGGATCCGCGTGTTTGTCCGGCGTGAAATACCGGTAGACCCGCGCGTGGAAGTTATCATTGGCGATCTCGGCGATCCCGAAGCCGTGGACCGCGCGGTGGCCGGGACGCAGTTGGTGTATCACGTCGGCGCTGCGATGAGTGGGTGCCGCGAGGACTTCGAGCGCGGCACGGTCGTCGGGACGAAGAACATTCTCGACAGCATGCGCCGGCATCACGTCGGGAAACTGGTGTACGTGAGTTCGCTGAGTGTGTTGCACGCGGCGGCGGCGAAGCCGGGTGTGACGATGAAGGAAGATTGGCCGCTCGAAACGCGCGCGAACGAACGGGGCGCGTACACGCAGACAAAGTTGGCGGCGGAGAACTTGGTGCGCGAGTCGGGGGTACCGGCCGTGATTTTGCGGCCCGGTCAGGTGTTCGGGCCGGGCGCGCCGGCATTGACGGGCGCGGTGGCGCAACGAGTGGGCAAGCGGTTGGTGATTCTTGGGAGCGGGAAGCTGGTGTTGCCGCTGGTGCATGTCGACGATGTGGTTGACGCAATCTTACTCGCCACGGATAAGGTCGGAATTTTTCACATCGTGGATTCGGCCCAGGTCACGCAGGAACAACTCGCGCCGGGCGCTATGAAGCTGCCGTACCCTATCGTTTACTTGCTGGCGTGGACGGCGGAGTTGCTGCTGAAGAAGCGCGCGCCACTGACGCGGTACCGGCTGAAGTCCGCGCTCGCGCCGATTGCTTTTGATTGTTCGGCGGCGGAAAAAGTTCTCGGTTGGAAACCGCGCGTTGGTGTAGAAGAAGGGCTGAAACGTGAACGTCCCATTTTTTGATTTGCGTCCGCAGTATGCGGCTTTGCAGGCGGAACTTGAAGCCGCCGTGCTCAAGGTCATGCGCGAAACCCGGTATATTCTCGGACCGGAGATCACCGAACTTGAAACGGCGCTGGCGAAGTTTACCGGGGCAAAACACGCCATCGCGTGTTCGTCAGGCTCGGATGCGCTGTTGTTGGCGTTAATGGCGCTCGATGTCGGACACGGCGACGAGGTGATCGCGCCGACGCATACGTTCTTCGCGACGGCTGGGGCGATTGCCCGGTTGGGCGCGAAGCCGGTATTTGTCGATATCGATCCCAAGACTCTCAACATCGATCCCGCGCAAATCAAAATCACGCCGCGCACGAAAGCGATCTTGCCGGTCCACTTGTTTGGCCAGTGCGCCGACATGGAGGCGCTGCTCAAGTTCGGCATCCCGGTCATTGAGGACGCCGCGCAGGCAATCGGCGCGAGGTACAAAGGACGGCAAGCTGGAACGATGGGCACGATTGGGACGTTCAGTTTCTTTCCCACGAAAAACCTCGGCGGTGCCGGCGATGGCGGCGCGTTGACGACCAACGACGACAAACTCGCCGCCCGGCTCCGGTCGCTCCGCGTCCACGGCTCGGAACGAAAGTATTACCACGATGAAGTCGGCATGAATGGCCGGCTCGATACGTTGCAAGCTGCCGTGCTGCTCGTGAAACTAAAACACCTCGACGCTTGGACGCAGGCCCGGCAACGGAATGCCGCGTTTTACACGGCGAAGTTGCGGAATGTGCAGACGCCGTGGTGCGCCCCTGACTGCTCCCACATTTACAACCAGTACACGATCCGCTCGCCGCGCCGGGATGCGTTGCGCGAACATTTGAGCAAGGCCGGGGTCGGTTCGGAAATTTACTATCCGGTCCCCTTGCATTTACAGACCTGTTTCCAGTATCTCGGCTATCGCGCCGGTGAGTTTCCGAACGCCGAACTCGCGGCCGCGGAATCGTTGTCCTTGCCAGTCTTCCCGGAGTTGGCAACGGACCAACTCGAATACGTCGTCGAAACCATCCTGAGATTCTCATGAAAAAAGCATTGATCACCGGTATCACCGGACAAGACGGGTCGTACCTTGCCGAGTTGTTGTTGAACAAAGGCTACGAGGTGCACGGCATCATCCGCCGCGCCTCGACCTTCAATACGGAACGCATCGACCATCTGTATCAGGATTCGCATGGGCCGGGCGTGAAACTGCACTTGCACTACGGCGACTTGAGCGATTCGGTGAATCTGGTGAAGCTGTTGTACGATTTGAAGCCGGACGAAATTTATCATCTCGCCGCGCAGAGTCATGTGCGCGTCAGCTTCGACATCCCAGAGTATACGGCGGACATTTCCGGCGTGGGTACGATTCGGATTTTGGAAGCGATCCGAGAAACCGGCGTGCCCTCGCGTTTCTATCAGGCGTCGTCGAGCGAGATGTACGGTTTGGTCGCCGAGATTCCGCAAAAGGAAACGACCCCGTTTCATCCGCGCAGTCCGTACGGTTGCGCGAAGGTGTTTGCGTACTGGGCGACGGTCAACTACCGGGAGAGCTACGGCTTGCACGCGTCCAACGGCATCCTCTTCAACCACGAATCCCCCCGGCGCGGCGAAACTTTCGTGACGCGCAAGATCACCCGCGCGGTCGCCTACATCAAAGCCGGCTTACAGGACAAACTCTACCTCGGCAACCTCGACTCGAAACGCGACTGGGGTTACGCGAAGGAATACGTCGAAGCGATGTGGTTGATGCTCCAACAAGACAAGCCCGATGATTACGTTATCGCGACCGGCGCGACGCACACGATCCGGGAATTCTGCGAAGTGGCCTTCGGTCGCGTCGGTTTGGACTGGGAGAAGTACGTCGACTTCGACAAGCGCTACCTGCGCCCCGCCGAGGTGGACATCCTCATCGGCGACCCAGCGAAAGCCAAACGCGTGCTGGGCTGGAAACCGAAGACGAAGTTTAAGGAACTCGCGGAGTTGATGGTCGACGCCGACGTGAAACTCCTCGCCGATAAACTCGGCGGCAAAGTGGCGCGAGTCACAACATGAGCTTCTGGAGCGACCAACGAGTCATTGTTACCGGCGGCGCTGGCTTTCTCGGTTCGCACGTCGTCGAGGCTTTGCGGGCGCGTGGTTGCCGGGACGTGTTCGTACCGCGCAGCAAAGACTGCGACCTGCGCGACCGGCACGCCATCCGGCAATTGTTGGAGAAGACCAAACCCACATTGGTGATTCATCTTGCCGCCGTCGTCGGCGGCATCGGCGCGAACCGGGAACACCCTGGCAAGTTCTTCTACGAAAACGCCATCATGGGCATCGAGTTGATCGAGCAAGCCCGGCAATTCAATCTCCAGAAAATCGTCGTCGCCGGCACGATCTGCGCCTACCCGAAATTCACACCCGTTCCCTTCAAGGAAGACGATCTCTGGATTGGTTACCCCGAAGAAACCAACGCGCCATACGGTGTCGCCAAAAAAGCGCTGATGGTCCAACTCCAAGCGTACCGGCAGGAGTATGGACTCAACGGCGTCTTCGTCCTCCCGGTCAATCTCTACGGCCCGCGCGACAACTTTGATCCGTCGTCCTCGCACGTCATCCCGGCCTTGATCAAGAAATGCGTCGATGCCCGTGACAGCGGCGCGAAATTCATCGAATGCTGGGGCACCGGCACCGCCACGCGCGAATTCCTCTACGTCGACGACTGTGTCGAAGGCATCCTGCTCGCCGCGGAGCGATACAACAAACCCGACCCGGTCAACCTCGGTGCCGGTCAGGAAATCTCGATCAAGACGCTCGTCGAACTCATCGTGAAGCTAACGAACTTCCGTGGTGAAATTCGCTGGGACGCGACCAAGCCCGATGGCCAACCTCGCCGGTGTCTCGATACGACCCGCGCCCAACAAGAATTCGGTTTCCGCGCCGGTACACCTTTCGAAGAGGGTCTAAAAAGGACCATCGCCTGGTACGAGCAACACCGCCGATAGAATGCAGATCGCCTTTCTCGTCGCACTCGGATTGTTGGCGTACACGTACGCGGGCTACTTCGTGCTCGTCACCCTCATCGGCCCGCTCTTCCGCCGGTCACCCCGCGCCGACGACCAACACACGCCAGCCGTCTCGCTGGTGATCTCGTTGCACAACGAGGAGAAGTTGATCGCCGAACGCATCGACAACTTCGAAGCGCTGGATTATCCGAACTGCGAATTGTTGCTCGGCGACGATTGTTCAACCGACCGGACCCGCGCGATCATCCAAGAAAGAATGGCGCGCAACCCGCGCATCCGCTTTTTCCCGTTCGACACCCACCAAGGCAAAACCGCCGTCATTAACACTCTCGTCCCACAGGCCCAAGGCGACATCATCGCGTTCACCGACGCCAATACCTTCTACGCGCCCGACGCCATGCGCAAAATGTGCCGGCACTTCGCCGATCCCAAAGTCGGTTCGGTCAGCGGTCGGCTCATCCTCACCAGCGCGACCGGCGTGAACACGGATGATTCCTACTGGCGCTACGAAACCTTGCTCAAACAACGCGAAAACGATCTCGGCGTCGTGCTCGGCGCGAACGGCGGCATCTACACATTGCGCAAAGAGCTCTTTCGCCCACTCAAATCCAACGTGATTCAGATCGACGACTTCATCTGGCCGGTCAGCGTCTACATCCACGGCTACCGGGGCGTGTATGAAGCCGGTGCCGTTGCCAATGAAGAAGCTTCGCCGTACGTCGAAGCCGAGTTCCGCCGTAAGATCCGCATCGGCACCGGCGATTACCGGGCGCTCGTCGAATGCCGGCAACTGCTCCTGCCGTGGAAAGGCTGGATCGCTTTCGCCTTCTGGTCGCACAAAGTCTTGCGTTGGTTTGCCCCGTTCCTCCTCGTAATCGTCTTCATCACAAACGCACTACTCCCGCAATACCGGTGGCTGTTCTATGCCCAACTCACGTTCTATCTCGCCGCCGGCATCGGCAAATTCTTCTCGAAACAAAAAAACCTCCTCGCGAAACTGCTGCGCGTCCCCTACTACTTCGTCGGCAGCAACGTCGCGTTGCTGATTGGATTCTACAAATGCGTCACCGGCCGGCAACAAGCGACGTGGACGCAGAAAGCCCACCGTGCTTCGTAACATCTATCAATGGTTACCGGGCTACCTCGCCTCGCGCAAGCGGGGCGCTTTCGTCTCGCCGACCCACCTGTTCTTTTGCTTCGTTGATCACTACGAACCGCTCTGGAATGCCGGCCACGGAAAATCGCGCGTCCAGCATTGGCTCGACAACTATCCCAAACTCGCCCGCTTCCGCGACGTGGACGGCAAGCCGCCGCAACATTCATTTTTCTACCCTGCTGAAGAATACCGGCCCGAGTTTCTGGACGACCTCGCATCGCTCTGCCGGCAAGGCTTTGGCGAAGTCGAGATTCACCTCCATCACCGGAACGACACGGCGGAAAATCTGCGCGCCGGCCTGCTCGATTTCAAAACCAAGCTGAAGTCCCACGGCTTCCTGTCTCTGGACCGGTACGGCTTTATCCACGGGAATTGGTGTCTCGATAATTCCCGGCACGACGGCGATTGGTGCGGCGTGAACAATGAGCTGCTCGTGCTCAAGGAAACCGGTTGCTACGCCGATTTCACTTTACCGAGCGCCCCGAGCGACACGCAGACCCGGAAGGTCAACTCGATCTATTACGCGACCGATGATCCGCAGAAGCCGAAGTCGCACGATACCGGCGCGGATGTGCGCGTGGGCGGACAGGCGACCGGCGATTTGCTGATCGTGCAAGGGCCGCTGGCGTTGAATTGGCGCCGCCGCAAGATTGAGAACGCGGATGTCGCCGGTTACGCGCCGGCTTCACTCGAACGCGCCCGGCTGTGGCTCAAGCAGCGGATCAGCGTCGCCGGTAAGCCCGACTGGATTTTCGTGAAGGTCCACACCCACGGCTGTCAGGAGCGCAACTTCGCCGCGGCGTTGGACGGCAAGCTGCACGAGGCGCTGGCGCAGTTGCCGGTGAAACTCCACTACGTCACCGCCCGCGAGACTTACAACCTCATCAAAGCCGCCGAAGCCGGTCAGACGGGCGATCCCGCTCGGTATCGCGATTTCGTACTTCCGCCTCCGCCGGTCTGCAGGACCACGTAGCCACGAGCGCCAGCGAGTGGATTCCCAGCCCACCAACCCCGCTCGCTGGCGCTCGCGGCTACACCGGTGTCTGTTGCCGCTTTTTCCGTGTTTGATTCAGGGGTGAATTTGCGTTAGTAATCATGACTTATGAGTCCCGATGCACCAGTCGCCAAACCGCCGCGTGTGAACCTCCGCCGCCCTGATATTATGGAGG